>NZ_JBGKAD010000002.1:0-300000 GCF_041361345.1 Halobaculum sp. MBLA0147 | reverse complement strand
TCCTCTCTGTGTTGCGAGCCAGCCGCCGAGTCGTCCCGCGAGCGCACCGACGAGCGCGGCGAATCCGAACAAGAGGGGGACGAACACAACCAGCGTCACGCCCGCGACCGCGGTGAACCAGGCGGGCTGAGGCAGTCCGAGAACGTACGTGAAGAGATCTGGAACCGACGACAGGACGGGCAGGCCGCCGATCACACCGGTACGGGTGCCGACGGCTGTACTCTCGAGGCCGCGGCGTTTCGCGAAATATCCGGCGACGAGAGCGGCGAAAGCCACACCCGCGAGGTTCCACGACTCACTGGGTGTTCGCCAGCTGAGAGCGAGCGTGAGTGGGACCGACGCGAGACCGGCTGTGAGGGCGTACCGCCACGTGGCGGACGACCACACTTGTCGAGCGGTGGAGGGCAGCATAGTTCGATGTCCCGGTGAGAGCGACATAGTACTTGTGGTGGACGGTCTGGAGACGTGTCGGGGGCAGATTCCCCTGGCTGGTGTCGAGTCACTTAGTTCTTGTTTCGGTCTGTCGTCGTGACAGGCCACGACCCCCTCATACGTCGCTCCGGAGCGAATGACGACCCACGATGACGACGAGACACGTTTCGATCGACGGACGAGTCACTGGGGTAGTCGGGTTCCTCCTCGTGCTGGTAGTGTACTTCGCGGTCAACCACTGGGTCGACACTGCCGTCCCAGCGGAGCCAGAACTGGTTCGGAACGCCGTTGAGGCGGTGTGGTTCCTCGGGTTCGCAGCTATCGGTGCGGTGTTCTTGTACAGAGACGACGCCAGCCCGAGTGATATCGGGCTTGCCAAGCGCTTCCTACTTCCTGGCGCCATCGCGTTCCTCGCCGTCTGGGTCGGACTCAACGTCGTGGGCGTCGGTATCGCGACCGCGAGCGGTAACGCGTGGGGTCTCGACGTACTCTGGCCGGTCGCGCTCGGCGGGCTCGTGGCGTCGTTCGGCTACGCGTTCGTCGAGGAGTTCGTGGTTCGCGGCTACCTCCAGAACAAGGTACGGAGCGTTCTCGGTGCGAACGGGTGGGTGAGCAGAGGGACAGCGATCGTCGTCGCCGGCGCCCTGTTCGGACTCGCTCACGTTCCGCGAGTACTCGTCGAGGGCGGGTACGTGAGCGGGACGTCGGTCGTCGGGACACTCCTCGTGCTCACGCTCTCTGGAGTCGGGTTCGGTCTCGTGTACGAGTTGACGGAGAACCTCTACTTCGTCGGCCTCCTCCACGGACTCGGCAACACCTGGCCGCTGCTCGTCGACGGGTTCACCTGGGACGGCACGGCGAAGACGGCGTTCTTCGTCGCGATCGGTGTCACGTACTTCGGAATCGTCGGCGTCTACAGGCGAGTGACGGCGAGGACGAGCGTGACACCACGGGTCCGGGTAACACCGGGAGGCGCCACCACGGACCGACGAGCGACCGATTCGAGTCGGTGACCGGCAGTGACGTGAGTGTCGTCGGGTACCTCGAGGGTGAGCACCGAGGCACTCACCTCGACTGCCTGTGAACCGCCTCGGGGTCAAAGCCCCGAGGCACTCGCCTTGCTCATCTGTAGAGTATCACCCCACAGTGGTCGTCTCACCCCCGTCCGAGCAGTGTCACTCTCGCCGTCGACGAACCATCGCTCGCCGCGTCTCGTCGGGGCCGTGTTTCGCCCCGAGAGAAACTGAGGACGGACTATACCTCCTCGGACCGACGGGGTGTGTGTGCACACGAACTGCTCTCGACGGCGACTCCTCGCCGGTGTATCGACTGCGACCGTCGCCGCCACAGCCGGTTGTTCTGGAATCCTCGAGTCGGCCGTCTCGAGTGTGTTCCAAGAGGTCAACGTCGTCAACGGTACCGATCGGCGAATCGCCGGAACTGTCACTGTCACGGGGCCGGACGGCGGGACGGTGCTCGACGAGACGTTCGATCTCGTGTCGGAGCGACAGACGCAACAGGGGACGGCGACGGGGACGAGGACGGAGCCGGACGCGGAGGTCGGCGTGGCCCGGTACGACGACGTGTTCTCCGCGACCGGGACACACACCGTCGCGATCAGTCTCGACGAGGGGTCTGCGGTCGACGGCGTGAGAGAGGCGAGTACGGATGTCGATGTGCCCGACACGGAAGAGACGAACGTCGTCGTCGCCGTCGGCAGTGGAGAGGAGAGTGACGAACCGATCGAGATCACTAGACTCGGACAGGAGACCCAGACGGAATCTGTGACCTCCGAGTGACCCCGCTAGCCGCCGACTCGTCGGTCGGCTCCTCTCCAGTCGTCGGAGTGGAGCCGGTGGTCCTCGTCGGTGACGGGTGTCGTCTGGTCCGGACTATCACTCACATATCAACTTCTCTATCGTAACCACTTCGTTTCTATCTGCCACAGACAGCCTACAGAGACCGTCAAAAACGAATCGGGTCGAATTTGGGTGAGACTTTAGTCGGAATCCCGAAAGGACCTATGAATGAGTGGGTGTAGTGTTCCAGTGTATGTCAGACGACAAGACGCGACGACGCGTTCTCACCGGAATCGGTACGGGTGTCGCGGTCGGGCTCGCGGGGTGTGGCGGGCAGGGGTCGGACGAGACGGACTCTCCGACGGAGGAGTCCACTCCGACCTCGGAGGGGACGCCGACACCGACGGCGACCCCGGAGCCGACGGACACACCGACCGCCGCACCGACCGGCTCGCTGCGCGTCGCTCACCTCTCGCCGAACGCGCCCAACGTAGACGTGTACGCCGACGGCACGGCCGTACTCGAGGATGTCGCCTTCGGCGCGGTGAGCAGCTATCTTAGCGTGCCGGCCGGCGACCGACAGATAGAGATCACACCCGCCGGCGACGCGGACACGACCGTCTTCTCGGGGGCCGTCCCGGTGGAGGCCGGGACCGCCTACACCGTCGCGGCGACGGGCGAGATCGGCGACGACGCCGACCAGCCGTTCGAACCGCTCGTCCTCGAGGACGACGTGAGTAACCCGGGCGAAGACACCGCACGGGTGCGGCTCCTCCACGCGGCGCCGGACGCGCCCGCCGTAGACGTGACACTCGCCGCCAACGGCGACGCGGTCTTCGACGGCGTCGCCTACGGCGACTCGGCGACGGTCGAGGTGCCGGCCGGCGACTACACGCTCGAGGTACGCGGCGACACCGAGGGGAACGACGGCGACGTGGTGTCCGCCTACGAGGTGAGTCTCTCGGAGAACACCGTGTACACGGCGTACGCGGCTGGCTATCTGACAGCAGACGACGAACCGGCAGACACACCGTTCGACCTGCTCGTGTCGAACGACTCCGCCGGCGGCGTCGTGAACCCGCCGGTCACACCTGCACAGGTTCGCGTCGCCCACCTCTCGCCGAACGCGCCCAACGTGGACGTGTACGTGGACGGCTCCAGAGCGGTCTCGGACGTGGCGTTCGGCACCGTCGGGGGGTACCTCGACGTCCCGGCCGGCGAACGACAGGTGGAAATCACACCCGCCGGTAGCCCCGACACGACCGTCTTCTCGGGGCCCGTGTCGGTGATCGGTGGTGCCGACTACACCGTCGCGGCGACGGGTGAGATCGGCGACGACGCAGACGAGGCGTTCACTCCGCTCGTGTTGCGCGACGACAACGACAGCCCGGCGGACGACACCGCGCGGGTCCGACTCCTCCACGCGTCCCCGGACGCGCCGGCGGTAGACGTGACGCTTGCGTCCAACGGCGACCCGGTCTTCGACGGCGTCGCCTACGGCGACTCGACGACGGTCGAGGTGCCGGCGGGCGACTACACGCTCGACATCCGTGGCGACACCGAGAGCAACGACGGCGACGTGGTCGCCAGCTCCGACGTGAGTCTCGCCGGCGGACAGGTGTACTCCGCGTTCGCGGTCGGCTACCTCACGCCGGACGACGAACCCGCCGACACGCAGTTCGAGTTGCTGCTCACCCAGGACACCGGCGGGATGGGCGGTGGCGACATGTCCGGTGGTGGCGGTGGGATGGAGGTTCCCGCGGAGATCGACTCGTTCCTCGCGGACGCCAACGGCTACGACGGGTCGATCCAGGACGCGACGGGCCAGGACTCGGTGACAGTCGCCGTCGGTGGCGACGGCCTCGCGTTCGACCCGCCCGCGCTGCGAATCGACGCCGGGACGACCGTCGACTGGGAGTGGATGGGTGGCACACACAACGTCGCCTCGACGAACGACTCCAGTTCCGACTTCGACAGCGGCGACCCGACAAGCGACACCGACACGACGTTCTCGCAGTCGTTCGACGACACCGGCCAACAGTTCTACCTGTGTGAGGTCCATGAGGGCGGCGGGATGCTCGGCGCCATCGACGTGGTCTGACCGGGATCACGTGGCTGGCCTCCGGTGAGGTTCACACAGTGTCTCCGGTGAGGTTCACGGATGCGGTCGTGCGTCCGGACGCGCGACCTCACTGGGTTCGAGTGCCCGGCGCACTCACGACGGCTCGTGACTCGTACCGTAGTGGTCGGTGGCACTGGCCCGACGATCGGCGAGTCGGTCGCACGACGCTTCGCGTCCGAGGGGGATCGGGTGGCGTTGTGGGCGCGGAGTGAGTCGTTCACAGAGGAGTTCGCAGCGGACCTCCAGTCGGAGACGCCGGGCGACGTGATCGCACAGCGCGTGGACGTGACCGAGCCGGACGCCGTCGCGTCGGCCGTCGAGGAGCTCCACGAAACGTTCGGGAGCGTCGACGTGTACGTCCACAACACGCCGGTGCCGAACTGGAGTGGCCCGTCGGACGACGATCCCGAGGCGTTGCGGACGACTGTCGAGACCGTCGAGTACGGGTTGGGCTCGTCGTCGACACGATGCTCTCGGACTTACTGGACGGTGGGGCGACGGTGATCCTCAACACGGGCGACTTCGCCAAGTGGGTCGCACGGAAGACGGCCGAGCAGCTCGCTCCCGAGGGCGTCCACGTCGTCCACGCGTCCGTCGACGGCTGGGTCGACGGGCCAGATGTCTCCGAGGACGTGCTGGCCGAGAAGCGCGCCGATCCGGATGCGATCGCGGCGGAGTTCCACCGCCTCGTCGAGCAGAACTCCGACGTGTGGACGTTCGACGTTGACTTCCGGCCATACGGTGACGACGCCTTCCGGACCCGACGGAGGTAAGCCTCGGTGAGCGGCCACTGGGGCAGTGCGCCCGCGCCCTCCCCGACACGCAGCGGTCCAAACGCCCATCCGACCCGTCAGACCCGCCGTTCGCTGATCTCCTCTGCGATCCGGTCGCCAGGCTGGCGGAGTTCGCCGGACTCGACCTCGTAGACGTACCCCGTGATCGTCACGTCGTCCGGGACGAACGACGACTGTTCGAGGTACGCGACCTGGGCGGCACACGCCTCGTCGATGTCGTCCGTCGTCTTGATCCAGTCCATCACGTCCGCGTCACCCAGCGACAACTCAGGCAGAGACGGGTCGATGTCGGCGTCGTCGAGCCCGCCGGTCTGGGCCTCGAGTCCCTCTCTGATCGCCTCGTCGGGGGCGCTCATCATCCCGCAGTCCGTGTGGTTGACGACGACGATCTCGTCGGTGTCGAAGAAGTTCGTCGTCAGTGCCGCCGAGCGGATCACGTCGGCCGTCACCTTCCCCCCGGCGTTCCGGAAGATCTGTGCGTCACCCAACTCCAGTCCCAACACCTCCTCGACGGGGATGCGTTCGTCCATACAGGCGATCACGAGGAGGTTCTCGCCGGTCGGGATGTCACGCCGTCGCCGCCGCGCCCAGTCTTCTCGCTCCGTCACGTCCTCGTCGATCCGCTCGTGGACGTGGTCGTGTTCGTGATCATTCTCGTGGTCGTGTTCGGTCTCGTCGGACATCGTCGTGTACCAGGCACTGCTCCGACAAACGGGGTGTGGAACCGGGGGCTCGTGCCGGGGACCGAGGAGTGTTGCCGCTCGAACGTCGTGAGACGTGTCACGATCTGTCGAGTCCTTCGACGTGTCGCTGCGAAGGCGACACCGACCGATCGACTCGTGACCGCGAGGGGTGTGCCGTTCGGGCAGCAATTCGAACAGATCCGATCAGAACCCGAAGATCGGGACGTACCGGAACGTCAGGTACGCGCCGACGGTCGCGACGACGGGCACTACGTTCTGCATCAGGACGATCCGTGCGGTCGTCAGCGGGTCGAACAGGGCGCTCGGGTTCGGCACCTCCGTCGCGTCGGTGTCGGTCCCCTCGCGCAGCGGGTCGTCGGATTCCCCGTCACCCGTCACGACCGCCGGCGCGGGTACGCGCCTGGTCGCACGACCCCACCCGAGGCCGACGACGGACATCGTCGCGATGATGACGAAACTCGCCGGGATGCCCAGCGCCGAGAGGAACACCACCAGCGTCGAGGAGACGGCGGCGACGACGATCGCCGCGGTGAGCGGGAGTTCCGTGATGTCGCTGCCCATCGTCTCCAGCGTCCGGCGCGCGATCGTGAACGCCCCGACGGTGACCGCGAGCCCGCCGAGTGCGATGGCGGGGTTCATCGCCAGGTTCCCGCTGCCGACGAGCGGCGCGACGGCGTTGGCGATGTTCGACGTGCCAGACGAGAAGGCCATCAGACAGCCGATGCCGACGACCGTCGCGGTGCCGGCCAACTCCCGGCGGTTGGTCGTCCGGTGAACACGCGGAACCGGCACCGAGCCGGACCGGTCGACTGTGAACAGCGGTCCCTCGCTCCGTTCCATCGCCACCAGTTCGTCCAGGCGGTCGTAGACGTAGCGCCCGACGATCAGCGAGACCCAGAAGCCGACGATGGGCGAGACGACCCACCAGACGACGATCTCGCCCATGACGGCGAAATCGAGGACGCCGCCGGCGAGTCCGAGGCCGGCGATAGCGCCGACGGCGGTCATCGACGTCGACGCCGGGACGCCGAAGACGTTCCCGACCAGCAGCGCGACGCCGATGAAGAACAACACCGTGATCGAGGTCGTCAGGGTGAACACGCCGGTGTCGACGACCAGTTCCGAGCCCAGTTTCGTCACGACGTTGCGCCCCAGCGTCCACGCGCCGAGGAAGAAGAACACGCCCATCAGCCCCGCCGCGACGGGTTTGGAGATCGCACCGGCGCCGACCGCCGGGCCGAACGCCGGACCGGTGGTCGACCCGCCGATGTTGAACGCGACGAACATCGCGACGAGCACGCCGACGACCAACAACAGCGAGATCACTGCTCGTCTCCCGCGTCCGTCGCGTCGGTCTCGTCTCCGTTCGCGCCGTCGTCTCCGTTCGCGTCGTCGTCTCCGTTCGCGTCGTCGTCTCCGTCCGATCCGTTCGTGCCGGCCGTCTCTCCGTCAGTTTCGTCGTCGGTCGTCGATGCATCCTGCTCCTCGAGTTTCGCCTCGACCGTCTCCTCGACCGCGTCACCGACCGTCTCTTCCACCTTCTCACCGACTGTCTCCTCGACCGCCACCTCTACGGAGTCACCGACCGTCTCTTCCACCTTCTCACCGACTGTCTCTTCGACCGCCTCTTCGACTGAATCACCGACCGTCTTCTCTACGGTGTTGCCAACCGTCTCTTCGACCTTCTCGTCGACAGTCTCTTCGACAGTGTCGCCGACCGTCTCCTCGACCGTCTCTTCGACAGTATCCCCCACCGTCTCCTCGACTGTCTCTTCAACTCTCTCACCCACTGCCTCTTGTACCGTCTCCTCGACGGTGTCCTCGACGGATTCTTCGACCGCGTCACCCACGGTGTCCTCGACGGACTCGTCGACCGTCTTCTCGACCGTCTCTTCGACCGTCTCCTCCATCGTCTGCTCCACCGTCTCTTCGACCGCCTCACCGACCGCCTCCTCGACGGACGCGTCGACGGTCTCGCCGACCGTGTCCTCGACGGTCTCCTCCACCTTCTCACCCACCGTCTCCTCGACCGTGTCTTCCACCGTCGCCTCCACCGTGTCTTCCACCGTCTCTTCGACGGACGCGCCGACGGCCTCCTCGACGGACTGGTCGACAGTCTCGCCGACCGTGTCCTCGACAGTGTCTTCGACGGTCTCCTCGACCGCCTCGCCGACGGTCTCTTCGACCGTCTCTTCGACCGCCGTGGTCATCCAGTTCGGGTCGAACCGTGCCATCTTCCACCCGACGTGGAGGACGTACGACGCCAACACACCGAAGCCGAACGCCAACCCGACGGCGTCGCCCGCGAGGACGATCAGTCCGACCGAGACCGCGATCAACAACCCGTACGTCAGGTCGACGATCGAGTCGACGTGACCAGGGTTCACTCTCTGCCTCCGCAGACGACCGACCGCCCCGAGAACCGAGACGCGACGTGATCTACCGTGTACATACTAATTTTCGGTTCCACGCGCACAAGTAGGTTTGCAATGCAGCGCGACACTCCGAGACGGCGAGACACCGCCCGCGACCCGGACGCGACACCCGGTCGCGTGTGAACTGCGCTCACTCGAGCACACCGAACGAGCGGAGACTGTCGAGCGTGTCCTCGGCCAGCGTCGCCGTCGACACGTCGGATCGTCTGTCGGCGAAGAGTTCGAGGTGTTTCCCGACGCGGAGCGTCGCGTCGAGTCGGTACACCGCCGGAACGTCGGGGAACGAGTCCACGCCGGCGACGGTCGTGTAGCTCGCCCGGAGCGGGTCGCGCAGTCGGGGCGGGTCGTCGACACCGGGCCACGCGGTCAGGAGCGTCTCGACGTGTGCGAGTTCGTACGCCGGTGGCGCCGCCGCGGCCCCGCCCCAGTCGAGCACCGCCCGGACCACCGGCTCCGCACCCGTGTCCAACACGAGATTCGCCGGGCGGTAGTCCATGTGGGCGAGCACCGAGTCGACTCCGTCCGGTCCGTCCCAAGCGGCGAGAACCCGCTCCACGCCGTCTCGGATCGCGTCGCGGTGATCGTCGAACGAGGCCGGGAGCCGGTCGATCTTCGCCGTGGCGGTCCGGCACAACAGCGACTGCCACCCACGGTCGGGGCCACCGGGAGTCGGGCCCGTGTCGTCGGGTACCAGCGGCCCGACCCCGTCGAACGAGGTCGACTCGTGGAGCGACGCGAGGTGCCGCCCGGCCGCGTCGGCGACACGCGCCAACGTCGCCGACGATAGGTCCGGCGAGAGGTCGTCGACGGTCTCACCGGCCACACGGTCGAACAGAACACACGGGACCGAGAGCACCTCGTCACTCGCGGCCACGACCGTCGGGACGGGGACGGTCGTCGCGTCGGCGACGAGCGCGATCACGGCGGGTTCGGCGCGGACGCGCTCCGGCGACTCCGTCCCGAGTTTCAGCACCGTCTCGCGGTCGTCGAACCGCACGTGATAGACCGCGTTCTTCCCCGGAGCGATCTCGGAGACGGACTCGACGGTCGCGCCGGGACGGAGCGTCGCCGCGGCGGCGCGTACCTCGTCGGTCGTGAACGGAGACACGGGCGTGCCTGTGGCGAGGCGAGTATCAATCCCGCGGCCGAGTGTCGACCGGTGAGACGGGTGACCGTTCGGATCATCCGCTCGTCTCCCCGTCGCCGGCGTCGACACGCGGGTCGAACAACAGGTAGTACAGTTCTTGGAGGAGATTGACGGTGACGACGACCACCACCGGGAGCAACACCACCGGGAACACGAGTCCCGGGCGCCGCGACGCCACCGCCTCGATGGTCAGCGCGAAGATCCCGGGGGTCGAGGTCGCCCACTCGATCACGTAGCCGGCCACGAGCACGGCGCCGAACGCCTCGGACAACAGCAGCGTCGCCAGTCGAGCGGCGGCGTGTGGGAGGAGGTGGACCGCCACGCGGAGCGGCCCGGCACCCTTCGCACGGGCGATCTTGACGAACGGCCGATCTGCGTACTCTGCCAACTCCGTGCCGGCGTACCGACTCTGGATCCCGAACAACACGACCAGCGTCGCTGCGAACGGCGTCGCCGCGGGGAGGAGGTTCCGCGGTGCGAGTGGCGACAGAGAGGGCCTGTACCCGGTCCCGATCACCGTCAACTGGGTCGTCTCCGCGAGGAAGACCGGGACGAACGTGTTCGCCAGGTACGCGAACAGGAACGCCGGCACGCTGACGACGAGGACCGCCAGCGGTCGCGTCCACGCGTCGAGTGTCCGGTCGCTGGCGGCCGCGTACAACTGCACACCCGTCCCGAACAGCAGCGCGACCAGCAGTGCCGGGAGGAAGTACACGGCCGTGAACCCGAGCGCGTCGCCCACGAGCGCCGTCGCGGCCCGCGTGTCCGGTCCGCCGACAGTGCCCCACTCGCCGGTGAGGAGTCGCACCGCCCACTCGACGTAGCTGTCCAGGAGAGATACGTCGCGGCGAGCGAACATCGGGTCCGGGGACGTGCGGACGCCCTCGAACGTCGGGGCGTAGCCGAAGCTGCCGAGGTTGCGGTTCGGGACGAACGACTGCGCGAGGAACGCGAGCGTGTAGACCAGCGGGACGACGGAGAGCGTCCGGCCGATCCGGGCGAGGAGTGACAGTCTACGCACGAAGACTCACCTCCGCTCGAGACCGACACCGGGTCGTGACGGTGTCCTTCCGACAGTCCCGGGTCGCTCCGTCAGTGTGACACGTCTCGACGACACGAGCGGTCGCTGTGACCGCACCGTGTTGAATGTTCCTGCGCCGTCTCGGTCGATTCGGCGCCTGTGTCTCCACGCTGGACGAATCGGGAGGGCACCACCTAAACGAACGATCACGATGTCGGGACACGCTGGGGGCCCGGTGTCGGACGACTGACACTGGTCTCGGGAGACTGGTGACGTGCCGACGGTGACACCCTCCAGAGACGGTGATCGAGCCCGTCGCGTCCGACGCACCCCTCGAGAGCGGTGAGATCGAGCGAAACACACTTCTCCCGTGCGTAGTAGCACCCGACGGCCGTGACGAGAGAGCCAGCGGACGAGCCGGACGAGAGGGCGGCACACGGTGAGAGCGACGAGCGCGACTCGACACCGCGGGCGACGGACGGGCGTAACTCGACACTGCGGGCGGCGGACGGCCGTAACTCGACACCGCGAGCAGCGGAGGGGGGGAACTCGACACCACAGGCGACGGATGTGCGTGACTCGACACCGCGGTCCGCAGCGGAGAGTGTCGCCGAGTTCACCACCGTCGACTGGGACCGGGTCGATCGAGACGGTCGCACCGTCTCGTGGAGAGCGGTCTCCGTGGTGTGTCTCTCGGCGACCGTCGCGGTCCTGGCAGTTGCCGAGGCGCTCCTCGGCGTCTCTCCACCAGTCGGCGCCTCGATCACCCGCGACCTCTCCGCCGTCCAGTGGTTGTTCGCGTGGTCGCTCACGGTCGTCGTCCCCGTCGTCGTCGCGGTCGTCCCGGAGACGAGCGAGCGGCGACGTGCGGTGTGGCAGGGTGTCCGTCGTCGCCGGCTCGCACTGGGCGGCGCCGTGGTGCTGGTGCTGTTCGGTCTCGCCGGACTCCTCGGGCCGGTCCTCGTCCCACCGCCGCAGTTCTCGGCACTCGACCGTGCACAGCCGCCGGTGTGGGGATCGGTCGACGCCGCGTTCGTCTCTCGGTGTGTCGGGCCCGTCGTCGACGGCCAGTGTCGCGGGAGTTGGCAGTACCCACTCGGGACGACGGACCGCGACGGGAAGAGTGTCGTCGCGTTGCTGGTACGTGGGCTCCGCACCTCGCTCGTCGTCGTGCTCGCCTCGACGGCGATCGTCGTCCCGACGGGCGTCGCGGCGGGGTCGGTCGCCGCCACCGTCGGCGGGCGAGTGCGAACCGTGGTGCGGTACGTCGCCGAACTGTTCCAGACGCTCCCGGCCATCCTGGTGTACCTCCTCGTGTTCTGGCTGGTCGTGGAGGGGCGACTCGTCCTGTTGGTCGTCACGCTGGGACTCGTCGGGTGGGGGAGTCTCACGCGCACCGTCGACGCCGAACTCCGACAGCGTCGCGAGGAGGGGTACGTCGAGGCCGCCGTCGCGGGTGGACTCGACGACTGGGCAGTACTCCGGCGGCACCTCCTCCCGAACCTGACACCCACGGTGGTGACGACACTCGCGACGCAGGTGCCGCTGTTCGTCGTGATCGAGGCGTCCGTCTCGTTCGTCGCCATCCCCATCGACTCCCCCGGCACGCCGCTGGCGACACTCGGCGACCCGTCCGTCGTCTCGCTCGGGCAGTTGATCTACCGTGGGTTACTGTCCAGTGGGTTCCCGGTCGCACGCTGGGTCGCCGGAGTGCCGGCGCTCGCGCTCGTCGCCGTCGTCTTCGCCGCGAACGTACTGGGCGACGGGCTCGCGGAGGCACTGAGTCCCGAGCGGTGACCACCGCCAACACTGGTAGGACCGACAGTGAACGGACGACGATGTCAGATCGCCCCGCACAGCAACGATTCGAACCGGACAAACGACACGAGGTCGACTCACGGTCGTGTCGTCGCCCGACAGTCGTTCGAGAACCGAACCACTCGTCTGACAAGTCGTTGGTAGGGTGAGCCTGTTGGTGTGTTCTCGTCGACTGTATGGGATCCATCCGACCGAACAAACGCCGGGAAACTCGAGAGGTTCGAACTCGAGTGGACTCGTTACTACGAATCGATCAACAGTGGATCGTGAACCTCGTTGACACTGTGGTGAGCGTCTCGTCTTACGCCGCGCTGTCCGGGATTCCACAGCATAAATTAATACGAACTTAGTTCCATGTCTACCCGTTATTTATTAGATGGCGACGGTAACGGACTGCTATGGATCCGTCAATCAGGATCCTCCACGTCGACGACGAGCCCAGCTTCGGCGAGTTCGTGGCAGACTATCTCGAACGGCTAGACGACGAGTTCGAAGTCCTCACCGAGACGAGTCCGGAAGAGGGTATACAGAAGCTGCGGAACGAGACCGCGGTCGACTGTGTCGTGAGCGATTACGATATGCCGGCCACGACCGGCCTCGACTTCCTGGAAGCGGTTCGTGACGACTACCCCGACCTCCCGTTCGTCCTCTACACTGGCAAAGGGAGCGAAGAGATAGCCGGCGAGGCGATCTCCAAAGGGGCGACAGACTACCTACAGAAAGGGAAGGGGACCGAGCAGTACGAGATTCTCGCGAACCGCGTGCGGAACGCAGTCGAACAGTACCAGTCCACGAAGGAGGCCGAGGAGACACGACGACGGCTTCAGAACCTCGCCGAGAGTACACCGCACTGTGTCTGGGTCTTCGACAGCGAGTGGGAGGAGTTGTTGTTCATCTCCGGATACGAGGAGGTTTGGGACAGGCCGACGGCGGCGATCAAAGAGGATCCACGTGATTTCTTGCAGGGAGTCCACCCCGACGATCGCGAGTTCGTCAGAGAAGCGATGGAACAGATGTCGAACGGAGAGCCGGTCGACATCGAGTATCGGATCGTCCGTGGTGACGGAGAGACGGGGTGGGTGTGGGTGCAGGGCGAACCCGTCTTCGACGACGGCGGATCGGTCAAGAGTGTCGTCGGGTTCACCCGCGACGTCACCGAGCGAAAGCACCGCGAACACCTGCTCGAACGGTACGAGCAGATCGTAGAGAATCTCCCGGCCGCCGTGTTCCGGACGACACACGACGGGCGGTTCGTCAGTATGAACGACGAGACGGTGGCCGTGTTCGATGCGGACTCCAGAGACGAACTGGAAGACAGGAAGGTGACGGAGCTGTACGTCGACACGGCAGATCGAGAGCAACTACTCCGACGGGTGCGATCCGAGGGATCGGTGAGCGGGTATCAGGTGGAGATGCAGACGCTGTCGGGAGACGAGATGTGGGTCGAGGTGACGATGCGAGCGACGGTAGAAGACGGTGAGGAGTACCTCGACGGTGTCTTACGCGACGTGACCGACCGGAGAGAACGGAGAGAGCGTCTCGAGCGAGCCGAAACCGTGATTCAGAACGCACAGGACGCTCTGTTCCTCGTCGACGTCGACGACGAGTACGAGATCGAACGTGCCAATCCAGCGTTCCAAGAGCGGGTCGGTCTCTCGGCCGACGAACTGATCGGTCGGACACCAGAGGAAGTGTTCGAAGGCGAGCGAGCGACTCGGACGGAACAGAAGTACGAGCAGTGCGTCTACGAACGTGAGACACTCGAGTACGAGGAAGAGTCCCACGTCGACGGCGAGACGACGTACTGGTCGACTCAGATCACGCCGATCACCGTCGACGACACCGTCGAGACGATCGTCGGTGCGACACGTGACATCACCGATCGGAAGCGACGCGAGCGACGGTTCGAAGAACAGAGCGAGCGGTTCGACGAACTCGCTACGGCCGTCTCCCACGATCTCCAGACGCCACTCCAGGCGGCGCGTGGGCGAGCAGAACTCGCTCTCGAGACTGAGGATATGGAACACGTGGAACGAGCACTCGACGCGATCGACCGGACGGACACTCTCAGGGAGAGCCTCGTCGAGGTACTCCGCACACAGGAGGTCGTCCGAGACACCGAACCGGTCGACATCGAGCAGATCGGTCGGGAGGTCCAGACGTCGGTCCAACTGCCAGAGGAACACTCGGTTCGCATCCAAGATGCACCAGACGTCGAAGCAGATCCAGACGCCCTTCGCCGACTGTTCCAGAACATTCTCTCGAACACTGTCGAGCACGGCCCTCCAGACACCACAGTGTGGATCGGAGGTCTCGACGGAGGGTTCTTCATCGAAGACGACGGTCCAGGAATCCCAGAAGCAGAACGCGACAAAGTGTTCATGCCAGGATACACGACGAAGGGAGAAGGGAGCGGGGTCGGACTCGCGAGTGTCCGCCAGATCGTCTCCGCTCACGAGTGGACGATACGTGTAGTAGACGGGCGACGAGGCGGTGCACGGTTCGAGATAACCGACGTCGAGCGGGGTGAGTAGTCCGTGTCCACCGGCCCACTCGCTCCGGTATCGAGTGCAGGGACGACCCTCGACCTGTGCGAGCGACGAGGTGCGTCGGTGAGAGTTCCGGAACCGAGGCGAGTGTCGATCGATTCGTTCGCCGTCTGGTACCCTGTCTGCTAGTCGTCGGTCGACTCCCTCGCCGACGACCGGGTGGTTCCACTGTGCTCGGTCGGTCTCGAAGAGCTCACCGGTGAACACCTCCGTTCGGAGTCGAGGGCGGTGGCTCCGACCGTGTGAGGACCTGTCGAGAGTGCGAGTGGGAGTGGTCTTGCACTGAATTGAGAGAGCTACAGAGACGGAAACGTCGGTGGAACCGAACGCGACACGATGGAACTCACGGGTGCCGACTGGGTGTGGCTCGTCTCGTACGTCTCGCACGTCCTCTCTGGGGCGCTGTGGACCGGGAACGTCTGTTACGTCGCCGCGTTCGTCGTGCCGACGGCGCAACGCGGCGGGCTGAGTCGTGCCGCCTTCGAGCACACCGTCGACGGCGTCCTCCAGATCACCCGACTGACGGGCGTCGTCCTCCCGATCACCGGCGGCTACCAGCTCTGGCGGCTCTACGCCGTCGAGACGCTCCTGTCGACACCCCGCGGGTGGCTCGTACTCGTCATGGGCATCGCGTGGGGACTCACGAACGGGCTCGTCGAACTGGGTGTGCTCGCCGTCAGCCGGGAGATTGGCGAGGTGTCGCTCGCGACGTACTTCCTCGAGCGATTCGAGATGGAATCGGACGGCTCGAATCCAGCGGCGTTGGCGGATACTCTCCGACCGTACGCCCTCGCCGCGGCCGTCTGTTCTGTCGTCTTGCTCGTCGACGCGGGGCTGTTGGCCGCCGGAGTCGTCTGAGTCGGGTGGCGATCGGTCGTCCGAACTCGCCGTCGTTCGGAGGGACGAGAGGGTCGAACCACGGCGTGCCGGGGTGCGAGCGCATCGAACCACAGCACGTCGGAGTGCGAACGTGTACGGAGACGTGTCGCGTGT
This sequence comes from Halobaculum sp. MBLA0147, assembly GCF_041361345.1. NCBI lineage: Archaea > Methanobacteriati > Methanobacteriota > Halobacteria > Halobacteriales > Haloferacaceae > Halonovum > Halonovum rutilum. The sequence goes on along the minus strand of NZ_JBGKAD010000002.1, from coordinate 284,186 downwards.
CTGCACACCTCGGAGTGTATTCAGAGTAGAATGGTCACCCGAGTCTTTCCAGAGTGGTATCCTCACCCGAGTCCCCCCAGAATCGCATCGTCACCCCACTGTATGCCCGAACACTACTTCCGTGTCTCTGCGCGACGGAGACACACTGTGAGATCGACCGACGATCCGACCGAGAGCACCACTGACAGCACCGCCCAGAACAGCACTGGCAGCACTATCGAGAACGGCACCGACGCCGATCCGATCTGGACGACGACGCGTGTCCCGCCGACGGACGAGGAGACGGCCGACACCGCGGCCGAGCCGGGGCGGACGACGCGCCGGCTCTACTGAGCCCCGGTCACTCCGCCGGGTTCGCCACCGTCAGTACTGGCACCGGCGCGGAGCGGACGGTCTTCTCGGCGACGCTCCCGAGGAGGATGCGGTCCGTCCCGCGACGCCCCGTCGTCCCCATCCCGACGGCGTGCACGTCGTTCGCCTCGACACCGTCGAGAATCTCCTCGACCGGACTCCCGTGTTCGACGTGCTCGACCACCTCCACGTCGTGTGCGGCCGCCTCGTCGGCGACCGCGTCGACGGCCTCTCGTGCGGCGGCCTCGCTCTCCTCGCCGGACTCCGTCGCCCGGAGGTCCACGCCGAGGCCGTCGTCGTCGACGACCGAGAGCACGTGGAGCGTGGCGTCCGACGCGGCGGCGAACTGGACGAGGTGGGTCGCGGCGCGTGTCGCCGCCTCGCTCCCGTCGGTCGGGACGAGAATCCGCTCGTACGGGAACTCCAGTGACTCGTCCTGCTGCATCCTGACCGAGAGAACGGGGACCGACGACAGCCGGACGACCTTCTCGGAGACGCTGCCGATCAGGTACCGCGAGAGCCCCTCACGACCGTGTGTCGGCATCACGATCAGATCTTGATCGAACTCTTCGGCGTAGTCGACGATGGTCGGTGCGGGGTTCCCCTGGACCACGTCGGTGTCGTAAGCGACACCCAGCGAGTCCAGCGTGCGTTCCGCCTCCTCGATCGTGTCCTCGCCCTCCTGGACGAGGGCGTCGACCGTCTGCCCCTCGACGACCGTGACGCTGTCTCGGGTCGTGTCGGCGACGTAGAGGACGTGTATCTCCGCGTCTGCCCAGAGTGCGAGTTGGCTCGCGTGGTGGAGCACCTCTGCGGCACCGTCGCTCCCGTCGTACGGGACGAGTACGTCGTCGTACATGGTTCGGTACCGGAGATGCGACGACGGAGCCTGAAGAAGCTTGTACCTCGGTGGCTCGCGGGCAGTGGTCGCCCACCGGGTCGGTCGGCGTCGAGAACCGCCGAGCGGTGTGTCGCTCAGTCGGACTCTGCGTCGCTCGTCGCCACGTCTTCGACGGCGTCGGGCACCTCGCGGTCCACACTCACGCGGACCTCCTGGATGCGGGTGTCCGACACCTGCTCGGCGCGGACGGTGACGTTCTCGTACTCGAACTCCTCACCCTGTTCGACGAGCCGGCCGGCGCGGTTGAACATCGACCCGGCGATGGTCTCGAACTCCGCGCCCTCGGGGAGGTCCACGTCGAGTGCCTCGTTGACCGCCTCGATCCGCACGTCACCCTGGACCAAGACGGTGTCGTCGTCGACGAACTCGATCGGGTGGTCCTCGTCGCCGACGAGGATCTCGCCGACGATCTCCTCGGTCACGTCCTCCATCGTGATCAACCCCTCCGTGGCGCCGAACTCGTCGATCACGACGACCATGTGGACCCGCTTCTCGCGCATCTCCGAGAGCAGGTCGTCGACGTTCTTCGACTCGGGGACGTGCAGCGTCTGCTCGATCACGTCCGACACGGTCAACTCGTCGAACGTGTCGTAGTCGGCCTCGCGGAGTTCGCGCACGTCGAAGACGCCGGTCACGTTGTCCAGCGAGTCGTCGTACACCGGCAGGCGGGCGTGGCCGGACTCGATAGCGGTCCGGATCGCCGACTCGACCGTCGCGTCCTCGGGGACCGCGGTCATGTCGAGTCGGGGCGTCATCACCTCCTTGGCGGTCGTCTCGTTGAACTCCAGCGTCCGCTGGAGCATCTGGTGTTCGTCCTCGTCGAGGATGTCCTCGCGTTGCCCCGTCTCGATCATGTTCCGGATCTCCTCACGAGAGACGTACGACGACTCGATCGCCGAGTTGCCGCCCGTGATCTTGTTGACGGTCTTCGTGAGGTAGTAGAACAGCGTGATCAGCGGGAACAGTATCTTCCCGACGATCTTCAGTCCCGGCGCGACGGTGCGGGCCCACGAGTCGGTGTTCTCGACGGCGTAGCTCTTCGGCGCACTCTCCCCGAACAGCAAGACGAGCGACGTGATCCCGAACGAGGAGACGAGTACCGCGGTCCCCGCGTCGAAGTAGAACCCGACGATCGTCGTCGAGATCGACGACATCGTGATGTTGACGAGGTTGTTCCCGACCAGGATCGTCACGAGTAGTCGGTGGGGGTCCTCTTTGAGCGACTGCACCACCCGTGCGCCGCGTTTCCCCTGCTCGACCATCGCGTCGACCTGGTGGGCCGGCAACGAGAACAGCGCGATCTCCGACGACGAGAAGAATCCCGATCCCATGATGAGGAACAGGATCATCAGTACGCCGATCCCAGTGAACGCCGTCTGTCCCAGTTCGATACCCAGGACCGGGACGGTGTACAGCGGCACACCGCCCCCGGAGGCCAGTGCGAACACGGGTGGATCCATAGCGGTCGGACTTGCCCGACGAGCAGATTAACCCTTGTGAATCGGCACACTGCGGACCGCTGTACCGAGACCAGAACGACCCGTCGAGCGGGTCGCTCAGTCGTCACTCGGAGCCACGGTGGTCGATCCCGTCGCCGCGTCGACACCACCGGGGCGTACCGCGCCCAGAGTGCGAGGAGACTCGGGAGGACGAACAGCGCGACGACGAACGACAGCGCCAACGCGAGCACGACCAGCGTCCCGAAGCTCTGGAGTTGCGGGTGCGGGTGCAACAGCAGCGCCGAGGACGCGTCGGTCGAGGTGAGCGTACTACCGGGCAGCGCGGCTCCAGTGCTGGTCGACGCGGTCTGGTTCGCCTTGAGCTCGTCGACCCTCCCACAGCCGACGGCGGTGGTCTCGAAGGCCGGATCGGCAGTGGTCGACTCGACGGGCGGGCGGAGTTCTCTCACCACCGGGGTCGACGACCGTGTGCGAGACGGGGCGGAGAGATCCACTCACCGAGACGCGGCCGGCGAGCAGTTTGTGTCACTCCACACGCGACGGTCACGACTCCGGTGTCGGATCGCAGGACACGTCCGCTTCGGTACCGAACTGGAGGTGTCACAGGTGGTGAGACAGTGGTACAGTTCGAGAGAGCCACCTCGTCGGTTCATGTCCCACCGGAGTCTCTGCGAGAGCGTGAGACAGACACAGCGACGAGAGACGACACGGCGAACGGTCCTCGGTGCAGTCGGGAGTGTGGCGGCGGTCGGCCTCGCGGGATGTGTCGGGCCCTCCGACGACGAGCGCGAGACGGCGACCGTCGAGCACACACTCTCGGCCGACGACGTCGACGAACTCGCAGTCTCGGTGGACGACGCAGAGACGACGGTCCGCCAGTGGGACGAGTCGACGGTCCGGATCGAGGCCGAGAAGTACGCCATCGGGCAGACGAAGCTCTCCGAGGTCTCGGTGACCCGAGAAGTGTCCGGCGGGGTGTTGAACGTCGGCGGGGAGTACACCTCTGGCATACAGTTCGGTGTCGTCGGAGGTGGCGTCGAACGTCTCGACGTGCGTGTTCCCGCGGGCGTGGAGATCGGTCGTGTCGACGGCGACGACGGGAGGATAACCGTGACGAATCTCTCGGGTACCGCCGACATCGACGTCGAAGACGGCGACGTGACGGTCGACGGCGTCGACGGGCTCCGTGGCGAGATCGACGACGGGTCGATCGAAGCAGCGTCTCCCGTCCGACTCGGCGACGTGACCGGCGGCGACGCCAGCGTCGACCTCGCAGTCGGCGGGACGGACGGCGACACCACCGTCGAGTGTGACGACGGCCGCATCGTCGTCCGAGTCGCTCCGGGACTCGACGCCACGATAGTGGCGGAGTCCGACGACGGGAACGTCCAGTTCGCGGACGGCGCAGTCGACAGCGTCGAGTCGACCGGCGACGACACACTCCGCGGACGGGTCGGTGCGGGCGGTGACCGACTCCGGTTGGCCGTCGACGACGGACGGATCGTGGTTCGGCCACTGTGACGACCGGTTTGTAAACCGTAGAGTACGATACAGAAGTCGAACGCGCGTCACTCTCGGAGTGACCGGCGAGGGGGACGAGGGCGTGGAGTAGTGTCCCAGTGCACGTCGCACCCGCTCGCACACGGCAGCAGTGGTCGGACCCCCAGTACCGGCTACCGGAGACCGGCCAGTGCTTGCGAGAGAGTCGCCTCGAGGACGAGGATCGAGAGTGCGGCACCGGCGAGAGCCACGGAGACGGTCGGGAGGTCGAACAGGGAGAACGCGACGAAGAGGACGATCGAACCGACGAGTCCGACGCGGTAGCGGAACTGCAACTGTTCCGTGCGGCGCTGACGGGCCTCGATTCGATCGAGGCGGTCGACAGTGCGGTCCAACCGTTCGAGCACCTCGCCGCCGTCCGGCGTCGGTCGGCGGAGGTGGTCGTCGACGGCGTGGTGGACGGCCGCCGCCTCCGAGAGGTCGTGTTCCTCTGCGTACGCTCCGACCGCGTCGGCCGTGTCCGGGTCCAACTGAACCACGAGTTCGTCACCGTCGCTGCTCATACGCAGACGGTGTCCGCCCGGGCGGTTAGTCGTTGGGAGACGGGTCGGCGAACGCCTGATCGAAAGGCCGTCGAGAACTGCGGACACGGTGGGGTCCCAGAGGGACGGACTCCTGTGGTCTCTGTCGTGCAGAACTGCGGACACGGTGGGGTGGGTTCGCGAGCCGACCCGAGCCCGTCACCGAGTCGATCGACCCGCTCGTCGCCACGACGACGGTGTACCGACGACCGGGACTCACGGCCGCGGACGAACGGCTGCGACCCGGGGCAGATCCGTCGGTTAGTCCACCGTCACCCTGTTCGTACGCTCGCGTCGTATAGTTCCAGTTATGTTTCTGTCTTACATCATCACGACACTATCGCTAATAGTAAGTACCGTACCCACCAACTGTGGGTCGACATGTCAGACCACACGACTGCGGAGACGCGAGCGGACCTGCTCGCGACGCTGTTCGCCGACACGGACGGCGACACACTGCTCGTCGATCCGCCGGCTTCACTGTTGGCGGCGCTCGGGCGGCTGGAGACAGACGCCCTCCCGGAGCGGCTGGACGTGCTCGCGCGCGAGGAGCCGCTGAAGACTGTCCGGAACGACTTCCTCGTCGCCTCGGACCTCGCAGACCACGTGGAGGCCGACCGCCTCACGCTGCGTGTTCTCACGGGGACCCGAGAGTCGACACTCCTGGTGACGGGGGAGGCACTGTTCGCCGTACTCGACAGCGAGCAGCTCCGACCAGTCGCCATCCCCGCGGACGACGACACCGTCGTCGCGGACGTGTTCACCACGTACCGAGACCGGTTCGACGAGGCCGAGTCGTTCGGGCTCCGGACGCCGGGTCGGACGCGTGCGATGGAGCAACTCGGTGTCGACGTGAGCGAGGCCGTCCGCGAGGACTTCGAGACCGTGCTCGCCACGCTGGACGAGGTGAGCGACGACACGATCGACGCTGTGTCACTCGCACTGCTGGTGGCCGCTCGCAACGAGGCCCAACTCTACGACATCTCGAAGTGGGGCGAGGACACCGGCGTCGCGTCGAAGGCGACCTTCTCCCGGACGAAGACGGACATCGAGGATCTCGGGCTGATCACCACGGAGAAAGTGCCGATCGACGTGGGTCGCCCACGACTGCGGCTCCTCCTGGCCGACGACGACCTCGCGAGTGCGTCACTCGACGAGTTCGCGACCGTCGCACGAGAGAAGACTCGGTCGGACTGACCACGATCGATCCATCCCGGCCGACTCTGTTCACTGGGTGACGATCTCGCGAGCCCACACTTCCGTCGGTCGGGTCGAAGTTCGGTCTCGCAGACGCTACGTCGTGATGACCACGCCGGATTCACGCGACCGACGGAGCGCCAGTCGTCCTCGTCGACAGCCTTCCAGAAGCTCCGCGGGCGTCGGCCGGTGATCTCCCGGATTCGCTCGTACGTCAGCAGGTTCTCGCCCGCCAACACCAGTTCGAACCGTTCGGGATCCGTCGCAGGGTCTTCACGATACTGCCGACGAGTGTGCTCGTTGGGGTAGTTGAACACCAGTGTCCCGCCGGGCTCGACGTGTGCGAGTAGAGTCTCGACTGCAGTCTCGATATCGGCGACGTAGTGAAGCGTCGCGATACAAGTGACACACGCGTATTGTCGATCTGTGGACAGTTCCGGGAGAGCGCCCCGTCCGAAAGAGACGTTCTCCAAGCCACGGGTCCGGACGAGCGTGCGATTCTCCCGACAGACGGATGCCGCGGCGTCGTAGCCGAACAACTCTACGTCTGGGTGTGTGTCGGCCAACTCGAACAACATGAACGCAGGTCCACACCCGACATCTGCGAGAGACTCCGGGACAGAGTCGAAATACGTCTCGATCCGACGAGCCATTCGCTCGCCCGCGGCACGCATCTCGGTGAGCTTTTGCCGGTCGGTCGTCCTCCAGTGTTCGTCCCAGTCGATGGTATCGGGAAACGACGTGGGGGGCATCGTCGTCGTGTCCGGTCGGCAGTAGAGGGGTAGGTTTCGACGACTGTCACTCTGCGAGAACCGCACGAAAGTGAACGACTGTGTTCGCGGGAGTCGTCGAACCCTGACCGGTGTCGGGTCGGTCTCCCCGCCTCTCGGTCCAGTCCCATCGTTCGAGCCGCCGCCCTGCTGCCTGTCGGGTCACCCGTTCACGTCACTCCGGAGTGCTTCGGTCTCGCGAGAGACGAACCTGCGGAGTTCCTCGGTCGTGTAAGGCGCTACCTCGTCTTCGAGGTACGCTTCGTACACTCGTCGTGCTTTCGAGTGTTCGGTGTCGGTGAGTGTCTCGGCGACGTCCTGCTTTCGTAGTGAGTCGGCACCGGCACAGAGTGCACGGAGACGCGCCACCTCACCGGCGAGAATTCGAAGGCCTTCGTCACCGGCATCCGTGACGAGTTGGTCGATCCGATCGAGTCGTCCCGGGAGGGCTTCACGGAACTCCCGGCGAGGGATCGTCGGGAAGTCACCGAGCACGACAGTGTGATGACGGCGGAAGTCGAACTGATAGACGTAGAGGAACTTGAACCGGACGCCAGCATCTGGCTGTCCGAGGTTCGTCTCGTGCTCCCACGCGAGGTCGATCCCTCGGTGATCTATCTCGGACGTGGACTCGCGGAGTACCTCTTCGAGTCGCTCGAGGACGTCAGCCGGGGGGTCGGTGTCGAATACGGCGAAGAAGTCGAGGTCGCCGTGCCCGGGACGGAAGTCACCGCGCTCGTAAGAACCGTACCGGATCAGTGTGTCCAGCGATCGACGGAGTTCACCGTCTGCTGTGAGACACTCGCGAACCGATTCGTCCATCGGAGTTCGTTCGAAACGGCAGGGTGAAAACCACCGACCAATCTGCCACGACACTGGAACGTTCGATACCAGGTTGCTGCTCGTCGAGCGGACGTGGAACACGGGCGAGTCCTCGCCGGATGACGTCCCGACCGACGAGATCGAACTGCGCCTGTGAGCCGTCCCACCCTGTCGCTCGGATGTGAGTGACGTGGGAACTGACGATCTCGTCGTCCGGCGGGTGCTCCCGGCTGGCGGAAACGTACCGGTGTCTCACCGTCTCTCTTGACCTCCCACACGGCACCGCTATACCCGAACACTACCGATGGCTGTGGACCAAACTATAACACGAGTCCCGACGACTGGGGGACCGAGATGGACGAACACACGAGCGGCGCGGCGCGGGGACGACCGGGAGTCCGCGTGGCGGGAGAGTGAGGCGGGCCGATGACCGGAACAGATACCGAGCGACTCGACGCGGTCGGAAGTGGCGACAGTCTAGACGCAGGACGTGGCGTGGTACGCCCCGACACTGCGAGCGAGGTCGTCCTCCTCGCGGGCACCAGAGACGGGCTCTACCGAGTCGAGTTCGACGGAGCGACGGCGTGTGTCCTCGACACCGACACCGTCCACCAGGTGTGCCGGACCGAGGAGGCGGTGTACGCGGCGACAGCCGACGGCCTCTATCGGTCCCGCGACGGGGAGACGTGGCAGTCCACCGGACTCGGAGACCGGACCGTCGTCTCGGTGACACACGATCCGTCGTCGGGGCGACTCTACGCGGGGGTCCGTCCCGCGCAGGTGGCGGTCGGGAGCGAGCGAGCGGCGACACCGGGTGACTGGCGAGCGAACGTCGCGTTCGCTCGGCTCGCGGCGGCGAGCGACTGGTCGACACCGGGGCCGTTCGAGCCGCAGGTGCGGACCGTCGCAGTCCACCCGGGCGATCCAGACCGGATCGTCGTCGGCGTCGAGTCCGAGGGTGCGTTCGGGACGACGGACGGGGGTGAGTCGTGGCAGTCGTTCGGTGTCGGTCTCCACGACGACGTTCACCACCTCCGGTACGCCGACGACGGCGCTCGGCTCGTCGCGGCCACCGGCGGCGGACTGTACCAGACGCGTGCCACTCGAGGCGGAGCGGCCGGCTCCGCGGACACCGCTTGGACCTCGGGCGCACACGGTGACGAGCCGGAGCCGACGGAGCAGGCCCGCTGGGTGCGGCTGGACACCGACACGGATCGGTTCCGGTTCGGCTACCACCGAGAGGTGGCCGTTCACGACGGGGAGCTGGTGACCGCCGCGCTGAACGACGGACTGGTGACGTACGAGGACGACGTCGCGGCCGTGGTCGCCCGCTACGACGGTCACCGGCGACAGATCCTCCACGAGGTGGGTGCGGCGTTCCCGCTGTCGTGGGCGAGTCTCGCAGGTCGTCTCTTCGGGGGTACGAGAGACGGTGGTCTCCTCCGTGTCGACGTCGGCGGTGTCGAGCGGTGCCCCGTCTCGCTCCCGAGCCGGGTGAAGAGTCTCGCGGTGGCACCGGAGACGGAGGTGGACGCGTGACCCACGTGTACCTCGGGACGAGAGACGGCCTCTACCGGCTCACCGGAGCGGAGGTCGACGACTCCGAGCCAGTCCGTGTTCCCGGCCCGAGCGGACCCGTCGGTGTCGACAGCCACGACGGCAGCCTGTACTGTCGTGGGTCCGACGGTGTGTATCGGGTGGAGACTTCCGGAACGAGCGAGTCGTCACCGACCCACGTCGAGTCGATTCCGGTCCCGACGGACGAGCCGACACACCTCCACGTCGACGGCGAGGGGTTCGTCGTCGGAGGGCGAGCTCCACTCGCGGTCCACAGGTCGCCCGACGGCGAGCGGTGGGAGACGGTCGAACTGCCCGATTTGGACCCTGCGCGACGGTGGATCGACGGCTCGGCGGTCGTCGTCTCCGAGGCCGGTGGACGCGTCTCCGACACACTCCGGACGGACGACGGGCTCGCGGTCGCGGTCGAACGGACGGGTGTGTTTCATCTCGCAGACGGGGCGTGGGAGTCGCGACACCAGGGGCTCGCCGAGGACGTCCACGACCTCCACAGAACACCCGACGGCGAGTGGGTGGCGGCGACGGGTCACGGACTCTACCGGACGACAGACGACGGAGTGTCCTGGCGACGGCTCGACACCGGACAACTGTTCCAAGGGTACACCTACTTCCACGAGTTCGCTCGCCTCGACGGCACGCTGTACACGAGTGGGGGACGACACATGCCCGGTGACTGGCCGGGTGCCGACGCGGAGGCGCTCGTGTTCGCGATCGGCGACGGGCGGTGTCCACTCCGTGCCGCACCGACCCCAGACACGACGGCGTACACGTGGGCGCTGTCGGCCGAAGGAGGGTGGCTGTACGCCGGCACGGCGACGGCGGACGTGGACGAACCGGACCGCGCCGAGGGAGTGTGCTACCGCCGCGAGACCGGGTCGTCGTCGTGGGCCGAACTGTGTCGCACGCCCGACCCGGTGGTGTCCGTCGCGGTCGTCACGGAGTGAGCGGCCCGTCCTCACACCGTTCCGGCGGGGGAGTGGTGCGTGTCGGGTGACGAGGCGGTCACTCCTCGATCTCGACTTCCGGGGGCGTCCCGTCGCCGCTCAGCTTCGTCCCGCCGACGTAGTACGTGTGGGCCAGCGCAGAGACGGAGAACGCGACCACGACCGCCGCCAGCCACGCCACGTCCGGGAGTGCGTCGAACGGGACGGCGTCGGTGACGACGGCGAAGAGCAGCGCGAGCGAGACGCCCGAGAGGCCGAGGTAGTACTGGTTCCACGGCATCTCGCGGCCCCGTACCACCTCCATGTACACCTCGTACTCCTCGAGCGTCGGCTGTGGACGAACGACGGACGCCCGGTCGTCGTAGTCGACGAGCCCCGCTTCGGCCAGTTTCGGGATGTGCGACTGCTGGAGCGACGTGTACACCCGTTTCCGCTCGTCACTGGTCACCGCCGACTCTGGCTGCTCGTTCTCCCACGCCGCGATCCGCTCGGCCAGGTCACCCAACTCCACCTCTTCGGTCCCGCTGATCGCGAACACTGCGTAGCGTCGTCGCCGGTTCGAGAGGATGTCGAACAACACCTCCTCTTCGCTCTGGTTCGACCCCTGCCCCTGGAGCAGTCGTGCTCGACTTCCCATACCGTGTCTCTCGTGTAGCGGGGGTATAATATCTCCGAACCGAACATATCATAAACGAGTAGAATTAGCCACATTCTCGGTATAATACGTCCGGTATTAATTGTCTCGTACGGCGACACTTGCCGGGTCGAGTCGGGAGCGTGGGTATCCAGAGTCGGAGAGAGTGGTGTCGTGGACGGGGCGTGTCCGCCCGTGGGAGGTCGGTCGACGGAGGTGGGTGTCGAACGAGATGCGGTGGCGGTCTCGGTGGGTGAAAGTGGAGAGAACGGCCCGTAGCGGCCGTTCAAGCACCGCTTGACCGTCTCGGACGGGGATCGAAGGCCTCGTTTGAACGTTCGGTAGGGATCGATTGATGAGCGTTCCGGCTGCGCTTGTGTCCGTTCTCGCCGGTCGTTCCGATCTTCTCTCCGTTCTTGACCGAGTTCTCAGAACTCATAACAAGTACGGTGGGGGTCGTTGGGTACTCCCACGAGAGCGATGGTCGGAAACGAGTCGGTACCCCTCACGCGTCGGCGGGTCCTCGCGGCGGTGGCCGGTCTCGGAGCGGCCGGGAGCGGTGCCGGTGCGGGGACGTACGCGGTGTTCCGCGACGCGGAGACGAGTTCCGGGAACACGGTGCGTGCGGGGACGCTGGATCTCGACATCGGGTCGAACGACGAGCGGGCACTGATCGGGCCGGACGCGACCAGTGTCGAGCCCGAGGAGACCGGAGGGCGTGAACTCCTCGTCTCCAACGAGGGGTCGATTCCGGGTGAACTCGCGTTCGGTATCGACGACGTTCGGGACCTCGAGAACGGCCGCGAGAAGCCCGAGCTGGAGGCCGGGGACGAGACGGGCGGTGACCCCGGTCGCGGTGCCGGGGAGTTGTCGTCGGTGTTGGAGTTGCGGATCGCCGTCCGCCGCGACTCCGACGAGCCGCCAGTCGCGCACTTCGTCGGCGGCGCAGACGAGTTCGCGACCGTCGCGGACGTGCCGGTCGGGGAAGAACTCGGGAGGGTCGCGCTCCCGGCCGGTGGCGACGTGGTCGTGGAGACGACGTACCGCCTGCCGACGGACGCGAGCAATCGCGTCCGGACGGATCGCGTTGAGGTGACCGCGACGTTCGAGTTGACGCAGACGGTGTCCGACTGAGGTCAGCCACTAGCGAGTCACGTGTACGCGAGAGCGTACACGCGAGATGATACACGGCGTTCACGCCAGGTAACCCACGCCGGTGTCCCCGAGAGGGGCGACGGTTCGACTCCGTCGGTGGGACTCCCCGTCACGGGGATCGATCGACTATGTCCGACGACGACAGCGGTACGACGTTCGAGTTGACTCGCCGCCGCGTGCTCGGCGGTGCACTGACAGTCGGCGCCGCGTCCGCCGCCACCGGTGCGGGGACGTTCGCGCTGTTCAGCGACTCGGAGGAAAGTAATGGAAACAGTGTTCAAGCGGGTACTCTCGATCTCGCTGCTGGCGGCAATAATGGGACTAATACCACAACGCTAAGTGTTACTAAAGCGCGCCCTGGACAGTCAGGAACAGGTACAAGGACTCTTAAAAATGTTGGAAGCATTAATGGGTTCTTGAACCTTAACGTTAGATCAGTTTCGAGTGATGAAAATGGTCTAGCTGAGCCAGAAAAACAAGCTGGTGATTCATCAAAAGGTTCCGGGGAGCTTGGTGAGCATCTCAACCTCACGTTAGGCTTTGGTGGCGACGAGTTCGCAACCGGGTCTGCACCCGAGATGGAAAATGTTCAATTCAACCCAAATAAGTCCCTTCCCGGTAATAACTCAACGGAAGAGTTTGAGATCGGGTGGGAAATTGATGAAAACGCCGGGAACGAGGTTCAAACCGACAGTGTTTCCATCGATTTTACTTTTGAATTACTTCAGGAAGCCCAGGGCAAAGATGTCGTTCTAACGGCTGACACCGTCTACGGTGAGGGTGATGGATTTGCAAATCCCTGGGATACAACGTCCGACATCGCTCAGAGCGGTAGCGGCGCATGGGGGACTGTCGACCATTCCGAGGACAATGATAGTTACAAGCAGGGCTTCTACTTCGCCGGCGACTTCTCCTCAATCTCGACGCTTTCTGGCTATACAATTGGTGAGATCGGAGAGATTTCCTATTCGCTCTATGAGCCTACTTCACTCAACGGAAATGACATTTACCTCCTAATATACACCCGTCCGGAGAATGATGGGAACGATGGCGGTTGGTACGACAGCCGTTTGGTTGCGCTGCCGGCGGAGGCCAACGGCAGCGATGGCGCGAATTTCACCCCCGAGGAATGGAACAGGTTCAGTACTAGAGACAGCGCCTCGAACACCCTGGTCTTTGACGACAGCGGACACAAGGATGGCAATAGTGTCGGTGGTCCCGATCTCCCAACGCTCAACGAGCTTCAGAGCGACTCCATCAACTGGAACAACTACGATAGCAGCTTGTCGTCAACATTCAATTATCAAAACCAGGAGGTGATGGCACTTTCGCTTCAGACCAACAGCGGATCGCCCGAACTAGAGGCTTGGATTGACGATATCACCGTTGAACTCACAACAGGAGAGAAGCTAAATATTGATCTCGAACCTTAAAATATCAAATATGATATCCAGATTGATATAACTATATTCGGCCCACCCATGCTTCTCGCCAGTTCGATTCCGCCGGTGGGTCTTCCGGACGAAGCAGAAACAATGTCAGATGGTACCCATCCCGGACTCTCGCGACGGCGGCTACTGACGAGTATCGCCACTATCGGCAACTCGTTGAGCGCCGCCGGCGCGGGGACAGAGGCATTGTTTAATGACTCTGAAACTGTCGAGGTGACCATTGGGGCTGGGTCAGTCGAACTCTCGATTAATCGGGACTCCTCACCCACTGTCGAAGATGTCGCGGACGGCAATAAGGGCAGAGACTCACTCGAAGTCAAGAGTACTGGCAGGTTTCCTAGCAAACTTGGCAACCAAGTCAACGCCGTTTCCGTTACAGAGCCCAGCGGAGCGAACGGGGACTTTGGCGTAAAGAAGGTCAAGTTCGGCGTATGCGGTAGCGCGTTCGTCATTTTGAACTTAACGGCTGATTTCCCTCTCAACGTCGTCGGCGAGTCGAGTGAGGACTCTGCTGAGGGGCAGGTCACCGGAGCAGATCTAAAGAAGGGCATTAATCACAGAGGCGATCTCCGAATAGTTGCTTGGTTTAAACTGCTGAATAAAGTCTACCGACATGTTCAAAATGCCGGACGGACATATCACAACGGAAACAACTGTGCCGATGGAAAATCACCTGAGGGCAACATGGGTTCACCTCCACAGAGAGCGGCGAGTCTCCGAGGCGCACTCACTGTCGAATTCGGAGTCGGGCGAGCGGACAGCACCATCAGGTGGATCATCCAGCCCGGCACCGTCGGTGCTCTCGTTGACGACCCTTCGGACGGTACGGTGACCGACTACTCCGAGGTCAGCATTGGTGGCGAAGGTCAGACGGCGACCGACATGGTCGTTGACTGGCGAGTCCGTTCTGGCGGCAAACCCTTCGCCGGCCAGACAGCGACGATAGACTACGAGGTGATCATTCGCTCATGAGTCAGTACGTCAGTTATAGCAGAGGCGCAATGATTCCGGAGGTGAGCAGAACGGATGCGTGAGACACTACAGCGGGTCGGGTTTATTGCCCTCGTCCTGGCGATACTCCCCTTCATCGTCTACGCCGTCCCGCAAGTCGTCGGCGCGAGTCAGAGCTACGTCGTCCTCTCCGACAGTATGGCGCCGACGATCGACGCCGGGGACGTGGTGATCGTCGCCGACCGCCAGCCGTCCCAGATCGGCGAGGGTGACGTGATCACGTTCCGGTCTGGCGAGGCGGACGGCCGCCTCGTCACACATCGGGTGATCGAAGTCGTCGAGCGCGACGGGACGCGTGCGTTCCGGACAAAGGGAGACGCGAACGAAGACCCCGATCCGGAACTGGTAGAGCCGTCTGCGGTCGTCGGGGTCGTCTCCTTCCACATCCCGCTGATCGGGCGGGCAGTGACGTTCGCCGGGACGACTGCGGGGACGGTTGCGCTGGTGGTAGTCCCCGGATTACTACTGGTGGGGAGCGAGTTGTACGCTCTGCTACGCGACGCCGAGGAGGGGGCGTCGGGGGAGACCACAGAATGAGCCGTCCGACACCGTTGCGAGCACTCGCCGCACTCTCGGTCGTGGTCTGTGTCACGGTCGCCGCCGGAACGACCGGGACGACGTTCGCCGTGTTCGTCGACGGCGGGACCGCGACCGGGAGCGTCACGGCGGGGACGTGGGAGGTCGCCGGGAACGACGCTGGCAGTGCTGCGGGTAACGCGCCGGCGAGTGACCGAGCGAGCAGTGTTAAGTCGTCGGGCGGCGGAACGGACGGCGGACAGTCGTCGGAGAAACGGGGTGACGAGCGACGGGCATCTGGGAGCCCAGCGAGTGCAGCGGGGAACGCTCCGACCAGTGGGCTCGGCGGGAGTGGTGGGGGTTCGGAGAACGGGTCGGGTGACGAGAGCAACGGTGAGGCCGACAAAGACGACACTGATCCCGACGACCCAGGCGATGGAGGTGACACCGAAGAAGACGGAAACGGTGGCAGCGACGAGGGTAACGAGAACAGTGGTGGCGACGAAGGGGGCAGTGGCAGCGACGGAGACGGCGATGGAGACGGAGCCGGCACAGACGGTGGTGGTGAAGGCGACAGCGATGGAGACGACGACGGGGACGGAGCCGGCACAGACGGTGGTGGTGAAGGCGACAGCGATGGAGACGACGACGGGGACGGAGCCGGCACAGATGGTGGTGGTGGAGGCGACAGCGATGGAGACGACGACGGGGACGGAGCCGGCACAGATGGTGGTGGTGGAGGCGACAGTGACAGCGAGGGAGACGGAGCCGACGGAGACAACGAGAGTCGAGACCAGTGGGACGGTCTGAAACCAGACACAGGTGAACACACCCCTTCGACGAGCGTCTCGGCCGAGCGGGAGGTCACAGCTGCAGTGTCGCGGTCGGGGTGGATCGAGACCGGCAGCGGGTCCCACACGGCTGAGAGAGGTGATCTACGATGACCGATCGACTCGACGCGATCAGAGAGCAACTCCCCTCTCCGGGGCGCAGCCGGCGGCTGATCGTCATCGGTCTCGTCGCGCTGATCGCACTCGGTACCGGTGCCGGGTTCGTTCAACAGTTCGGGAGTTCGGACGCCGGCGGACCGGCGGCGACGCCGACGCCCACGCAGACGCCGTCCGCGACACCGGGTCAGACACCGACGGACACCTCGCCGACCGGGCAGAGCACAGACGGTGGCGCCGACGACGAGACCGGCACCGCGACGACACCGGGACCGAACACGCTGACTCCCGGAGGGGGCGATCCGGGAGACGACACCCCGTCGTCGACGCAGTCGACGGAACAGCCCTCGACGCCCACCCGGACACCGACACCCGGCGAGTCGAGTGACGACGAGGACGACAGTGACGACACGTTCTTCGAGGAGTCGAGCCCGGAGTTCGACCTCGATCTCGAACCCGACGAGTCGGGCGACGACGGAGACGAGAGCGACGACGGGGGTCTGTTCGGCGACCTCTTTGAAGCCGGTGACGAGGAGCGCGGCGACGGAAACGCCTCGACCGGCGTCGACCAACCGGTTCCCGGTGGGAACTGGACCGCGAGCGGTGTCATCGAGAACGACGGCGACGTGGCGGGGGAGTTGAACATCACCAACGTGAGCGTCGTGAGCTACGAGAACGGTCGAACGGAGCCGGAACGAGCCGTCGACGACACGGGTGGCGATCCCGGCCGTGGGGCCGGCGAGTTGGACGAGGCACTCCAGGTGAAGCTCCTCGTCGTGGAAGACGGCGAGCGCGAGCCGCTGTTCGACGACGACTCCGGGTACGTGCCGGTCGAGTCGCTCGAAGGGAGAGAGATCGACGTGACGGAACTCGGACCCGGAGAGGAGGCCGAACTCGTCGTGCAGTACCGACTCCCCGCCAGCGTCGGTAACGAGGTGCAGACCGACTCCGTCGTCGTCGACTTCGGGTTCACGCTCGTCGAGATCGCCTGACCGACCGAGCGTGAACGACCGAGTTCGCCGTCGGAGGGGATCACCGCGGGCGTCACCGGAGGAACAACCTGACGTTGAACGCGGTCGCGAAGGCGCCGAACAGCGACAGCGCGACCGGCGGGAGGTAGTAGACGAACCGGTCGTCGACGCGGTCACCGTACACCGACACGGCGATCGAGAGCAGGAACACCGCCAGTTTCAATCCCACCAGCCCGGCCCGTCCGTACGCGCCGACGACACTCCGGAGCAACACGTTCGCCTCGGTGACCCACGGGACGAACTGGAGCAGTGCGACGGTGGTGACGATGTCGCCGACGCCGTACGTCGCCGTCGGGATCAACCACAGTCGCGTGAACTCCTCCGGGTCGTTGTTCCGCAAGATGCGACGGTCCAAGAGATCGAGTGAGAGCATCGAGATTTCGGTGTCGAGGTGCGGACTTAGAACTACTGGCTTCGTTCTCGCACACTCCGTCGGTGTCACGGGGCTCCAGACCGACCGCGAGCGGGGTAGTCGCCGGTGCCGGCTACCGGAGTGCGTCGCGGCGTTCCGACTCCGTCAGCGACACTTCGCCGAGGTGTCTCGTACAGTGTTCACACTCGAAGCTCTCGCCGCCGTCGTCGTAGGTGCGGATCGGGACCCCGAACAGGAAGAGAGCGTCCCGCTGTCGGCGACGGATCACCGCGTCGGCCTCGCTGCCGCAGTTGGGGCACCACTGCTCGTCGTCGACCGGCTCTTGCCAAGTGAGTTTGTGGCGACCGAACGTGGCGTCGGCGTGCGCCTCCTCCTTCGACGTCTGGATCACGGCGGAGGCGGGGATCGGTGCCCGGTCGATCTCGTTGTCGAAGCCGCTCTCGGCGGCGGCGGTCGCCGAGAGGTACGGGCCGACGTGGACCGTGTTGTCGCGGCCGACGAAGAACACGGACGCCTCGGCGTCTCTCCCTTCGAGGTGGACCTCGTTGCCCCACCCGACCACGTACACCGTCGCGTCGTGGGCGAGGTCGCGCACCGTGAGTTCGTTGGTGGCGCCGAGGATTGCGACGCCGTCGCGCGGGTCTCGCACCTCCCGCGTGTGGTTCCAGCCGGAGAGTGTCACCTCGTACGACTGTGGCAGCTTCGTCGGCTGTGCGTCGCCGTCGTGGTACACCTGTTCGGCACCGCCGGCACGGAGGGCGTTCGCTCCGTCGTGGTGGACGAACACGTCTTCGACGCCACGCAACACCACGTCGTCGGCCACGTCCTCGACGTAGCCGTCCTCCTCGCCCGTGACGGCTCGGTCGACGGTCGGCGGTGTCACCCCCTCGCTCTCCGTCGGGACGTCGGTGAACACGTACTCGCCGTCCGCGACGTGGAGGTCGCCGCCGACGGCGTCCCCGTGGACGAACACGTCCTCCGTGTCGCCGAGGCCGACCGGTTCGGTGTCTCCGACGAGACGGGCGTCGCCGGTCACCTGTTCTGGTTTCGGGTCCCAGTCTGTCATCGTCGGAGCCGTGGCGGTGCCGGTACTTCAATGCCGGCGTAGTGTTCGGGGGTCTCGGCGCTCTGAGACGGTCGACGCTCGACTCCCGTCGGTCGCAGGCTGTGGACGGCCGTCGGAGGTCGTGACGCCGTCCGCTGGCGGTGTCAGAGCGTCACTCCTCGCGAGACACGGGGAAAGAGACTTACCAGCCACTACCCTCACCGACGAACATGCGCAGACGAGACGCCCTCCGAGGAACTGCCGGACTGCTCGCCGGAGCCGGACTCGCCGGCTGTCTCGGCGGGGACCCGGCGCCGCCGCCCCGCGAGTCGCGCGTGTTCGAGGACGTGTCGATCGCCGACGCCACCCTCCAGATCGAGTTGGTCTCCCAGCCGTTCGTCGAGTCGCGGAAGGACGTCGGTGCGAGCGGTGCTCTCGACTCGAAGCGCGGCGGATCGACCGTCGACCTCGGTGCCGCGCTCGGCGCACTGTCCCCGATCGGCGTCGCGAGCGCCCAGAAGGGTGGCGGTGGTCGGGGTGCGACCGGTCGCGGGGCCGGGGGATACAGGAGTGCGCCGACGGGCCGGCACGGCTGGGCAGTCTGGCACGGCAGCGACGACGACGACGAGTGGCGCGAGAACCACGCCCAAGAGATCGAGGAGTACCCCGCCGACGTGGACCGGATCGGCGTCGAGTACCTCGGCCGCGAGAGCGAGTACGAGGACGATCCGCCCGGGCCGGGGTACGTCCCCGAGGGGAAAGTGTGGGACGACCCCGAACCCGGGACCGAGCTGACGGCACGGCTCGCGGCCGTGTCGCCCACCGACGGGCCGGCCGAGGGCTGGTACCGCGTCGGCGTCCACCTCGTCCACGCCGAGGGGACCGCCGACTTCGGGTGGCAAGGTGCCGACCTCGAGGTCGACAACGAGGGATCGTGGATCGTCGACAAGGCCTGGCACGTGAAACCGCGGCTGTGAGTCGCCCGGTGCGCGAGACTCCACCGGACCGTCGACGACGTGTGCGGCGTCGGGTCCGCGGAACGTCGCCGGACTGTCCGCGACGTGCGCGCCGGCGGGTCCGCGTCGTCCTGGCTCCGACCACTGGCGGCGGATCGCGACGCGACACGACACCCGAGAGATGACAGCGAGTACCTTCGGCCTGCTGACTGACCGGCGAGTGAAGCTCGGCTTGACCTTCGTGGTGGCGTTCTGTTCCATCGCGTACGAGCTCGTCTACTCGGAGTTCCTCACCGTGTTCTACGGCGGGACCGTCCTCCGCTACTCCATCACCATCGGACTGTACATGTTCTCGCTGGGTGTCGGCGCGTTCCTCTCTCCGCAGTTGGGGGACACGGAGTCGAACTTCCTCCGGACGGAGGTGTACCTCGCCCTCGCCGGGCCGCTGGGTGCGGGGTTGATCGTCGGCGTCAACGCCTTCCCGGCGGTGACGTTCCCCGGGAAGTACGAACTCGGGTTAGCAGTCTCACACGTCCCGATCCTCGTCGTCGGACTGCTGTCCGGGTTCGAGATCCCGCTGTTGGAGGATCTCGTCGCGGACCGCGACGGCGGCGTGTTCGGTCGACTCGGGCATCTGCCGCGACGTGGGGCCGCGCGTGTCCTCGGCGTGTTGTTCGCCGTCGAACCGTCGGACAACGACGCGCTCTCGGAGGTGCTCGGCGTCGACTACCTCGGGAGTCTCGCCGGCACCGTCGTGTACGCGCTGGTGTTGTACCCCGACCACGGACTCGTCGTCAGCGTGCTCGCGTTGGGGTTGCTGAACGCGCTCGCGGCGCTGACGTTCGCCGCCTGGACGCTCTCGGACGTGACGCGCCTCTCGCGGCCGAGTGCCGGTCGCTGGCGCGTGCTGGTCGTCGTCGGGTTGCTCGTCAGCGGGAGCTACGCCGGCCTCGTCGCGAACGGGCAGACCGTCGACCGGTACGTCACCGGGTCGTACGTCGAAGACGAGATCACCAGCGAGTACCGCCCCGGAAACGTCGACGTGACGGTCCGCGAGTACCGTACGACGGCGTACCAGCGGATCACCGTCTACGACCGGAACGTGACGGCACACGAGGGCACCGAGCGGTGTCTCCGGCTCGACGGCGCGATCCAGTTGTGTGACAGCTGGGTCGACTCCTACCACGCCGGGTTGGTCGACGTGCCGGTGTCGGCCTACGAGAACCGGTCGTCGCTGGACGTGTTGCTCGTGGGCGGCGGCGACTACGTCGCGGTCGACCACCTCAGGCGCTACGACGCCGACGTGGACCAGGTGGACATCGACGGGGAGTTCCTGCAGTACGCCCGCGAGGACCCGTACGTCCGCCAGTTCAACGACGAGGCGTACCGGTACGACCGTCTGAACACGACCGTCGGCGACGCCGTGGAGTACCTCCGCGGAAGCGAGCGGCGGTACGACCTGATCCTGTTGGACCTGCCGGGTGCCCGCAGCGACGACGCGCTCGGACTGTACTCGACGGAGTTCTACCGGCTGCTCCGTGGACACCTCACCGAGCGGGGGTTGGTCGCGACGTGGACGTACTCGAAGTACGCTGACGCCGAGCACCACGCGGCGTACGTCAACACGGTGCATGCAGCCGGGTTCGACAGGTTCGCGCCGTACGACGTGTACGAGGACTTGGACGGTGACGGCGACGAGGAGCGCGGCGAGCGGTTCTACGTGCTCTCGGACGGCCCGACGCCCGCGTTCGACCTCGACCGGGCGGAGGGTGAGTACGTCCGGCGGCACGCGGACCGAATCGGGCCGGTGGAGTGGCGGCGACTCCCGCGGTACCGAGGTGTCGAGCCGAACAGTGTCTTCGACCCGAACTACGACATCGTGATCGAGTAGTGATCCGGAACACACGAGGTGTGGGTGACACGCACGCCGGGTGGCGACTGCCGTCCGAGACGAGAGGTGGCCGATGAGCGACGAGACCCCGACGGGGACGCCGATCCCGGCGGAGAACTCGGCCCCGGCGGGGACACCGACCCCGACTGAGACGCTCACGTTCGTCC
Organism: Halobaculum sp. MBLA0147; assembly: GCF_041361345.1. Lineage (NCBI taxonomy): Archaea > Methanobacteriati > Methanobacteriota > Halobacteria > Halobacteriales > Haloferacaceae > Halonovum > Halonovum rutilum. The sequence continues at coordinate 262,905 of NZ_JBGKAD010000002.1, read as the reverse complement.
ACGCGAGCGAGCCGCCGACGACGGACGTGACCGTCTACGATGCCTGTGAGCGATCGGTGTTGGGAGTGCCGTTCACCTTCCGCGTGATCGGGAACTCGCACGCCGTCGCCGCGCCCGCACTGGACTTCTACGAACTCTCCTCGTGTGCCCCGGTCGACCGCGACGGCACGCCGGTCACCCTCGATCCGGCGGGCGAGACGCGTCGCCTGGTCCACGAGACCGACCGGCTCCGGGCGGAGACGGTGGTCGAGCGGCGGCCGCTGGCCGCGTTCCCCGACGAGGAGTCGTTCGACCTCTGTCACCGGTTCGAGCCCGAGGCGGTGACGACGGTCGACGTGGGCGAGCGGCGCTTCGAGACCTACCACACGTACCCCGAGTACGACCTGACGGTGTTCAGTCGGACCTCGTTGCGGCTGCTGTCGGACACCGAGAGTGACGTCGACGGGGCAGCTACTCACCCCTGAAGGGCGGGCTTGTCGGCGGACTCCCCCGATTCCGATCACCGGGCCTCGGTGGATGACTCTGGGTCGCCGGAGTGTCGATAGATCGCTCCCGAGCAGTACCGAGACCACGTGACCGGAGCGTATCACTCCGGACACACCGGGTGGCCTTTTTCAATCCCGGGTCCGTCGTGGCACGTATGTCCGACCAGAGCCAGTCGGCCGCCGCCGGCGACGGGCCGGTCGCCGGGGTCGACACGGCGGTCCTCCACATGTCGCCTGCGGAACGGGCAGAGCGGGGTGTCGACGACGAGACCGTCCGCGAGGCGTTCCTCGCCGTCGCACGCCACGGCGACGCCGCGGACAAGGACCTCCGTGGTGTCACCCTCCCGGCGCTGTCGGTCGATCGCCTCCAGATCGACCCGGACGACAGACACCCGCTGGACCTCCGCGAGGCGACCGTCGAGGCGTTCTCCGCCGAGGAGGCGTTACTAGGAGTCCCGATCCGTCTCGACGACGCGACCGTCGGCGAACTCTCCTTTGACGAGGCGACGCTCCACGAGGACGTCCGGGCGTCGAACGCGACGTTCGAGGGCCCCGTGTCGACGTTCGAGACGCGGTTCGAGGACGAGGTGGCGTTCGAGGCGGCGACGTTCGAGGGCCCAGTCGACCTGGACGAGGGGGAGTTCCGGCGCGACGTGACGGTCGACCGGGCCACGTTCCACGACGACTGTACGGCGCGTGCCGCCGAGTTCTACGGCGACTCGAACCTGCTGGACGACAACACTAGTTTCACCGGCGCCCGGTTCGTCGGCGAGGCGAACTTCCGACAGACGACGTTCGGCTACGTCCACTTCGAGGAGTGTGTCTTCGAAGAGCGGGCACGCTTCGAGGAGGCGCTGTTCGACGGCGACGCCGAGTTCACCGACGCCGAGTTCGCCGCGGCTGCCGACTTCGACGAGATCACCGTCGAAGAAGACGCCGCCTTCGACGCCGTCGCGTTCGACGGGCCGACACACTTCCGCGGGGCGACGTTCACAGGCGGCCAGCGCACGCTCGAGGACGACACCACGTTCGCGGAGACGACGTTCGCCGACGAGGCGCTGTTCGAGGCGGCACGGTTCCGCTTCGCGACGTTCGCCGACGCACACTTCGAGAGTCGTGTCGACTTCACGGACGCCGCCTTCGACGACGACGCACGGTTCGACCGCGCCCGGTTCGGCGGGCCGGCCGTGTTCGAGGAGGTTCGGTTCCGTGGCGACGGCCGGTTCGCCGACGCCGTCTTCGAGCGCGAGGCCGCGTTCCACGGGACGGAGTTCGCCGGCGGTGCGAACCGGGTCGAGGCCGACGCGGGGTTCGCGGGAGTGCGGTTCGAGACGGACGCACACTTCCAGTCGGTGACCGCGCGGACGGCCGACTTCTCCGACGCCGCGTTCGGTGGCGAGATCGACTTCACCGAGGCCGAGTTCACCGACAACGTCGCGTTCGCGCCACACGGGATCGACACGGACGCGTACGTCGACTTCACGCGAGCGAAGCTCCGCAGCGGCCACGTCCACCAGCCACCCGACGAGTGGGTGCGGTACGACCTCACGCGGGCGAGTCTCGGCGACGTGCGACTCGTCGCCGACAGCGCGGACGACGAGCGCGAGCTACTCGACTACTTCCGGTTCTGTCGGACGGAGTTCACCGAGTTCGACGGCCACGACTTCGACTTCGGCGCCCACCGGGCGTACCTGGAACGTAACGACTGGTCGATCCACGAGTTCGACGAACCACCCGCGGCCGACCCGGAGTACAGCGTCGCGATGACACCCGAGACCGTCGCGACGACGTACCTGAAGGCCAAACAGGCCGCTCGCGAGGACGGGGAGACGAAGATCGCCGGCGAGTTCCGCGTGAAACGCCAACGGTTCACGCGACGCGAGAACGTGTCGGTCGTCACCGACGAAGAGACCGACGTGGTGACTCGTGTCAAGAACCTCGGTCGTGCGGCGGAGAACTACCTGTTGGGGATCTCCTGTGGCCACGGGATGCGGCCACTCCGGATCGGTGCCGCGTTCCTCGTCTCGCCGTTGCTGTTCGTCCCGTTGTACGCCTTCGGCGGCCCGACGTTCGCGACGACTGTCGGACAACTCTCCTCGCTCGGTGCGTTGGCGACCGAGAGCGGGCGGGCGACGTTCTTCGAGTTGGTGCACTTCAGCTACGTCTCCTATACCACCATCGGCTACGGGAACAACGCGCCCGCCGGTGCGATGGCGCGGGTGCTCGCGACGCTGGAGGCGTACCTCAGCGTCGTCCTCTCGGCGTTGTTCGTCTACGCGCTGGTCAAGCGGTCCGAGTTGTGAGCCGAGCCGGTAGACTCGTCGCGCTTACCGCCGAAGCAGTCGTTTGCCGCTCGCTACGTCTCAGTCGCTCGTCTCTCCGGCTTCTCGGGTGAGGTGTCTCGTCGGACCACGCGGCGACGACGACGGTCGCCGTCGAGAGGGCACCGAGCGCGTCGACGCAGCGGTCGGTGACGGTGTCGACGAAGTAGAACTGGAGCGTCCAGTCGTACCAGAAGGTCTCGAACAGGAACTCGGACACCTCGAACCACGCACCGACGGCGTCGACGGTGAGGGCAGTCTTCCGTGTACGACCGACACGTGCGGCCGCGAGCGTGGCGACACCGAACGCGACGAACTCGTGACCGACGAACACGGTCGGTGTCGGTGTGGCTCTGTCCAGTCGGGTTCGGACCGATCGTCGGAATCGAACGTCTCTGCCACGCGAGACGGACGGACGAGTCCCGAGAGCGCGAGTGAATCGGCGTGTGTCCCGACTCGAGATCACGTTCGAGGTCCATCGTCGTTCGAGACGGCCGATCAGTTCGCCTCCTGTAGCCGACCACCGTCGACGGCGACGTTCTGCCCGGAGATGTACGACGCAGCCGCCGAGCAGAAGAACAGGATCGGGGCCGCCACGTCGTCGAACGACGCCGGTCGGCCACGCGGGTAGTCCACGTCGTCGACGACCGTGTTCTCGACGGCGAACGGCGAGACGGCGTTGACGGTGATCCCGGCCGTCTGCGTGTCGTACGCGAGCGTTCGTGTGAACAGCAGAACTGTCTTCTTCGCGGCGAAGTACGGGAAGTTCTCCGGGACTGCTCGATCGTCGCGTGCGTCCGCGACACCGAAGTTGACGATCCGTCCCCACTCGGCGTCGCGCATCGCTGGAAGCACACGGTGTGAACAGAGGTAGGTGCCGTACAGACAACCCGCGACCGTCGTCTGCCACTGGTCGTACGAGAGTTCGTCCCAGCGGCCCCCGGGAAGTGGGCCGACGGCGTTGACCAACACGTCGACGGTCCCCAGCGCCGACTCGCACTCGCCGACGAACGCGTCGACGGCGTCTGGCTCTGTCACGTCACCGCGAACGACCGTCGCGTCGACGCCCCGTTCGCGGGCGTCTGCCGCCGTCTCCGACGCTGTCGTCGAACTAGATCGGTGGTGTACCGCCACGTCTGCACCTGCATCGGCCAGTCGCAACAGTATCTCTCGTCCGACACGGTCCGCGGAACCGGTTACGAGTGCCGTCCGCCCGGTGAGGTCTGGGTCGAGTGACTCCATCGTGTGTGCACGGGGCGGGGTGAGTATCAACCTGTGGCCGTCCGTCCAGTCGCGGTCGAGGGTCGACTGCGAGTCCCAGCCGTCCGACGTGCCAGGGGTCGACCGACGAGACAGCGTCGTTCACCGGCACCTCACTCCCAGTCGTGTAACGTGATCTGCCCGTGGGAGGGGACGAACAGTCGACCGTCGGCCGGGACGACCGGGAACTGGCGGGTGACGTTCCCCACCGGGAGCGGTGCCGTGTGTTCCACCGTCCCGGTCTCGCGGTCGAGCAGGTGCAGTCCACCCGACCCGGCGACGGCCACGTACTCGTGGCCGACGATGGGCGAGAACGAGGCGCCGTCGACTTCCGTCTCCCACCGAGTGTCACCGTGCTCGTCGATCCGACGGACGACCCCCGACGGGAGGCGGCGTTCGATCGCGACGGCACCGTCGTCGACCAGTGTCGGCGGGGGGAGTGGCGACCGGCGACCCGGTCGGAGGAACAGGACACTCGTCACGGTCTCCCCGTCGGTTTCGTCGAGGAGCCAGACACTGTCGGACTCCGTCGTGACCCCCACTCTGCCGTTCGACACGACCGCCGGTCGGTCGACCGGGCCGACATTGGTTCGGCGCCAGACGGTCTCGCCCGTGGCGGGGTCGAGTGCTGCGACGCCCGGACTCGGGTCGGTCCCGCGGTCCTCGAGGCTCGCGATCACGTGGTCGGCGCTCGCCGCGACGGCCGCCACGTGGCCGAAGTCGGTCCGCTGCCAGAGTGTCTCACCGGTACGCGCGTCGACGGCGACGAGTCCGTCACCCGGGACGAACAGCCGCCCGTCGACGACTGCCGGTGACCGGGGGAAGTGGAGCCCACCCGAGACATCGTGTCGCCAGCGTCGGTTCCCCGTCTCGAAGTCGAGCGCGTGCAGACGGTGGGTGCTCGACGCGAGTACCGTCCCACAGTGGACGACGGGTGTCGTGTTGAAGCGATTCGGGCCGCCCGGTCGGTACTCCCAGACGACGTTGCCCGTCTGGAGGTCCGTAGCGACGACGCCGTCGTTCACTCCGACGACAGCCGTCGAGTCGACGACTGCCGGTGGGCACTTCGGACCGCCGTCGACCGCGACCGCGCCGACACGGTCGAGCGACGGGAGACGTTCACGGGTCGGTGACTGGGTGGACCGAGTCGTGTCGGACGCCGATGTGGATGTCGAGCTGTCGGACGACGGACTCGGAGCGGGGTCGATACGCGCGGGTGTCACCCTCGATACACGGAGGTTCCGATCCGAGCTGCCGCGGTACTGGGACCATGCGGTCGGGTCGTCCGAGCACCGCGACTCGAATCGAGGATCACTGGTGACACAACCACCGAGGATCGAGGCCACTGCTGCGAGTGTCGTGCGCCGTGTGAGTACTCGTGAGGGCATACGTCGGGGAGTTCCTCGCAGTGACGTAGCGCTCCGTTTCTCTACCCGATGTCAAGAATTTTGTGTTGTCTGACGGCGACTTACTTTCCGAGTGATCGGAGCGACGCCGGTCTACCGATCGAGAGGAGGCGATCCGTCCCACTCACTCCCGCTCCGAGTCGTCGTACGTCTGGGCGGCGCTCCCCTCCAGTTGGCCGTCTGCGCGTCGGATCACCCACCCGGCGACGACGCTGACGAGGACGACACCACCGATCAACGCGCCGTGAAACAGTGCCAGTCGCTCACCACCACCGCCGATCGGTCCGAACAGGCTCGCGGCAGAGAGAAAGACGACGATGATGACGATCGGGACGGCGTTGACGGACAGATCCGAGAGCAACTCGGTGTCGAAGACGCTCCCGGCCTCACCGGACTCGGTTGCGGTGGGGTCGGTAGAGTCCGTTCCGGCGGGCGAGTCTGACCGATCCGTGTCCCGAGCCGAGTCTCGTGCCATCGTAGCGAGTGTGTCGGGTTCGTGCGTCGAACGGGTCAACCTCACGCTCTTCCGTCGGAACGCTCAGCTCCTCCCCACCGGGACGTTCACGACCTTCCCGTCGGAACGCTCTGTTCCTCCCCACGGGGACGTTCACGACCTCCCCGTCGGAACGCTCACGCGCTACCGTCGGGAGGTGCGTCGTGTTCGAGGTTCTCGGCCGGACATCCCGTCTCGTGGTCGTCGGCTGGACCTCCTGTCTCGTGGTCGAGCGTGTGGTACAACACGGCTCGTTCCTTCGCGTGCGCTTCCAGCATCACGTCTGCGTCACTGGCCCGGAGCCACGCCGGAATTTCGGCGACGTAGTCGGCGTGGCTCTGAGGACTCGTCGTCGTGTCGCCCGTGTGTAGTCGTTCGGCCTCCGAGAGGTGGACCACTGGTGGTCCGTCCCACGTCTCGCGGGCGAGATCGTACGCCTCGCGGTAGCTGTACCCGCGATCGGTGAACGAGTGGTGGTGGTAGTCGAGCGTCACCGGCACACCACACTCCTCCGCGACCCCACGGACCAGTTCGTCCGCGCTGTAGAGTGCCTCCTCGTCGTCGTTCTCGACGGTCAGTCGGTCGGCCGCGGCCGCCGGGAGGTCGTCGACACGCGCGCAGAATCTTGTGAGTGTCGCCTCCCGGTCTCCGTACGTCGCGCCGACGTGGACGACGATGCCGTAGTACGGCCGCCGCGGGAGTCCCATCAGGTCGAGCCACCGGCCGTGGTTCGCGAGGTCGCGAGCGGACCGTTCGGCAGTGTCGGTCGACGTACTCGCGAGCTTGCAGTAGTAGTTCGGGTGGAACGTGAGACGGACACCGTTCGTCTCGACGAACTCGCCGATCCGCTCCGCGAGGCGTCGGATCTCGTCGAACCGCGGGAGCCGTTCGATCTCGTACCGGAGGTTCCACGGGATCAGTTTCGAGGTACACCGGTAGAAGAAGATCCCGTGACGGACGTTCCACTGCAGTGTCGTCAGGAGATCCGAGAGGTTCTGGACCGCCAACTCCGCGACGTACTCCAAACCGCGGTCCTCGAACGTCGCTTCGCGCATACTGCGATTGCACCGGACTGGCGGTGTCTCTTCTCTGAGCGTCCGGTTCATCGCAGCGTAGCCGAGCACAGGTACTGCTGGTGTCGGATCGGTATGTGTGTTTCCTCCGAGTGTGTCGCGAACACCGCTGCGAGCCTCGGGATCGGTAGCTGTCGTCGGGGGCTCGTCGAGACGAGAGGTCGTCGAAGCGTGAGACTCTCCAGACTCGTGATCGGTTGACCCCACACCCCGTTGTCGAAGTGTAATCGGCTGGTGGCGATTCGCGTTCTCCAGGGAGTACGGTTCTGTCGGTTCGAAGTGAAGGAGACGGGGCCGTCGAGAGGAACGATTCATCCCGCGAAGGGTGGTGGTGGACCTCCCAGCCACTCCGACACCTCCGGCACGACTCACGGCGGCGGGTGACCTCTCCCCCCCCGTTATCGATGTGTAAACGGCCAGAGGGTGGGGGAGGGGCCCCCGGGGGTGTGTCGGTGTGTTCGGGTTCAGCGCACTCTTTCCGGACTCGAGGTGGCTGTAAGTAATCGCGGCCCCGTCTTTCGGCTCTGACCACCGCATTCAAACGGTGGTTTTATGTCCTAATACGACTAACAGCACGCCAAGTGCAATGTGTCGTGCCAGCGGCGCACGCCAGCGCCGCTGGCGAGCCCACCGCTCGGTGGATACTAGAGCTGTCGGCGACGGTTCTCACGGTTGTACTCGAATTAGTAATCTCCGAGGAGAGTACGCGCACCGGACTCGTTGGCGGCACGCTTCCATCCGAGTAGCGTTCGTGCCGTCGTCTCCTGCTCGGTCTCTCCCGTCCGAGGCGCCGATCTCACCTGCAGCGACCCACTCGACTGCACCCCCCACACCGTCTGGCCGTTTACACTTCGATAACGGGGGGTGGGTGTTCGGGACCGACCCGTCGCGAGTCGGTGGTGCGGGACCGGTTGCCCCTCGACTCGTCCGTTCGGGCTATCCCGCCGGCCGGAGTACCGGGGCACCGGGGACCCGGGGTACCCTCTCTGGCGTTTACACATCGATAACGGGGGGAGGGAGTCGTGCCCGACCGACACGGCGAGTTCCATCTACATGACGGTCCCACGTCCGTCGTCGTGAGGTTCTCTACTCGGACAGGCTTTCGGACGGTTGTTCCTCGGTCGAACGACTTTCCCAGATGGACGACCCTCTGTGCGGACAACTCTCTGGGTGGACAACTCTCTGGGCAGACCACCTCTCTGGGTGGACAACTCTCTGGGCAGACCACTTCTCGGTCGAGGCACTCACCTCACGAGCAGTCGACTCTCGCCGGTAGTGTCGGAATCTGTCCGCGACTTACACATCGAAAACGGGGGGTGATTGGCAGTCGACGTGTACACCGCTCGTGCTCGGTCGGTGATAGACGACCCACGGACTCCGAACACCGACCGTTTACACATCGACAACGGGGGGTGTGAGGCCTGACACCCGTGACTCCGTCCTAGTCGGTGAACGGGCAACCGATTACCGGCCGCTCTCGCTGGCAGCTCGACATCTTCCCACCTCTGAAGCGGTGGGCTTCCACTCGCTACGTGTCACCCCGTCGTTACACTTCGATAACGGGGGGTCCGTGTACGACGATCCCGACGCCCTCGTCCGACTTACACATCGACGACGGGGTGTGTGACGTGCGTCTGACGCTTCGGACACACGGGGACTCTCTCCGGAGGCACCGAGTTTCGACCCGGAACTCGGCACCTCGTCTCGGCCCATCGGGCTACGCCTCCTCGAATTTCCGACCACTTCTCTTCGAACTGGGGAGTCACTTCTCTTCGAACTGGGGAGTCACTTCTCTTCGAACTGCTCGAGTTGCGCGTCGACCACCGACGCGAGGAGGTCCTCGTCTCCGCGGAGGTCTTCGAGCCGCGTGTCCTCGACCACTCGTTCCAGCATCCCCTCTGGGTCGCCGGTGAAACTGAACACCATGTACATCCCACCACCACGACCGCGACTCTCGCGTGTCGTCGAGATCAATCCGTAGGTCGACAACTCTTTCACGTACTTCACGAACGTCTCCCGGGTCATCTGGTCGGCGTCCAACTGATCCGTCAACCACTGGTACACTTGGAACCCGACCGGACTCGGAACGTCCGTCATCGTCTCGCTGGAGTAGTGAGCGACGGCCGCGGTCGCGAACAACGAGATCTTCTTCTGGGTGGTCAGTCCCTCGATCAGCTTCAGCGAGCGGTCCTTGTCGACCTCGTCTTGCGAGTCCCGGACGTGCTCTTCCGTGACGCAGTCGTCGGCACGTTCGTCCGCCAGGTCACCGGCACCACGGAAGAGGTCGATCGCCTTCCGGGCGTCACCGTGGCTCTGCGCCGCGAACGCGGCGACGAGTGGGATCACGTCCCCACTGAGCGCGTCGTCGCGGAACGCGTCGCGCCGGTTCCGGAGGATCTCGCGCAGTTGGTTGGCGTCGTAGTCCGGGAAGTGGATGTCGCGCGGATTGAACGAACTCTCCGTCCGACCGTCTAAGTCCTCCATGAACTTGGGGTCGTTCGTGAGCGCCGCGACCGACACGCCGCCGCCGATCTCGTTCGTGTTGCTCGCACGCGACAACTGGTACAACAGTTTCGAGTACGCGGGCTCCTCCTGGTCTTGCCGGCCGACGAGGAGGTCGATCTCGTCGACGACGAAGATCACCGAGTCGTAGTGCTCGTCGACGAGATCGTACAGCCGGCGGTACTTCCGTCGCGTCGAGACACCCGTCTCCGGGACGCCGGGGTCGACACCCACGTCGTCGGCGACGGTCTTCACCAACTCGTACACCGCCTGATCGAGGGTGTTGATCGGCTGACAGTTGATCTCGACGACGCCGAACTGTTCGCCGCGTGACTCGCACAGCTCGACGATCTGTTCGGTGACCGCGCCGACGATCAGCGACTTCCCGGTCCCGGCGGGGCCGTACAGCAGCATGTTCGGTGGGCGGTTCCCCTGGAGTGCGGGACGGAGGAAGGAGACGACGGACTCGAGTTGGTCGTCGCGGCCGACGATCCGCTCCTCGTTGATTATCGTGTCCGGTTCGACGAGGTCCCGGTCCGCGAAGACGGAGGCAGTCTCGTCGGCGTGGAGCATCTCCTGGATCGACTGTTGGGCGCCGTCCCCCGAACTCGAGCCAGCGGCCACACCGTCCGTCGACTCTCCGTCCTCTCCCACTCCTCCCGACGACACCTCTCCCGACGACACCTCTCCCGACGACACCTCTCCCGACGACACCTCGTTCGCCGTCTGTTCCCGTCCCGCCAACGGCTCTTCACTGCCGAGTTCACCACTCCCCGAACCTGGACTCGCCACGACCTCCTCACCGCCCTCTCGACCCGACGGCAACGACACCTCCTCGTCTCCGTCGTCTTCTCCCGACCGTGTCTCGTCTTCGCCTCCGGCCATACTCCCGGACACTCACCCCTGGTACAAAAACGTTGTACCTCCGTCGAAGTGTATCTCGGTCGAGAGCCAGGCTCACTCGCCTCGACACTAGCAGTCCCGGTGAGGATCGCAGGAACCGGCTCCGATGTATTCGGTCGACGACGAGTGACCGATCACCAGCGACGTGGAACGGGTGACCGATCACCAGCGACGTGGAACGGGTGACCGATCACCAGCGACGTGGAACGGGTGACCGATCACCAGCGACGTGGAACGGGTGACCGATCACCAGCGACGTGGAACGAGTGACCGACCACCAGCGACGTGGAACGAGTGACCGACCACCAGCGACGCGGAACGAGTGACCGTGGACGAGCCCGGGCGTGTCACTCGACGGTCAGCGAGACGTCGGACATCGGACCCGTCACACCGCCGAAGGCGGTCTCGAACCCCTCGTGGCGCGCCGTCTGCGGCTGGACTCTGGGCTGGACCGTCAACTCGTCGCCGGCGGTGACCTCGTCGACGACCGCGCCGTAGTGGTAGTTCAGATCGGGGTCGATCGTCCGGACGAGTTCTCCGTCGAAGACCGACTCGCCGTCACGCGTCAGCGTCCCGCGCAGGGCCATCGCGGGGATCACCATCCGGTTGTACGGTGTCCGTGCGGAGACGGCGAGGTACTGCCCGTCGGCGTCGATCCCGGCGGGGGGACTGTCGAGCACCGTCACGAGGAACACCACGTCGTCACTCGACGCTCGTCCGACAACCCGTCCGGGGAGTGCCGACTCCGTGGGGGCCGTCGACGACGGTAACATCTCCATCTGCATCGGGTCGACGGCACCCCGAGCGCCCGCCCGGTCGCCGAGTCGCTCGAAGCTGATCTCGTCGCGGACGGCCCGCTCGTAGTCGAAGTCGATCGTCGCGGTCGTCGCCGACTCGAACCGCCCGACGAACCCACCGGTCTTCCGGGTTCGGACGCCACCCACGTTCAGTCGCACCTGGTACGTGCCGTCACCCTCCAGACCGAAGTTGGCGCCGTAGTGGAACCCCATCGGCTGCGAGAGCATCGGGTAGATCGTCTCCTGTGAGACGAGCGCGTCGTCCCGGGTGATCTCGACCGTCAGCCCGGTCTCGGGGAGAACCGTCCCCGTCTCGCGGTCCCAGACACTCGCCATCAGGTGGACCTCGTCGCCGTCGTCGATCTCCGTCTTCGACACGTCCGACCCGTTCACGTTCCAGAAGCGGTGGGGGTAGCTGTACATCAGCCCGAACCCCAGACCGCCGGCCCGTGTCACGCCGGCTATCTCCATTCCCTCGACGTGACTCGGGACGTAGACGCCGTCCGGACGGTTCTCGACCACCGGCGGCGTCGTCCGCGCGGGACGGGTCTGGATCAACCCACCACACCCCGCCAGTGCGGCACTCCCCGCCGCGCCGGCGGTCGCGAGGAACCTCCGTCTGTCCATACCCCAGCGAAGTGTTCGACGGGAAAGTCGGTTCCGTTCGGTCCCAGTGGATGGGTCACTCTCTCCGAGCGCAACGACGGAGCCGAGACCCGTCGCCACCCGAGTACTCCCACTCCTCACCCTCCCACGACGGGACGGGAGACGATCCACAGCGAGACTACAGTGTAGGCGATCATCAGGAGAGTCAACGGTACGTGTCCACGCCGAGCGGCTCGCAGCGTCCGGAACCGAGTCACGGCGACGCGGTGTGCGGCGACCACCGCGATCAGGTGACCGACGACGATCAGGACCACCTGTGACCCCCAGAACGCGGGGAGTGGTAGCCACCCGAGCGGGTCGAGGACTCGACCCGCGAGGACGGGGTCCGACGCCACGGCGACGAGTCGTCCGAGGCTGCCGATCACGTACGTGTAGTTGTGCGCCACCTCGTACGCGGCGGCGATGGGGAGCACCGTCGGCGCGAACGCGCGGGCGACAGACACGGTCGCGGTCTCACCGTCTCCCGCACGACCTCCGAGCGACGACACGAGTCGCGTGGTCCCGTAGAACGTCGCGACGAACCCGGCGAGCCCGAGCGCGTACAGGAGAATCCGAACCTCCGGTCCGACGCCGAGTGCGCCGCGAGCGGCCACCGCCAGCGACTGGTACACTCGCGTGTTCGCGAACCCGTCGAAACTGACCGTGTACACCGCCGCCACGACGGTGACCACGGTCGCGGTGTCCGGAGCCGGATCGAGACACCCCCGCCACGGAGACCGCAGTCCGACCACGAGCCCGCCGTCGGCCGTTCGCTCCGTCCGAACTGGTGCGACCCGCCCGAACAGCCGGTAGAGCACCGCGAGGGGATCGGCGCGATCGAACCAGATCGGTCCGACGACGACCGCGCCGCCGAGCACGAACAGCCCGTAGCCGGCGACGACGGCAGCCGTCAACGGCGGGGAGCGCGGGATCACGGTGAGTGTCTCGACGACACCGACGAGGAGAACGACCCCCAGAAGCGCCGGCCAGTGCCCGAGTCGTGTCGTCCACTCGGCGCCGCCGTCGCCGGCGAGCGCTACCTCGCCACCCTCCAGTCGACACAGGCCGTCGTACAGCGTCCGCCACGGAGACAGCGCCGGCCACGGCGACCCGACGAGCACGGACAGTGCGGCGAGTCCACGGAACCACACCGGCCACGTGAACACCGTCGCGAAGTTCGCCGTCGCGACTCGGCGTCCGAAGAACCCACTCGCGAGCACGGCGAGGACCGCGACGAGGAAGAGTCCACGCCCCGCCACGCGACCGAGTCCAGTGATCCGTGGTCCGACCGTTCCGAGTGGCGGCGTCTCGAGTCGAGCCGCGTCGGCGTCGGTGACGCCGAGCCACAGCGCCGTCACCGCCACGGTCGCACCGGCGCCAGCCAACAGCCACGGGAGTGGGAGCGGCGCTGCGAACCGCGACCCGGTCACGTCGTGTGCCGCCGCCGGGGCGACGGCGACCGTACACAGCGCCGCGACGGCGACGGAGACTCCGAGGAGCCGAACCACACACGCCCGAACCGCCCCGTCGCTCCCCGATTCCGACGTTCGCATCGAGCACACTCCGTGACACGACGGTTAAATCGACACGGTTCCACTCCACCGTCCGTCCGCCCGGACGAGACGAGCAGGTACTTACCGACGAGTCGTCTACGACGGCCGTGAACCGACGGACGCTGGTCGCGGTGGTAGCCGTCTGCGGACTCCTCGCGGGGGCCGTCGTCGTCGGTCTCGGCGTGGGCGACGGTGGCCTCGCGGAGCGGTGGATCAGCGATACCCCGCGTGCCAACGAGGTCAACCACCACGCCGTCGGCGTCGGTCCCACGGGAGACGTCGTCGTCGCGCCCGTCGCGGCGGTGCCGAACGGGGACGAGCAGTTGACCGACACCTCCTGTGCACTCGTCAGACTCCGCCCCGAGACAGGCGCCACACAGTGGCGAGCGGGCGTCCCAGCGGGTGACTGTTTCACACACGCGCTCACCGAACCGGCGATCGCGGACGTGGACGGCGACGACACTCGCGAGGTGGTGGTCGCCTCGACGGAGGGAGCGGTGATCGCGCGGTCGGCGACCGACGGCACCGAGGAGTGGCGCGTGGGTGTCGAGCAGTACGGCTACGGGCGACCGACGGTCGCGGACGTGACTGCCGGCCCCGGACTCGAAGTGGTCGCCAGTGACGTGGGCGGTGAAGTCGTCGCGGTCCACGGCAACGGGACGGTCGCGTGGCGGACGAGCGTGGCGGAGGCGGGCGTCGACGGCTCGGCGGTGAGCGTCTGGCGTGCGCCGGTCGTCGCGGATCTGGACGCAGACGACGCGCCGGAGGTGCTGATCGCGACGAACCGTGGCCCGGTGGTCTTCTCCGCCACGGGTAGCGTGGAGTGGACTCGCGAGGGGGCCGCGACGTACGCGGCGGTCGGACAGGCGGACGACGACCCCGCGCTGGAGCTGTTCACGGGTGACACCGGCGGCGTCGTCGCATACGACGGCGCGACGGGTGAGACGCAGTGGGAGCGGTCACTGACGAACGTTCGCGTGCGCGAGACGACCGACGTGGACGGCGACGGCGCGGTGGAACTGTTTGCCGGCCGGCCGGGTGGCGAGGTGCTCGCACTCGACGGCGCAAGCGGCACGACGCAGTGGTCGACGACGGTGTCGACCGCCGACGGCCCGACACCTTCGCCCGTGTCGGGTGACGTGGACGGCGACGACGAGACGGAACTCGTCGCGGTCACCAACGACGGGAGCGTGGCGGTGCTCTCGCCCGAGACCGGCGCCCAACGGGCCGTCTACGAGCGCGCGGTGCCGATCTGGACGTTCTCGACGGTCACGGACACGGACGGCGACGGGCGTGCGGAGGTGCTCGTCCGCTACGGCGACGGGCGCGTGGTCGCGCTGTCGTACGACGGTGACGGTGGGCTCGTGGCGGGGTAGCCAACGTGACTCTACGAAGTGGGATCACCTCGGTCTGAACCTCGGCCGCTTCGCCCAGGCGACCCAGCAGGTGTCGCGGGAACAGGGGACGAGGACGAGAGACTGTGTCGGAACTCACCCCTCTCGTTCCAACTCCCACACCTGCACACTCGCGCCGTCTTCGAGGGGTTCGCCGTCGAACCCGCCGTAGCTCGTCCACGTCTCGAACGGGGACCGACGCGCCAACAGTTCGACCTGCTGTGGGGGCAGGTGGGCGCTGACGTACGACTCCGTCGCGACGACCTCGTCGTCGGTGGACAGCAACTGGCGTTCTCCGCGGTAGGTCTGCGCCACCTCGCTCTCGACGGTGGTCTTCGTCCGGCCACGGAGCGTCTCGCCGTCGTACGTCACCTCCCGGACCGGCTGCCACTCGCCGAACGAGTCGGCGATCACCTCGTACCGTGGGACGAAGGCGTCGAACAGCAACCGGCCACCTGGTTCGAGCAGGTCGTACAGTGCCCGCAGTCCCGTGAGCTGATCCTCCACCGTAGTCAGCGCTGCGAAGGAGTTGTACGGCACGAAGACGAGTTCGTACGTCCGGTCGGCACCGGGCGAGCGAAGGTCCCCCTGCCACACCGAGGGGTCGAGCCCCTCGTCGGCGGCCGTCTCGCGGAGGATGTCCAGCATCGCCGGCGACACGTCGAACCCGTCGGCGTCGACACCCGCCCGCAGCAACTCCAGGTAGAGCCGCCCGGTGCCACAGGCACCCTCCAACACCGGCCCGTCGGCGTCGCGTGCCGCCTCGGTGTAGAACGTCTCGTCACCCACCTCGCGGTCGCGGTGAGTCGCCTCGTAGAACTGTGCGAACGCCTCGGTGTACTGGTCCGCGTCTGTCACGACTCCGACCTGCGAGACCGGTCACAAGAGTGTACCGCACCCGCGGGACGGGACCCCGTGGGTGTGAATCACACCGACCGCGGCCGCGAGCACGAACCTAGCCCAGACCGACTCGTCGCCCCCGCAGTCCCACCGCACGTCACGCCGTCGCGTCCCGTTCGACGACGGTGCGTTGCGGGAACGGGATCGTGATGTCCTCCTCGGCGAAGCGGTCCTGGATCCCCGCGAGGACGGCCGTCTGTGCGCGGTTGATCGCCATCGGCTTCGGCTCGTCGACCCACATCTTGACCGCGAGCGTGATCTGGGAGTCGTCGAAGTCCTTCACCGTCGTCGGCTGGTACCCGTCGATGTTCGTCTCGTCGTCGTCGGTCAACTCCTTCAGCACCTCGTCGCAGACACCCGTGGCGTGGTCGATGTCCGTCTCGTAGGCGACGCCGACCAGCACGTCGTTGCGGTACCGGCCCTTCCCGAGGTTGGTGATGTCCCGCGTGATCACCTCGTCGTTCGGGATGACGTGTGTCTCGCCGCGTGGACTCTCCATCGTCGTGTTGAACAGCGAGATCTGCTCGATCTTCCCGAACCGGCTGTCGATCTTCACCCAGTCGCCGACGCGGAACACGTCCGTGGAGATCAGCGTCAGGCCGGCGAACACCGACGAGAGCGTCTGTCGTGCCGCGAGTGCGACCACGACGCTCGTCACACCGGCGCCCAAGAGCACGTTCGTCAGACTGACACCCCAGACGCCGACGACGACGAGTGCGGTGGCGCCGCCGAACGCCGCGACCTGTGCGGCGCGGTACGCGACCTCCGTCTGATGGGGCGTGAAGACCGCCCGATCTTCGAGTACGATCGACGAGTCGTCGGCGGCCCGGACGACGGCGGTCGCCACCAGCAGTGTCGCGACCGTGTAGACGACGCGCGCGACGATCTCCGCGAGGTCTGTCTCCACGCCGACCACACCCGGAACACCCGTCGTCGAGATCACACTGCCGGCGTACCAACACACCAGACCGGTCGCGACGACCGCGCCAGTCCCGACGATCCGTCGGGTGCTCGGTAGCTCCGTCCGTCCCCTGTCGAGTACCACTGCTCTCTCCTCCGCGTCTCACACGAAAACGGCTTTCGCCGTCGGTGGGTCTCTGCCCGCGGACCGGACAGACCTCGTGACGACACCGCGTCTCGACGTGTGGTGACGACGGGTCTCGACACCGACCGGCACCTCACCCGAACGTCACCGGAGGCCGAGCCATCGGCATTCGCCCTGTCTCACCTGCCCTGTTCCACCTCGCGAGTGTCACCTCCTCGTCTCACCTGCCCTGTTCCACCTCGCGAGTGTCACCCACTTCGCTCCAGCTCGCGGGTCCGCTCGCGGAGCCGCTCGATCCGCTCGCTCGTGTCCGGGTGTGTCCCGAAGAGCCCACGCTGGATCAGACGGCGGGTCCGGTCGAAGAAGCGGTGGTCCTCCCACGCCGGTGGAACCACGGAGAAGGCGGCCGCCGAGCGGAGATCCTCCGCGGCGCGGTGGCCGACCGTCTCGTCGAGCGTCGCGAGTGCACTCGCGAGTGCGGCGGGGTCGCCGGTGATCGCGATCCCCCCGTCGTCCGCCGCGTGCTCTCGGGCTCGGGCGACGACGGCGACACACAGTCGACTCGTCGTCCCGGCGACCAGGGCGAACACGACGAACAGTGGGTTGAGCGTGTACCGCCGGAACACCCGACGTGCAGCGACACGCGGGAACGACAGCGCCGTCAGGACGGCAGTGTCTCGGTTGGCGACGTGTGCCACCTCGTGTGCCAACACCGCGTCCAGCTCTCTCTCGTCGAGCGCCTCGACGAGTCCCGTCGACACGACCACCGTCGCGTCCGACACCCGGTACCCCACCGCGGCCGCGACCGGACTCCGCGTGTCGAGCACCTGCAGGTCGGGCGTCGGGATCGACGCCTGTCCGGCGAGTCGCGTCAGTCGGCGGTCCAGCGTGGCGACGGCGTCCGACCCTTCGCCCGTCCCGACTACCGCCGTCGGTGCCGATCCCTCGGGCGCGTTCCCGTCGTTCCGGTTGGACTCCACAGTCGCCGTCCCGAGTCGCTCTTCGAGGTCGACGAGGACGGAACTCTCGATCAACTCGGACCGCAGGTCACCGGCGACGTGTGCCGTGGTGGCGACGACGGCGAGGACGGCTGCCGTCGGTCTGTACAGTCTGGTCGGATCGCCACGACGGGCGGCGAGCCACAGCGTCGCGACTCCCCCGACGAGGACGGCGACGACGGCGACCGGGCCGACGACACCGACTCGCCGGTAGGAGGCACGTAGCGGCTCCGTCCCGACGGCGACGACGCGGCGACCGAACCCGATCCACTCCGCCGCGGTCGTTCGGAGCTCCGACGCCCCCGCCGCCACCCGAGCACCGGCCCCTCGCAGGCGCTCGCGCGTCCCGACGGCGACCCACTGCGGGAGGACGACGACCACGCCGACGAGCGTCCGGAGTCGACCCCCACTCGTGTCGGCAGCCGCGAGCAGCGAGCCGACGGCTCCGTACCCACTCTCCGGTGGCGACTCGTCCGCGTCTTCGCGCCACGGGTACGCCTCCGAGTCTGTCTGTGCCTCGAGGTCCGTCTCGAAGCCCGCTCGACTCGCCATGTATCCCATCGCCGGGTAGAAGGAGGCGATCAACAACAGTCCCGACAGCACCTGTGCCCACCGTGGCACACCGAACTGTTGGAACCCGTACCAGACGACCCACACCGAGGCGCCGAACAGCGAGACGTAGGCGTACGCGAGTAGTCGCGGAGCGAACGCGAATCCCTCGTCGGCACGCTCTGCCGTCCGGTGGACTGCGCCGACGACCCAGAGGAGACCGCCACAGCCGACCGCCGCTCCGACGAGCGCGGCGGTCGGGTCGGCGCCGAGAACACCGAGTGCGCCGCCGCCGACACGCAGCACGGCGTAGGCGACGACGCCGATCAGCGTCGCCTCCGCCGCGACGAGCGCGACGCCGAGGAGCGCGACCACGAGTGTGGCGACGACCACACGCACCCACAGTCCGTACCGCCGTCGGCTGGACAGTTCGGACACAGACTCCAGTGGTGTAGCGATCAGTATATCCGTTCGGGTCGTGTCTCACACTCGGAGACGACGCGAGTCGCGTCTCACACTCGGAGACGACGCGAGTCGTGTTCCGCGATCGAAGACGGCGAGCGTCGTGTACGGACGACACCTCGCCGCGACCGGCGGTCGTCGCCGGTGTGACCGCAGAGACGTGTCGCCGCGACCGAAGAGATTTGTCGGTTCGGGAACTCGACGCGAGACGTGACTCCGATCCGAGACGAGCTGTACGTGGGCGACATCCAGCACGCGGCACGTCACGAGAACTACGAGCGTGCCGGGATCGACACGGTGCTCTCGCTGGCGCACGCGGACCCCGATCGCCCGTACCCGGAGTCGGTTCGCGTCGAGCGTGTCCCGCTCCTCGACGGTCCACAGAACGATCTGGCCGACACTCGCCACGCGGTCGAGACACTCCGCGATCGACTGACGGCGGGCGAGACGGTGTTCGTCCACTGTTCGGCGGGGGCGTCTCGCTCGGTGGGTGTTGCCGCCGCCGGACTCGCACTCCGGGAGGGGACGGAGACGACGGTGCGTGACGCGCTCGACGAGATCGCCGATCGCCACCCGCAGAGTCACCCACACCCGGCGATCGTCGACCACGTCGAGCGGGCCGTCGCGGACCTCCGCTCCGAGTGACCGCTCTGCCGGGGTGGAGCACCCTCGCCACGCCGTCCGTTCACGGCACTCGTCCGACGGCACACGTCGTCCACACGCCGTCCGTTCACGGCACTCGCCCGACGGCACACGTCGTCCACACGCCGTCCGTTCACGGCACTCGCCCGACGGCACACGGCGTCCACACGCCGTCCGTTCACGGCACTCGCCCGACGGCACACGGCGTCCACACGCCGTCCGTTCACGGCACTCGCCCGACGGCACACGTCGTCCACACGCCGTCCGTTCACGGCACTCGCCCGACGGCACACGGCGTCCACACGTCGTCCGTTCACGGCACTCGCCCGACGGCACACGGCGTCCACACGTCGTCCGTTCACGGCACTCGCCCGACGGCACGGACCGGGGCACCGTCACCCCCGAGCGCGAGCGGTTGCGCGGACAGACGGAACCGATCTGGCACGCTCTCCAGCCCGGTGAGGTTCTCGATCACGAGCAGCCCGGCGCCCAACACGGTCTCGTGGACCGGCACCCCGTCCGGCTCGTCGGGGCCGGCGGCCGGACTCGGCGTCGGGTCGGGGTTGAGTGTGTCCGTCGCCACAGCGAGTCCGCGCTCGACACACACCTCGGCGGCGGCGGGCGAGACGGACGGGTGGTCGCGGTAGGCGTCGGTTCCCCAGTGGTCGTCCCAGCCGGTGTGGAACACGACACAGTCGAGCGCGTCGTCGGTCGGGACGCGGTCCGGTGGAATCGCCGCTCGCGCACCCAGGTCGCGGCAGTCGACGACGGCGGCGTCGAACACGAACGCGGACGGCTCGTACTCGTCCAGTGTCCGTCCGTCGGCGACGACGTGTGCCGGTGCGTCGACGTGTGTCCCGGTGTGACTCCCGAGTTCGACGGTCCGGACCGCGTAGCCGTCCTCGTCGACAGTCGCCGCCGAGGTGACGGCGACCGGCGGATCGCCGGGGAACGTCTGCATCCCCGACTCGATCGGGTGTGTCAGATCCCACATACCGACGCGGGCGAGACGCAGCTACTTCGAGGTGTCGTCCCCACCGACGACGGCGGCTCCGTCAGGGCCGACGGCGGCTCCCGCCGCGTTCCTGCTCGACTGCGGGGCGTCCGCACCGTTGGTTCCTCGCTCGGACTCTGTCTCTCCGTCCGCCCGAGCAAGCGGTAGGCGGACGGTGACGACGGCACCCCGATCTGCCTTGTTCTCGATCTGCAGCCGCCCGTCGGCGTCGTCGACGATCCACCGCACCACCCACAGTCCGAGTCCGTCGCTGTGGTGGAGGTCCGTCTCCGTCCCGCGCTCGAACACGGTCCGTTCCTGTTCCGGGAACCCGGGCCCGTCGTCGACAACCGAGAGATCCACCGTCTGGTTCGCCTCGTCGACCTCGACCGTCACGTCCACCCGCGGCTCGTCGGCGTCGTTGTGTTCCACCGCGTTCTCGACGACGTTCTCGACGGCCGCCTGGAGATGTCCGGCCGACTCGACGTAGGCAGCCTCCGGTGTCGTCACCGTCAGCGTCGCCGCCGGGTGCTCGCGCTGCGTCTCCGCGACGACAGCGCGAACGGTGTCGACGAGGTTCACCGTCGCCCGCGGCCCCGGCGCACCTCTGGTCAACGACTCGATGTGGTGGACGTTCTCGCTGATCTCGAGAATCTTCCGACTGTGGCGTCTGACCCGATCCAGGGGCTCTCTCGGCACCTCCTCGTCCGGGAGCTGTGCGACACTCCCCAAGACGACGTTCATGTGGTTGCGCACGTCGTGACGCAACACCCGATTCAGCACCGAGAGGCGCTGTCTGTGTCGCTCGACTGCCGTCTCGCGGCGTTCGAGCCGCTTCCGCTCTGCGCGACTCACGGCGTAGAGGTGGCCGGCGGCGAGACCGACCACCGCACCGCCGAGTGCGAGTTCGACGAGGAACACGTCTGCGTTGCGGATCGACGCGCCGACGGCTCGTTGCTGGAGGACGATCACGAGTCCCGGGACGACGAGCACCGCGGCCCCGAGGAGGCCGCCGGTGCCGGCGTACTCCAACAGGTGACCCCAGTGCTCGTGGTCGCGTGCCTCCCAGAGGTAGCCGACGAACACGGTGCCCACGACCAGTGGGAAGCCCAACGCGACGGTGACACCCCAGTGTGGGGTGTCGGGCGCCAACCCGACCGTGGCAGCGACCGCCGGCCACCCGAGACCGGCCACTGCCAAGCCGACGAGTACGGCCCCCCCGAGCGCTCGGCCGACCGGGTCTCTCACGTTAGGAGCGGTGTTCAGAGAGAATTTAACAGCAACGAAACGCTCTGGCTGGAAATAGATGTGTCTCTACCACACACAGTAGGGCGCAGTCCTGGGGATCCGGCGGTCGAAAATCAATTCGAGTCGGAATCGCCCGTGTGTCGCTGGCGTCTCACGCCGCTCGTGTCCGTTCCGTCTCACACCTGTCTCGTGGTGCGGACAGACTCACCGTCGCCGGTCGTACAGTCGTCGGAACAGCGTCGGTGCGAAGCGGAGTTCGACGCGACTCGGTGGGCGCCCGCTACTCGTCGCGTCGGGCGCTCGCACGCGCTCGACGACGCCGAGTTCCGCGAGTTCGTACAGGAACCGTTCGACGGTGTTCTCCGAGAGGTCGACGAGCGGGTGGCCGGTCACCGCCGTCGTCGTCCGACTCACGGAACACCGTTCGTCGGCCGACAGGTCGGTGAGCGCCCGCACGACTCGCCGTTTGTTCGTCGGGAGCGCGAACAGCCGCGACACGGAGACACTCGGCCGTGGAACGGCGTCGAGGGCGTCGTCCACGTCCCTCGGCGTGATCTGGAGGTCGTCTCTCTCGACCGCTCGGTCGGCGGCGACGAACAGCGCCGCGAGCGCGTCGTGAGCGTCACCGTCTGCCCACTCGGCGATCCGTCGCGCGGCCTCGTGGGGCAGCCCCCGCCGCGTCAGTCCCGTCGCGGCTCGCGTCGTCAACACGTCGACCAGCACTTGGGTGTCGTACGGGTCGAACGCGACCGTCGACCCGGTGTACGCCGACAGCAGCGTCTCCGCCGGTGGCGTGCGCCCGACGGCGAGCCAACTCGTGTTACTCGGCAGCTCCGCGACCAACTCGACGAGACTCTCGGCGTCGAGACTCCCCGCCTCCCCGACGTGGTCGACGGCGACCACCGCACCGGTGTCGGTACCGCGTAGCGCCGACACGATCCGGTCGTGGACCTCCGCCGTCCCGACGCCGTGTTCCGGGACCGACTCGGCGACGAGCCCGTCCAGGACGCTCCGGAAGAAGGCGAACTCGCTGGTCGCCGTCCGACCGTCGACGGTGACGAACTGTAACTGGCGACGTGGCTCGGCGCGGGTGGTCGTGTACATCACCGACCGCCCGGCACCGGGTTGTGCCGCCAACTGCTCGAACAGCGCGGTGACGACCGCCGACTTCCCCGTTCCGGCCGGCCCGTGGACGTAGCCGTTCGGTGGGAGTCGATCTTCGAAGACGGGGTCGAGGTGGTCGAGGAGTCGCTCGACGACGGGCCCACGGTTCGACGGCTCGCCGACGTGGACCAACGGCGACAGCGCTTCCCAGTCTCTGACGAGGTCCGGCCCCGCAGTGTCTCGCCGTCGCCGTTCGACTCGATCTCGTAGGTTCACGAACCTCCCCCTCCGCGTGTGTCTCGTGGTTGCGTGTCGGTCGTAAAGAGTCCGTCACTCTCTGTCGCGTGCCGTCGCGGGCGGGCGCCTCGCCTCCACGTACCGTCTCCCCTCGACCGGAGGCCGAACCGCGCACCACCCGACACGCCGAGTGGTCGCACGGAGCCGCACCCCCTCACAGAGCGAGGTACCCCGCGGTGGAGAGGACGTTCAACAGCGACAGGACGCCGACGATCAGCATCACGATGGCGATCGCCATCGCCGGTGGGTCGACGTGTGTCCCCGAGTGCGAGTAGAACACTCGCTGGGTGACCTCGCCGATCAACCCGCTGATCGCCCCGAACAACCCCGCGACGAGTGCGATCAGCGGCGTACTCGCGACGAGTGTGTCCGCGACGACGGCCCCGACCGACCCCATCAGCGTGATGTGGTGTGTGACCGGGATCTTCTCGACGCCCAACTGGAGGAACAGCAGGCTCATCGCCGAGATGGCGTAGCCGAGGAAGATACTCCCGGTCTTCAGCCAGATGAACCCGGCCAGCACGCCGCCGACGACACCGATGACGGTGACACCGGACCACTCGTACTGGTGTGGCAGCCAGGGCTCCGTCGCCGGCCGCGAGACGTTCACGCCGCCGTCGGTGAGTGTCTTCGTGTCACCACGTTCGAACGGTGACATGTCGAGCAGTCCGTCGCCCGCCGGCCGTCCGATCACCGGGTAGTCGAACACGACGCGCGCGATCACGGCCGTCAACACGACCGAGAGGGCGATCCCGTCCGTCGGGACGCCCAAGCCACCGCTGACGCGTGCGATCACCATTCCGAGCAGTCCGAACACCGCGCCGACGGCGAGGATGTCCGGCTTCGTACCGAAGGCGTAGGTGATGTCCTTCCCGAAGTGGTACTCGCCGTCCGCCGCGCCCATCTCCGGGTACTTCTTCCCGGCATACGCCGAGGCGGCGACCCCACCCGCGAAGGCGATGTGTGGTCCCGTGATCGGGCCGAACCCGATCACACCCGTGAGCCCGGTCGCGATCTCGCCGCTGGTGACTGCCAACTCGGTGCCGATCTCTCGCTGGAGGATCGCGATCCCCTCGCCGAGGAACACGAGGAACCCGGTGAAGATGAACGCCGGCAGTGCGCCGATGGCGGCACCGAACGCGCCACCCGCCAGCGCCGTGATCGCCAGCAGGAGGAACTCCTCGAGTCCGACACCGACGATCGGTAGCTGTGGGAGGACCGGGAGTGCGCCGATCCCGGCGACCTGTGTGGCGACGACGGCCTGCGTGAGTCCGGTCGCCATCTGTCAGTCCTCCTGTGCCCAGTCCAGCGAGCGTTCCACGGCGTCGCCCCACCGGTCGTACATCGCGTCGGCCTGCGACGGATCCATCTCCGGCGTGAACGTCTCGTCGATCTGCCAGTTCGAGCGCAGCGAGTCGAGATCCTCCCAGTAGCCGACGGCGAGTCCGGCCGCGTACGCCGAGCCGAGCGCGGTCGTCTCGTCGACCTCCGGGCGTGCGATCTCCGTCTGGATCACGTCTGCCTGGAGGCCACAGAGGAAGTCGTTCTTCACCGCACCGCCGTCGACCCGCAGCGAGGTGGTCTCGACGCCGGAGTCGGCCTCCATCGCCTCCGCGATGTCGCGCGTCTGGTAGGCGATCGACTCCAGCGTCGCCCGGACGATGTGTTCCTTCTTCGTCCCGCGTGTCATCCCGACGATGGTCCCGCGGGCACGACCGTCCCAGTGTGGCGCGCCGAGTCCGGTGAACGCCGGCACCATGTACACGCCCTCCGTCGAGTCGACGGCGCTGGCGAGTTCGGCCGTCTGGGCGGCGTTGTTGATGAGGTCTACGTCCTCCAAGAACTCGATGGCTGCCCCCGTGACGAAGATCGACCCCTCCAGCGCGTAGTGGACCGGCTCGCCGGACAACTGGAACCCGATCGTCGTGAGCAGTCCGTTGTCGGAGGCGACGGCCTCCTCGCCGGTGTTCATCAGGTAGAACGACCCGGTGCCGTAGGTGTTCTTCGCGTCACCCGCGTCGAAGCAGGTCTGCCCGAACAGCGCCGCCTGCTGGTCACCCAGCGCCCCGGCCACCGGCACCTCGGCGCCGAGGAACCCGTCCGGGTCCGTCGAGCCGTACGTCGCCTCGTCGGAGGAGGGCCGCACCTCCGGGAGCATCTCGTGTGGCACGTCGAACTCCGCCAGCAGGTCGTCGTCCCACTCCATCGCCTCGATGTCGTACAGCATCGTCCGCGAGGCGTTGGTCACGTCCGTGACGTGGTTCCCGGTGAGGTTGTAGATCAACCACGCGTCGATCGTCCCCATCAACAACTCGCCGTCACGAGCTCGGTCGCGGAGGTCTCGCGAGCGCGAACTCTGCATCTTCAACGGCTCCGCGTTGTCGAGGATCCACTCCGTCTTGGTCGCCGAGAAGTACGCGTCCGCCTCCAGCCCCGTCTTCTCGCGGATCTCCTCGACCTTGCCGTCCGCTTCGAGTTCCTCCACCCGGTCCGTCGTCCGCCGGTCCTGCCAGACGAGGGCGTTGTGGACCGGCTTCCCGGTCTCGCGGTCCCACACGATGGTTGTCTCGCGCTGGTTCGTGATCCCCAGTGCCGCCAGCTGATCGGCGTCGAGGTTCGCGTCTGCCAGTCCGTCCTGGACGACGGTCTGCGTGTTCTCCCAGATCTCGATCGGGTCGTGCTCGACCCACCCGGGCTCGGGGTAGATCTGCTCGTGTCTCTCGTAGGCGTTCGTGACCACCTGTCCGTCGTGATCGAACACCATGAACCGTGTTCCGGTGGTCCCCTGGTCGATCGCACCCACGTAGCTGTCCGTCATCGGCCGCCTCCGTGTGTCGTGTTGTTCACTGTCAGTGGCACTCCATCAGTAAACATCATGTACCATCATTATAAGTGTTACCACTGCGTTGGAATCCCAGGATACAGGCAGTCTACAAGGTGTATAGTGGTGTTACGGGTGTGGACAGCCTCCCCGAGTGACCGTCGAGACGCTCGTCCGTGTGCCGTGTCACCCGTGCTCGTGTGACACGCCACCGACGACGGACGGTCGCCCGGTGTCGTCGGTCCGACACGGCAACGGCGTCTGGGAATACGCCACGTGACTAGCTCTCGACGCGGATCTCTCCAGCCGACCGACATCTGTCGAACGAGCGCCACCGGACGCACCACGAGACAGTCCGAGAGATTCGTTACGAGCGCTTCGGGCCCGGCGGTCAAGTGAAGTGTGTGGAGAGTGACGTGTGACGCATGGGACTGGATACGACCGTCTTGATCGTCGGTGGTGGTGCGACGGGTGTGGGCCTCGCACGCGACCTCGCGTTGCGCGGTGTCGACGTGACACTCGTCGAGCGTGAGGGTCTCTCGGGTGGGACGACCGGCCGCTCGCACGGCCTGTTACACAGCGGCGCCCGGTACGCCGAGGGCGACCCGGTCGGCGCGGAGGAGTGTATCCGCGAGTCGCGCGTCGTCCGCGACATCGCCGGCGACTGTGTCCGCGACACGGGTGGACTGTTCCTCCAACTGGAGGACGATTCGGACGCCTACTTCGCGGAGAAGCGCGACGCCTGCGCGTCTGTGGGTATCCCGACGGAGGAGCTGACTCCCGACGAGATCCGCGAGCGCGTCCCGGACGTGACGGACGACGTGGTCCGCGGGATGGCGGTCCCGGACGGCGTGATCTACCCCTCTCGACTCGTGGCGGCCAACGCCGCCGACGCGGAGGCCAACGGCGCGACGGTCCACACGAACGCGCCCGTCGAGGCCGTCACCGTCTCCGACGGCGCGATCGACGACGTGTCGGTCGGTGGCGACGCCGACACGACAGTGGATCCGGAGTACGTCGTCAACGCGACGGGTGCGTGGGCCGGCGAACTGGCCGCGATGGCGGGCGTGCAGGTGGGGATGGCACCCGCGCGAGGCGTGATGGTCTCCGTCGACTACGACGGCCCGCACCCGGTGTTGAACCGGTGTCGCGACCCCGACGACGGCGACATCGTCGTCCCGCACGTCGGCGAGACGGTGCTCGGCACGACCAGCGTGCCCGTCGACGATCCGGAGGAGTACGAGCGGGCCGACTGGGAGGTCGAACGGTCCGTCGAGGAGTGTGCGGCGATGTTGCCACCGGTCGCGGACGCCGACGTGGTCCGGACGTGGTGGGGTGTCCGCCCGCTGTACGAACCCGACGAGTCGAGCGAGGACCGGCGCGGGATCTCGCGCGGGTTCTTCACGTTGGATCACGCGGAGGACGGCGTCGAGAACTTCGCCAGCGTCGTCGGCGGGAAGCTGACGACCTACCGGCAGATGGCCGAGGCGACTGCCGACTTGGTGTGTGATCGGCTGGGTGTCGACGCAGCCTGTGAGACCGCCGACCAGCGCCTGCCGGGCGCTGACAACCCCGAGCGACTCGACGAGTTCGTGGCGCGGTACGACGGACAGGGCCCGACCGACGAGGACGTGGTCGGCGCGCCGGTCTGACTTGTCGGAGGACGTGGTCGGCGCGCCCGTCTGACCGATCCGAGTCGGACCGTCCGATCGACTACTCCCCTTCGCGACGGTTGGCGAGGAACTGCTCGGTCACCTCGTCCGCGTGTCGCTGGACGACTTGGAACGCCGCCTCGTGCAGTTCCCGCTTGGTGTCGTCGCGCACGCCGTGCTCGCGGAGCTGTCGCCGCACCTCGAAGTCGAGGAAGTCCTCGAGGTCCGACCACGTCTCTGCCCTCGGGTACACCGCACGTTGGTCGCTCTCCGCGAACGGGAACGCCGGCTCCGAGAGGCCGGCACCACTGCGCTCCGACTCGCCGTCGTCGGTCTCGGCGTCGTCTCCCGAGACACCCTCGGACCCAGTACGGCTCTGGCCGAGTTCGTCTGTCTCCTCCGATCTGCCACTCGCGGTGTCGTCTCCACTCGTCTCAGAATCTTCGGACTCGGTTCCGGTCGTGTCTGCGATGTCGGTGTCACCCGCGGACGCCGCGGACGCCGCGGACGCCCGTGACCCTGTCCCGTCGTCCGTCTGCCCGCTCGCGGCTGCTGCCCCTCCCGTCGTGGGGTCGTCTCCCTCCGCCTCCTCGGTCTCCTCGGTCTCCTCGGCCTCTCCGTCCGTCTCTCCGTCGTCGCCCAGCGTCTCGTCCAAGTCACCGAACGGGTCACTCATCGCGGACCACCTCCCCGCGCTCGACGATGGCGGCCAACTCCTCGTAACACGCGAGCTGGTCGCAGGTGTCGTCGTAGTCCCTGACGGGCATCCCCTCTCGGATCGCGTTGTCGATGGCGGCGCGGTGTCGAATCCCGGGCTTCGGGAGCGGCTCGTCCCACTGTCCGTCGTCGACCGCGTCGAAGAACTCGGGGTCGACGTACGCGAAGTTCGGCACACGCGGCCGGATGTTCTCGGACCGCACCAGCGGCTCGATCAACTTCCGTGTCGAGCGATCCTGGTCGATCCGGTCCGAGAGATCCGTCGGTGCGACGGCGAGAATCTCCAACTCGAAGTGATCGCGGGCGGGCTGGATCAGCCGCTCGATAGTCTTGTCGAGTCCCGAGAGCGCCCCGGAGTCTGGCCGCAGGGGGAGGATCATGTTCTGTGCTGCGTATAGCGCGTTGTCGTTTAACTTCCCCCGCGCGGCCGGGCAGTCGATCACGACGTAGTCGTACCTCTCGCCCAGGAGTGGGTCTACGACGTTGTTCTTCAGCCGTGCGGTTCCCATCATCACTCCGCCGAGGTCGTCCTCGACGGACTCGATCTCGTCGTTGCTCGGCAGGACGTCGATCCCGTACTCCGTCGACCGGATCAGGTCGGTCGCCTCGTGTGTCTCCTCGATCAGTACGTCCCCGAGGTGCGTGTCCGCGCCGAACGCGTCGTCGAGTCCGAGACTCGTCGTCGCGTGCCCGTTCGGATCGAGGTCGATCAGCAGTGTCTCGTGGCCGCGGTGGGCCAGCTCCCGTGCCGTGTTGGTCGCGGTCGTCGACTTACCGATGCCGCCTTTCAGGAGTGTGACGGCGACGGCGCGTGGCTCTCGTGTGCTCATGGGTCTCTCCGGTCCCCGACTCCCGCCCGCCGGTGTCGGCTCCCCCACGGACCGGGTGACTCGGATACTGCAGGTGGCTCAGGTGAACCAGTTGCCTCGACTGGCTCACCTGCACTCGCTGAACCACCTGAGGTACCTGAGGTAGCTGACTCCGGTGAGGCAGGTGAGTCGGGTCGTTCCGTGTCTGTCCGTGGGGCCGACTGTGGCTTATGTCTACTGCTCGTGTCTGACGGTCGTCGGACGCGTGTGGGAGAATCGGAAGAAGAGGTCCTGGCACGACTGGATTCGACACGGAGGGGTACAGACTCAGGTGCCTGATCGAACTCAGGTGAATCAGGCAAGTCATGTGCCGTACGTAGAACAAGTAACGCAGGTGATCGAGACCACCGGTCTGACCCGAGGGACGACGTGGCCGACGGATACGGTGTCGGCAGCTCGACTGGGAGTGTGAGTGGGTCGGCTGGGTCCGAGGACAAGGTAACTGAGGTAGCTAAACTCACTGAGGTAGACCAGGTACCCGTCTCGGTCGAACTGGTCCGGCCGACCGGGGGACACGAGCCACCAGAGGTATGGGGGTACGGAGAGTGTTCGTACGGCCGATCGACACGAGCGAGTATCCGACCGCGTCTGGACTCCCCGCTCACGCCGGAGTGGCTGGAATCCTCACCTACGCCGGACGACCCACCTAGCTCACCTCCGTCACCTGAGGCAACTGAGCCACCTCAGACGCTTCGTAACACTGTGGTCTCGGGGTGATCGTGCCACACGCGCTCGCCTCGACACCGACGACTCTCACGGCCAGTCTGGTCTGCCGCGCCGTCTGGGGTCTCCCTCGGGGTACTCGGCTCCTCGGCCGGCTGATTCACCTAGCGTACTCAAGCTAGCGTAGGTAGCTCAGCCACCTGAGGTAGCCGAGCCGATCAGGGTATCGGGACGATCAACGACTCGGGCGCCCACCACCAGAGACGCCGCGTCTCAGTCGGAGCCGAGGACGGACGCCTCGCCGGCCTGTGCGTCCCACAACTCGGCGTACTCGCCGGAGGCGGCGACGAGGGCCTCGTGGGTGCCGGACTCGACGATCTCGCCGTCGTCCATCACGACCACGCGGTCGGCGTCGTCGATGGTCGAGAGCCGGTGTGCGATGACGAACGCCGTCCGGTCCTCGATCAACCGGTCGACACTCGCCTGGATCTGTTCCTCCGTCTTCGTGTCCACGTCGCTGGTCGCCTCGTCGAAGACGATGATCGCCGGATCGTTCAACAGTGCCCGGGCGATGGCGAGCCGCTGGCGCTGCCCACCCGACAGCTTCACGCCGCGTTCGCCGATCTGCGTGTCGTACCCCTCCGGGAGTTCCGAGACGAACTCGTGGGCGACCGCCGCCTCCGCCGCCTCGACGACCCGCTCGCGTGCCTCGTTGGCGGACAACCCGTCCCCATCGGGACCGACCCCCTCGGCGTCCACGTCGCTCTCGGCGGCCAACACCGCGTCGTCGCCGTACGCGACGTTCTCGGCGACGGTCCCCGAGAAGAGGTACGGGTTCTGCTCGATCACCGCGATCTCGCTGCGGAGCGCCTGCAGGTCGTACTCGCGCACGTCCACGCCGTCGACGGTGACCCGCCCCTCGTCGACGTCGTGGAACCGCGGCACGAGGTTGACCAGTGTCGACTTGCCCGCGCCGGTCTCGCCGACGAGTCCGACCGTCTGGCCCGGCTCTACGTCCAGCGAGACGTCGTCCAACACCGTCTCGCGCTCCGTGTAGCCGAAGGTCACGTCCTCGAACGAGACGGCCCCGTCGACGTGTTCGGGGACGTGTGGGTTCTCGGGGTTCGTCAACGCCGGTTCGCGCCCGAGCAGGCCGAACACCCGTTCCGCACTCGACTTCGCCTGTTGGTACTTGTTCGCGGAGCGGCCGATCCGTCGCATCGGGGAGTAGAGGCGCCGCAGGTAGAGGAAGAAGGCGGCGAACGCACCCGTCGAGACGAGCGCCGCCTCGCCGCCGCCGGTGGCGATGATCGACCGCCCGCCGAGGAACAACACGACGACGAACACGATTCCGGTGACGAGTCGGAGCCCGGCGAAGAACGCGCGTCTGATCCGGAGTGCGCCGACCTGCTCGTCGTGGTACGCCTCGCTCTGCTCGGCGACGCGGCCGTGCTCGAACGCGTACCGGTCGAACGCCTTCACGACGGCGACGCCGCCGAGGTTGTTCTCCAGCCGCGAGTTGAGCCGGGCGACCGTCTCGCGGATGGACTTGTACCGCGGCTCGATCGCGCGTAGGAAGCCGGCGCTGGCGATCCCGACCAGCGGCACCGGAGCGAGCGCCACCAGCGCCAGCGTCGGGGAGTAGTACCACAACACGGCGGCGATCCCACCGACCGTGGCGACGACGCGGACCGCCTGCCGGAACTCCGTGTTGAGGAACTGTTCGAGGCGGTTCACGTCGCTGTTGAGGATAGACATCATCCCGCCGGTCTGGTGGTCGGCGTAGAAGTCCATCGAGAGCCGTTGGAGGTGATCGTACGAGTCGTTCCGCAGGTCCCGTTGGACTTTCTGTGCGGACGACTGCAGGAGATACCGGGAGCCGAACCGCGTGATCGACCTGATCAGGTACGCCAGGATGGCGATCACGACGAGCCGTTCGAGCAGTGCCAGCCGCGCCGCGCGCCCGGCGATGGTGCCGCCCGGCAGGATTCCGGCGTCGGTGAGCAGCCCGGGCTGTCCGGACTGGAGGACGATCCGGTCGATGGCCGTCGCGACCACCACCGGCGGCACCAGCCGCGAGAGTCGCGTCAACACGGCCGCGAAGATTCCGACCGCGAGACGGGGCCAGTAGCGGGTCGCGTACCGCAACAGACGCACCATCGGGTGGCCGTCGACGTTCTGTCTGATCTCCTCGAACCCACCGTGGTCGCCGCTCACGACGCGTCCCTCCGTTCTCCGCCGTCGCGCACTCGTACCCCGTGTGCCGACTCGCCGTCGACGCACAGGTGATCTCGTACAGAGACAGTCACGTAGACCCGTTCTCTGCCGGCGACCGGGATACCCCTTGCGGAGGCCACGTCCGACTGCCGGCTCCGGCGGTCGGACGTGGGCTGTCGAGACGGGTCCGAGGCTGCCGAGCACCCACACCCTCGCACGCGACCGCCGGTGTCCACAGCGTTTTGCCGCCCGCGCCGCAGTCGGACCGTATGGAGACACGACCACTCGGGCAGACGGGGATCGACGCGACCGTGATCGGCCTCGGGACGTGGAACGTCGGCCCAGTCTGGGAGGACGCGAGCGACGAGCGGGTCCGGGAGGCGATCCGGACGGCCCTCGACGAGGGAGTCACCTTCCTCGACACGGCCGAGGTGTACGGCGACGGACGGGCGGAACGGCTGATCGGCGACGTGCTCGCCGAGCGGCCGGACGGCGACGAGATCGACGTGGTGACGAAGGCGAAACCCGATCCCGACGGCGGTCACTCGGAGTCTGGACTCCGGGCGTCCGTCGAGGGGTCACTCGACAGACTCGGCGTCGACTGTCTCGACCTCGTCCAACTCCACTGTCCCGACACGGCGGCGTACTACGATCCCGACGTGTTCGACGTGTTGGAGACGCTGGAGGCGGAGGGGAAGATCGCGAGCGCGGGTGTCAGCGTCGAGTTGATCGAACAGGCACAGAAGGCGATCGAGTACGACGTGGTGGAGTCCGTCCAGATTATCTTCAACCCGCTGCGACTCCGGCCACGCGAGCGGTTCTTCGAGGCGGCGAGCGCACGCGACGTGGGCGTGATCGTCCGCGTGCCGCTGGCCTCCGGGCTGCTCGCGGACGCCTTCGACGCGGAGACGACCTTCGAGGAGAGTGACCACCGTCACGCGGCCATCCACGAGGGTGTCGCGGCTGGCGTCGGCACGAAGGGAGGCGAGACGTTCGCGGGGGTCCCGTTCGAGGCGGGGCTGGCGGCCGTCGACGCACTCCGCCCGCACGTCCCCGAGGGACAGACGATGGCGCAGTTCACACTCCGGTGGATTCTCGACCACGACGCCGTGACGACGGTGATCCCCGGATCGACCACACCCGAGCACGTCGCCGAGAACGCGGCCGCGGCCGAGTTGTCGCCGTTGTCACACCAGACCCACGGTGCCGTCCGCGACGTGTACGACGAGTACGTCCGCGAACACGTCCACCACCGCTGGTGAGGTCGACCCCAGACGCTCCGCCGAGAGTCACTCGTCCGCGGCGGTCTCGACGCCCGCGAACACGAACTCTGCGCCGTCGGCTGGACTCTCCGTCACCTCGACCGTCCAGCCGTGGGCGGCGGCGATCTCGCTCACGATCCCGAGCCCGTAGCCGGTGCCGTCCGGCTCCGTCGAGTAGCCGGACTCCAGCACCTGCTCGCGGTCCGCCGGTGGGATTCCGGGGCCGTCGTCGCCGACGGTGAACCCGTCGTCGGTCGTCCGCACGGTGACGGTCACGTCCTCCCCGCCGTGTTGGACCGCGTTCCGCAGGAGGTTCTCGACCAACTGGCGGAGTCGCGTCTCGTCGGCACGGATCGTCGCCGTCCCCTCGACCCGCAGCGTCGCGTCGGCCGTCGCAACCTGGTCCCAACTCTCTCGAACGACCGTCTCCAGCGACTGCGGCGCGGGGTCGTCGCGCAACTCCCCACTCCGGGCCAGTGTCAGGAGCTCGTCGATCATCGTCTCCATCCGCTCGACGGAGCGGCGACACCGTTCGAGGTGTTCGGGGTCGTCACTCGTCGCCACCAGTTCCAGCGACCCGTCGAGGACGTTCAGTGGGTTCCGGAGGTCGTGGCTGACGATGGAGGCGAACTCCTCGAGGCGGTCGTTCTGTGCGGCCAACTCCTCGCGACGGCGTTCGCGCTGGAGTTCGTAGCTGGCCCACTGACTGAGTAGGTCGACGAACGTCACCTCCCAGTCGGAGAACTGGCCGTCGCGCGGCTCCGTGTCGAAGAAACAGAAGGTGCCGTACACCTCGTCGCCGAGGAACACCGGTGCACCGAGGTAGCAGGTGATCCCCCACCCCGTGTAGCCGGCTCGGTCCGCCTGCTCGGGTGCGTCGCGCAACACGTCACCCAGCGCCAACGACTCCTCGTCGGCCGCGACGATCTCGCAGTTCGTCGCCGCGGTCGGTGCCACGTCCCCCTCGGCGACGCTCCCGTCGCCGGAACTCACCACCTCGAAGACGTACTCCTCGCCGTCGATGTGCGACAGCGTCGCGTTGGTCATGTCCAACTCGCGACGCCCCAACTCCAGGAGGGTCCGCACCTGTTCGCGGAACGACTTCTCGCGATCCGCGATCACGTCGTGGATCTCTCGCAGCACCGTCTCGCGGTGGGCGAGTGCCTCTCGCGTGCGTCGCTCCTCCGTACAGTCGCGGAAGTAGACGGACAGTCCCGACGGCGAGGGGTACGCTCGCACGTCGAACCACGTGTCGAGCGGGGCGTAGTACTCCTCGAAGGAGACGGACTCGCCGGTGGTCACAGCCTCCTCGTAGCGGTCGTAGAACGGGGTCTCCTCGGCGTCGGGCATGACCGCCCAGAAGTCGAGGCCGACGACGCTCTCGTCGGGGTCGCGCCCGGTCGCGGTCGCGATCACCTCGCGAGCGGTGGTGTTGGCGTACACCACCCGCCAGTCCTCGTCCAACGCGAGGAACCCGTCCGTCATCCGGTCGAGGATCTCGCCCGAGTCGGGGTCGTCGTCGGTCCCGACCGGCCGACTCGTCACGACGTAGCCGCCGAGGTCGTCGCGGCGACGCCCACTCGACCGCGTCGCGAGCGCAACCCAGGAGTCGTCGGCCGCTCGCACCCGGACCGTCGCCTCGTTCGGTTCACTCGCAGCTCCGGACTGCGAGATGTCACCCGTCGGGGGTCGATCGCCGTCGGCCGATTCGGTGGCGTCGTCGAGCGGCTCGGTCCCGCCGTCGGCTCGCGAGTCGTCACTCTGGGAGTCTTCACCTCGTTCGAACAGCCCTGCGGCCCGACTCGCGTCCTCGGGGTGGAGGAACTCGCCGACGTGTGCACCCTCGAGACGCTCGGGGCCGTAGCCGAGCACAGGCTCGCTCGCCGGGTTCTGGTACTGGACGACGCCGTCCGCGTCCACCACCGTCACGAGGTCCACGCTCTCTGCCAGGACGGCGCGACCCACGTCGGAGGGCTCTGTCGTCACACACCCCTGTACGCACAGGTGACTGATAAAGACCCGACCAGGGGTCGGTGTCGGTCCCGGCTCCAGAGTGACCGCCACCGTCGGGGCCGGTCGTCGGCCAGCCGTCCGTTCACTCCCGGTCGTCGCGACGGTCCTCCACCCAGACGCCGACGGACCCAATGGAGCCGGAGCCGCCGCGGTCACTCGGCGGCTCGATCACCAACTGCAGCGGTGCGCCACAGCCGTCACAGGTGAACCCGACGGTCGCTCGGCCGTCGCCGACCTCGCCGGGGTAGCCGGCGAACTCGCCGGGTCGCTCGCCACACCGCGGACAGTCGGTCTGGCTCAGATCCACGTGTGGTCACTCACTCTCTTCGGTCGTCTCGCTCCCCCTCGTCGCGCTCTCCCTCTCGCCCCGTTCCTCCTCGTCTCGCTCCCGGCGACCGCTCTCGACCGCACGACGCAGCCGTCGCGTGGCGGCCGCCGGGTCGTCCGCGGCGGTGATCTCGCTGATCACGGCGACGCCGTCGGCACCCGCGGCGACGACCTCGCTCGCGTTCTCGGCGGTGACGCCACCGATTCCGACGAACGGCACGTCGACGGCCTCGTCGATGGCCTGGATCGGGTCCAGCCCGAGGTCGTACTCTGCGTCGTCGATGTCAGACTTCGAGTCCGTCGCGTAGATCGCACCGACGCCGAGGTAGTCCGCGCCGGCAGTGACGGCGTCGCGTGCCGCCGACGCAGTCGACACGGATCGCCCGATCACCGCGTCCGGGCCGAGCTGCTCGCGAGCGACCGACACGGGGAGGTCCTCGTCGCCGAGGTGGACGCCGTCGGCGCCGATGGCGACGGCGAGATCCACACGGTCGTTGACGATCAACGGCACCCCGGCCTGGCGCGTGAGTCGTCGCACCTCCCGTCCGATCGCGAGCCTGTCGCGGGCCGTCGTCCCCTTGTCGCGCAGTTGGACCACGTCCACACCACTCTCGAGAGCCGCCTCGACCACCTCGGGCGTCGTCCGGTCGCCGGAGAGACTCCCCTGCGTCACGAGGTACGTACTCCAGTCCACGACACACCTCCGTCCGCGGCGAGTATCAGTGTACCGTCCGGCACGATCCCGTCCGGCACGACCTCGGCCACCACGAGTTCGTCCACCGAGATCGGGGACCGGGCGGCGGCACCAACTCTCCCGCGCCGGAACCCGAACGGTGAGGCGTCGGGCGCCCCGAGGGACGGGTGTGACCACGACAGACCGACCGGTCGCGGTGATCACCGGCGCGAGCCGCGGGATCGGCGCGGCGACGGCCAGACGACTGGGTGCCGACGGGTACGATCTCGTCTTGGCCGCCCGTAGCGAGAACACACTGCAGCGCGTCGCGAGTGAGGTAGCACGCGAGCACGACGTGACTGCACACGCGGTACCGACGGACGTGACCGACCCCGACGAGGTGGCGGCGCTGGCGGAGACAACCGTCGACCGACTGGGTCGGATCGACGTGACGGTCGTCAACGCGGGCGTCGGCGAACGGCGGAACGTCCCGCTGGACGAGTTGTCTCTGTCGGAGTACGAGACCGTCCGCGCGACGAACGTCGACGGCGCGTTCTACACCGCACGGGCGACGCTGCCGGCCCTGCGCGACACCGAGGGGACGCTCGTCTTCCTCGGCAGCTACAAGGGGAAGTTCCCGAGCACGTCGACGCCGGTGTACGCCGCCTCGAAGTGGTGGCTCCGCGGGTTCGCTCACAGCCTCGCGGGTCGTGTCGGCCCGGACGGCGTCGCCGTCTCCGTGATCAACCCGACCGGCGTGCCAACCTCCTTCGGTCGGGACACCCGCGGGACTCCCAACGCCCAGACACTCGACCCCGACGCGACCGTCTCGGCCGCCGACGTGGCCGACGCGGTCGCCACGGCCGTCACACAGGACGCACCCGGTGCCGTCGCCGAACTCGACCTGTTCCGTCGGGACGTCCACGAGCGGTTCTGACCGCAGTCGGATGCTGATTACGGTCTGGGTCTGATCGCGCCTCGGTGGTGTCACTGTCCGGTAGTCACCACTCGGCCGTCACCGCCGACTCGCTCACTCCACGGCACCGAAGGGGTCCTCCGCCGGGTCCTCGGCAACGAAGGTGACACGATCGAGGTCGACACGCGCACCCCCGCTCTCGGACACCGTCGCTCGCACGTCCCACCCGTGTGCCTCGGCGATGTCGCGGACGATGGTGGTCCCGAGTCCCGGGGCGTCTCGCTCGCCGGCGTTCCCCGCCGCGAACACGTCGATGTCGTCCGGGAACCCCGGGCCGTCGTCGGCGACGAACAGTGTGTCGGCCGCCGCGCCGACGGTGACCGACACCTCGGGGCCGGCGTGCTCGACGGCGTTGCGGAAGAGGTTCCCGAGCAACTGTTGGAGTCTGTCCGGGTCCGCACGCACCTGCCGGTCGGTCTCGACCGACAGCGTCGCGCCGGCACAGTCGTGCGGTGCCCAGGCCGACCGCGCTATCTCGCCGACCGCGACGGTCTCGAGGTCGTCCTCGTCGACGAGTCGGCCCTGTCTCGCCAGTGTCAGGAGACTCTCGATCAACTCGTCCATCCGTTCGTGTGCCTCCCTGACGGTCGCGACGTGGTCGCTGTCCGTCTCCTCTGCGAGCAGTTCGAGGCGGCCGCTCGCCAGGTTCAGTGGGTTCCGCAAGTCGTGGCTGACGATGCTCGCGAACCGCTCCAACCGACGGTTCTTCCGTGCCAACCGCTCTGCGCGCTCCGTCCGCTCCGTGATCTCCTGTCCGACTCCCATCACACCCTCCAACTCGCCGGTCGGCCCGTAGTACGGGAACTTGTTCACCAGTAGGATCACGTCGCCGTCGGGCCGTGGCACTGTCACCTCCTCCGTCACCGACTCCTCCGTCTCGAGGACACGCTCGTCCGTCTCGCGGCTCGTCGCCGCGACCGATGTCGGTTGTAGCTCCGTCGACACTGTCCCGTGTACCGCCGCCGGATCGCGGTCGAACAGACTCGCGAACTCGTCGTTGGCGAGTCTGTACCTGCCGTCGCGGTCTTTCAGGAAGACGACGTTGCCCGTGTTCTCCAACAGGGTGTGGAGTCTGTGTTCGGCCAGCCGCCGGTCGGTGACGTTCCGTGCCACGGCCATCCCGGCCGCGTCCGCCCGCTCCAGCGGTGGGTCGACACGGTCGTCGTCTCGCGGTCGCCGGTCGGCGCGGGCCACGCCGTCGGTTCGCTCTCCGCTCCGTCCGTCAGGGTGGTCGTCCCCGTCGTCCGTGTCGAGCGGGTAGAGGTCCACGCTGTACGTCTGGCCGTCGTACTGGACTTCGAGGCTCGTCTCCTCGCCGTCGAGGACGCGTCGCTGGTGGCGTTCGATCCGCGCCGCCATCTCGTCGGGGAACACGTCGGCTGGACGACGACCGACGTACTCGCTCGGGTCCACCGAGCCCGCCTGTACGTCGCTGCCGCCGACGAGGACGAACTCGCGATCCGCGTCGAAGAGGAACACCGCTCCCTCCGGGAAGTTGTCCACGAGCGTGCGGTACCGCTCGTCGGCCGCCGCCAGCGCCCGCCGGTAGCGTTCGCGTTCGTCGACGTCCGTCGCCACACCGAGCAACCGACGGCTCCCGTCGTCGTCTTCGAACACCTGTGCGCGGGCGGCGACCCAGACGACACCACCGTCCGTGTCGAACATCCGGAACTCACACTGGTACGGCTCGTCGTTCTCGAGGGCCGTCCTGGCGGCGCGCTCGACGCGCGGCCGGTCGGCCGGGACGACGCGGTCGAGGAACGCCTCGTAGGTGCCCGCGAACGAGCCGGGTTCCATCCCGAACAGTCGCTCCATCGTGTCGTCCCACACCACCTCGTCGGTCGCTGCACGCCACTCCCAGATGCCGGTGTCCGTCTCCTCCAACGCCAACGAGAACCGCTCGCGGATCCGTTCGAGTTCCGTCTCGCGGCGAACCTGGTCGGTCACGTCCGTCAACGAGAAGACGACGCTGGACAACTCCCCGTCCTCGAACACCGGTGCGCCGCTCACCTCCAACACGCGCCGCTCGCCGTCGGGCCACTGGATCGAGTGGCGCACGTCACGGATCGGTTCCTCCGTGTCGACGACGCGCCTGAACGGGAGTTCCGACTCCGGCAGCGGCTCGCCGTCGGGGTCTCTGATGTCCCACTCTGGGTCGTCGTACTCCCTGTCGGACAGCTCCGACTCCGTCAACCCGAGCACCTCGCGGGCCCGGTCGTTGGCGAACACGAACTCTCCGTCGGGGTTCAACTGGACGACACAGGAGGGGACCGTCTTGAGGATCTGGTCGAGTCGGTGTCGTTCGCGGTCGGCGGCCTCGCGGGCCGTCCGTGCCGAGACGGCGTTCTCGATCCGGTTGGCGAGCAACTCGAACTGTTCGGGCGCCTGCTCCTTCTGGAGGTAGTCCGTCACGCCCGCCGAGATCGCCTCGCTCGCGACCGCCTCGGACCCACGACCGGTGAAGAGGACGAACGGGAGATCGGGGGCCCGCTCGCGGACCGCACGGAGGAACTCGACGCCGTCGCGACCGGGCATCTCGTAGTCGGACACGACACAGTCGACGCTGTCGTCGAGCCGATCGAGCGCCCTCTCCGGATCTCCGACTGACACCACCTCGAACGCCGTCGCCGCCCGGTCCAGGTGGAGTTCGGTCAGGTCGAGGAACTGCGGGTCGTCGTCGACGTGGAGTACCCGGATCGGCTCGCCCATAGGTACCACGTGTCACGGCGACACACAAAACAGTTGTCGGCGGTCTCGACACGAACGTCTCCGACACGAGGAGTGACGACGCCCCCCGAACCGGCGGTCACTCCTCGGTCGCCACCGGGAGTTCGAGCCCGAACACCGCTCCGCGCGGGTCGTTGTCCGTGACCCACACGTCACCGTCGACCGTGTCGACGAACGTCTGGACGAGGTAGAGGCCGATCCCAGTCCCGTCGCTCCCGAGCCCCTTCTCGCCGCGCCCGAAGATGGTCTCGCGGTGGTCCGGGTCGACACCCGGTCCGTCGTCGGCGACGCGTAGTGTCACTCGCTCGCCGTCGTCGGATCGCGTCGCGGAGACGGTCACACGTGGCTCCTCGGTGTCGTTGTGCGAGACGGCGTTCGTCAGGAGGTTCCGCACGGCCGACCCGAACATGTCGTCGACGAGGACCGCCACCTCGGGGAGGTGCCCGTCGATCTCGACGGTCGCCTCGGGTGCGGTCGCACGGATCGTCTCGACGTGGTCGCGGACGGTCGCGGCGAACGGCGCGGGGGCGACACTCTGCTCGGGGTCCAGAACGGTCCGACTCAGTTCTCGCGCGCTCTCGGTCACGTCGATGGCGTCGTGGGTGTTGCGCGCGATCCGGCTCGCCAACTCGGCGGGTTCGCCCTCGGTCTGCTCCTCGATGGCGTTGGCGAACGCCAGCGACGCCTGGAGATCGTTCCCGATGTCGTGGCGCATCATCCGGTTGAGTACCTGCAGATCGTCGCGCTGCTCGCGGACGCGCCGCTCCGAGGAGAGCCGGTCGAGTGCCGCTCGGACGTTCCCCGCGAACAGCTCGGCGAGTCGCACGTCGCCGTCTGTCAGCCGACCCGCCGGCCCGACGCCCAGCACGAGCACGCCGTGATCGCCAAGCGGGAGACAGACGGTCGACTCGACCGGGGACCCCGTCTCGACGCCCGCAGGCGAGTCACCCGCGGTGGCCTCTCCCGCCCGGAACGCTCGTGCCTGTGGACTCTCGCCGTCGACCGGATACGCCGTCGACGCGGGTGTCTCGGTGCGGTCCCGCTCGGAGTCACCGTCGTCGACCTCGGCGTCTGTCGCTCCGGTCTCGTCTCTCCCCGTCGTCTCCTCACGGTCGACGGCCACCGGCTCCAGCGTCTCCGCCCGCTCGTCGTGGAACCAGACGCCGGCGACGGTCAGATCCAGCGCACGGCGGGTGGCCTCGACGACGGTCGTCGACACCGCCTCGGGAGTCGTCGTCTCGTGGAGGTGTTGGATCGCGTCGGACAACTCCTCCCGTCGTCGCTCTCGTCGCACCCGTTCCGTCACGTCGCGGGCGACGTACAGTCGGTACGTGTGGTCGTCGAACTGCGTCTCGCGGGTCGTCACCTCCGCCGGGAACCGCGTGCCGTCGGCTCGCACCAGCGTCCGGTCGGCGGTGTCGGTCCCCGGCACCGTCTCGTCGATGTCGACGCTGCCGTGGTAGTCGGCTCGCTCCCGCGACTCGAAGGCGAGCGCCGAGACGTGTTCCGCCGTCAGCGTCGCGTAGTCGTAGCCGAGCGCCTCACACGCCGTCTCGTTGGCGTCGACGATCTCGCCGGTGTCGGCCTCCGCGACGAGGACGATGTCGTTGGCCTCGTTGACGAGCGTCCGCACGAGTTCGGCGTCGCGGTGGGCGCGCCACTCCTCGGTCACGTCTTCCTGGGAGCCGAGGAAGTGGACCAACTCCCCGTCGCCGTCGTAGATCGGCGTCACCGTCAGGCGGTTCCGGAACAGCTCCCCGTCGGCGGTGTAGTTGTTCAACTCCACCGTGACGGGTTCCTCGGCGGCGATTCCC
This sequence comes from Halobaculum sp. MBLA0147, assembly GCF_041361345.1. Classification (NCBI taxonomy): domain Archaea; kingdom Methanobacteriati; phylum Methanobacteriota; class Halobacteria; order Halobacteriales; family Haloferacaceae; genus Halonovum; species Halonovum rutilum. The sequence continues at coordinate 221,103 of NZ_JBGKAD010000002.1, read as the reverse complement.
TCGCGGAGCCGGTCCAGTGTCTCCGTCTCCGTCCGCGGCCCCTGGAGGAACCGACAGTTCCGCCCGACACACTGCTCGGCGTCGTAGCCGGTCACGCGCTCGAACGCCTCGTTGACGTACACGAGCGGGTTGTCCGGCTGCCGTGGGTCACTGAGCGTCAGCGGGGTGTGAGCCGCGTCGATGGCTTGTTTGAGGAGTGTCGGATCGAAGGTCTCCTCGTCGGTGTACTCCGCGGCGGCGTCGGCCAGGGCCGACGCGCGGCTCTCCCCGTCCGGCGTCGTCGCTCGCGCCGCGACGGGGTCCGTCTCCTGGCCCGCCGCGGCGCGTCGCGTGACGCGGTCGACGGTCTCCCCGATGGAGACCTGGCCGCCGTCGGAGACGACGACCGGGAGCGAGGCCGTGAACAGTTCGTCTGGATCACCGGTGTCCAACACGCTGGTCGGGACGACGGCGTAGTCGAACGTCGTGCTCGGGTCGGCGGGGATGTCGTCGATCGGACGGACGGTCACCTCGACCCCCGACGCGTCGTCGAGTGCCCCCTCGAACGCGACGGTCTCCGAGCCGGGCGGAGACAGACAGAGAACGGCGGTTGACGCGTCCATTGGCGGCTGGTCTCTCCAGACACACTTAGCCTCTTCTGCTGAACTTTTCGACTGCTGTTGTATGATATTCGAACGACTCGGACACTTCATAATCCGATCCTGTCGAAACGGCACCGGCTCACCGTCGCGTCGACCACGACCGCCGTGGCAGAATCATGACATCTCTATTACCTTACTTACGGAACGGATTACCGAACAAGGCTGTAATTCCCACGAGAAGTTGGCTTGGAAGCGGTCAGAGTGTTCTATATTCCCTCGAGAGAACCATCTCGAGCGGAAAACTGCTGCACCTGACGCTCGGAAGCGGCAAATAGAATTTTGACGTAGAATAATACTCGTCCCTTCACACACCACCGTACGAGTGTTCTCGCGCATGGGCTCACGTCGTCTCCGGTTGAACACCGGCGACCACTCCATCGCCCATGGGCCCGTTGCCAAGTGGAGTCGCCGCACGCCACAGAATCGCTTCCAGATTCCTGCGGCTCGTCACCACGGCTCACCACGTGTCGGGAACGCCCACAACACTGTTACTACTCGGCGAGTAGTTGTCTGTAGACCGATGGACGAACTCGTCACAACCTGCCCGTACTGTGGGGTTGAGGGGCGTGGGATCGACCCTAAGGTGCGCCACCACACTGTTTACACTCATGTTGAGTCCGTCCATCCTGAGCGCGTTGACGAGTTCCCAGGTAGTCCGCTGGAGGAGTAGAATCTGAGAAAATAATTAAAATTATATGGTTGACTTATTTATTGGATATACTCCACCAGGCACTGCCATACACTGGAGCAAAGCTGGCGGTCAATGCTAAACGGGCATATCACACGAAAAGGATATATACGAAGCTTAACGTACGGGTGGATCAGGTGCATGTTGTCGGTGAACTATGTCCTGGGACTCAGATAATCCCAAATTCTCAGAGTGAGATGATACGGCTATTTTCTCCCACAACAATTTCGTATAATTAATGTTAATTAATATAATATTAATAGTCAGAATAATCGGGCGAATTAAACAATCTACGATTAGTTTGTTAACTTATAAACCAGCCACTCTTTTGACTCAGCTACAGTGGTCTCGACAGGTTTGCTCTGATCACCGTCTGGAGGCGTGTTTGATTACCCGCTCAACAGGTGCGGCGGTTAAGATAGTCACAACATAATATGACCGGAACAAACAGCTCACAACTGACCAGTCCCTCAGGAGCAGTTAGTAGTATCATAGAAACTATCATTCAGAAATATAAGATGCAGGTTCCGTACGAGCCAGTTCACTTCAATAGGGAACTTCGCACTGCGTTACAAGAGGCTCTATCAGTTCATAAAGACTCAGCAGTGCTTGGGCTTCGGCCATATCGGGAAGGTGACGGACTCCTCGTCGGGGAAGAGTTTGTCTCAGGACTTCACACTTATATATGGGAATATTCAAAAACTCAACACCTGTTGAGTGGGGAGATTATAGGTGCACCAGACCCCGTCTCATACGAGTTCTGGTGGGATGGTGAATACCTGGATTTGAACTATATAGTGCCGAACGACCGATCTTATGCGGCACTTAACGAGCTTGTCTCTGATTACTATCCCGACTCAGAACTCACGACACGAGAGCGAGTCTGGCCTGAGGTTGGTAGCCACTACTATGTCAGTGGAGGGACTTTTGAACTCAAAAACCCACGCTACCGACCAATTGAGACATACGAGATTGATGAAGAGGCTAATTACAAGCCAGACCGGGACCCAGACCCACTAAAATCACTTACGGGGTCAATTGCTGCACGCACCGATGAAAAAGTCCTCGTCCAAGTCGTGATGCGGCCCGCCGCGAATAACTGGACCAAAGGCCGCTTCTACGAAGAGCCGGCCGAAACCATCGGAAAATACTATGACATGCAGCAGTTTGAGAAGACCGGTCCATTCTCCTACCGCAACCGCGATCCGAAAGAGTGGGAGCAGGACTACTCTGACTATCTGAAAGGCCTAGATGAGCAGACGGCCTTCGATGTCAACATCCGGTACTTTGTCTTCTCCCCACGCGCCCAGTCGGCTTCAAGAACAGCCAGCGACATCGGCCAGACGTTTGAACGACGGTTCCAGACGCCCAAGTACAAACAGCGCTTCAAAGCACTTCCCATCCACGCGGTGAACATGGAGGACGCGCTCACCCGGGCCGGTCGGCGTGATCTCGTCGACCGAGAAGTCACTCTCACCGCCACAGAACTCGCTGGGATCGTCCACCCGCCAAACAAGACAGTAGTCTCACCGGCTATCTCTTGGACGAACAGCGGTGGTGGTGGGATCGGTCGTACAGAAGGCGATCACGCTGGCGAAGAATCGTTCACTGAAGCCACCGGCGAAACCGACATCACTGAGAAAATCACCACCGACACCTCGATCACCACCACAGCCCCACCAATTCCAGATAAATTCCAAGGCAAACACGTCGAGCCAGGTGAGGATAACCGGAGTCTCCGCTGGCGCTACCACCGTTACAAGCAGACGTGGAACCGGCACCCATTCACTCAAACAAAGGCACTGATCACGCAGCCACTCAAGCGTGTCACCCGGCTCGCCCAGTCCGCCAGCTCAATCGCGCACACACGCCTGTCGTCGGGGTCGGCAGAAACGGGTGACGGAGAAATCCTCCACGATACTCACGGATTCGATGACCCGGAAGACTTCGCCTCGATCCGTCAACTCGATGACGACGAAGTGGAACTGCTTCGGAACATCCTCACGACCAGCGGGTACGACACACACTACGAGAAATACCACAACGCTGGACTCAGCATCGACGCGATAGCAGGCGTGTACACAGGTCATGGAGACAAGGTCACGTGGGCAATTCAAAACGAGATTGAAACGCCCGATGATCTTGACACTGCACTGTACGACGAAGGGCGACGCCCGGACTGTCTCGTCACAACCCACACAGAAGGATCTCCCACCCCGCACCCAACACCCGAAAAAGACATACATACTGAAGAACCCACAGCAGAGGGAGAGACGGTGTCGGAGGAAGCCGAGACGTCGCCTGCCGACCAAACCCAGCAACAAGCACCCTCACCCGACAACTCCACGCCGAACTCCACCGTATCCGCTCATCGATCAGCTGACAGCGGGCAATCGCCAATTGAGGACACGGCCACCACAGAGACGCACGCACAGTCGACCACTGATCCGACACCCAGCAGTACCACTGATACCACAGCAGCTGCATCCGCAGCAAGTCACTCAGAAAACCTTCCCGAACGGACTTCCACCGCTGACGACTCGGAGCCCGGCTCAACTGACACAACCTACGCAGACAGCAGTGAAGACGATGTCGAAATCAGACCCTCTGAGCCGGGGCCTGTCGAAGCTCCCAGCGGAGCATCCTACGATACACCGCTTGACCTCACTATCACAGACACCAAGCGCGAACTGTACACGTCACCAAAGTCCGGCTGGCGAGGCGAGATCGAGACTGTCGTCCACACCGAAGAAGAGGGGCCGCTCCTCGGTCGAGACCTCGACGAACTACTCATCCAGAGCCAGAGCGAACATCCCGATCAGCCCATTTTCATGGGACTCGCCCAGGGACGGAGTGCTGGCTATCGCGAAGTCGGGATTCCCAAAGCGGCGTGGAACGTCCACGGCTGGGAATTCGGATCCTCCGGAGCCGGGAAGACGACATCGTTCATCAACAAAGCGCACCAGGTAATCGAGAAAGGTCATGGGACGCTCTTGATCGATCCGAAGGGCGACTTCGTCACCGAAGTACTGCGCCGTGTTCCCGAAGACCGCTGGGACGACGTGATTTACATCGACCCGGCCGACAAGCGGTTCAGCAAATCAGTGGCTCTCAACTTCCTCGAAGAGCCGAACAAGCCGTCCGAGATCGAGAAGAACACCGCCATTGAGTCACAGATCGAAGACCTCGTCGGCGCACTGAAAGGCGACGACGTGTTCGGCGCTCGAATGGATGGAATTGCTCAAACGATGGCGAACGCGATGATCCGCTCTCGGCGCAACTACACGCTGGTGGATATGTTCAAGATCCTCAACGACCCCGAGGCACTGGACACGTTCGTCGACTCGGTGAAAGACGAAGGCCTAGAGATTGAGTCTGAGTTCGCCGAGACCATCCGGCAGATGGACCATGAGTTAATCGAGCCGTTGATTCGCCGGATCAAGCAGTGGGCTGAAAATCCCATCACTCGGAGTATCATCGCCAACCGCGAGTCAACCGTCGACTTCGACAAGGCTGTCGACGAGGGGAAAATCATCGTCGTTTCTCCCTCCGTTCAAAAAAGATCCTCAAAGCGCTTGATTGCGGTGGCTGTCATCCGCCGGATCTGGTCTGCAGTGCGGTCCCGGCAAGAGGAGGGCAAAGACCTGCCCCCGTTTTTCGCGTTCATCGACGAGCTACACGAGATCATCAACAAAAATTTCCGACTACCGGAAATCCTCGCTCTCGCCCGATCGGCCAACCTCGGGCTGTATGTCGCCTCGCAGAACCCGTCACAGATCGACGCCGACGTCTTGGATCAGATTTTCGGGAATACCAAGTATCAGGCAGCGTTCCAGTTGGAAAACGACGAAGACGCCGAGCGAATCGCCAAGCAGTTCGATGAGACGGTAGAGGGAGGTGACCTCAGTGGGCTCCCGCAGTACTTGTTCAAACACAAGCCGCTGATTGACGACGGCTTGGACGCTGGGATCGTCCCTGGGAAGGCCACGACAGTTCAATCACTCCCGCCGACGCCACCACGCTGGACCCGCAACGAGGTGACAGAACGCCTCCGAGAGCGACTTGATGAAACCGGGAAAGAGCCAAACCAGGATGCTCTCTCAGAACTTGAGTTGATCCTTGATCGTGCCGAGCGCGACGGCCTCGCCCGGCACTGTATGCTCGAAGCAATCTGGGAAAGCGAAATCCGGAATGACACCGGAACGGGACGGCTCCCACTCAAGGAAGTAATTCCGCAGTTCAACCAGCGATACAACACCGACTTCGAAGATCTCACAGATGGCGTGTACATCCCGACAGCGTTTGTCGACTGTGTGTACCCACGAGACGCAGAGCGAGCAACAAACACGGCGACTGAGCAGCACGAAGACAAAGAGGTTCCACTCGAGCATCTTGCCCACCCATCGATTGAGGTGAGTATCACTGAAGCCGGGATACAGCACGTGCTTCAGAGTGGCGATCCGACTAACCGACAAAAGGACTCTCACAAGTATGGGATCCGTGAGATCTTTGCTTTCCTCGCAAAAACCGGCTATGTTCCAACTGTCAAACAGCAACAAGCACAACAAGAGGCTCCTGACGGGGAAGGTCTCATCCCAGTTGATCGTGATAGCGCTCCGATCTCTGTCCTCAGCGAGCGGCTCGATGCATTCATAGAGAAAAACGAGGTAGTGTCTCGTTTATCTGACGGCCGACCGCTCCGGATCGAATCTGAATCGAGCACGTTTAAGAAGCCTGGTATGGTTATCATGAAAGCATCACGAGCGGATGATGCTGGCCGAGTCCCCGTCTACGTGACCCCACACGTGAATGATATCAACGATGGTAGAGACCGAGACATAGGATACGCACCAAGCGTGCTTACTGATGTATTTCAAGAGCCAGTACTACGGAAGGAGCAAACACTCACACCACCGGGGATGTCGGAGTCTCACCCATTAAACCGGGAAGCCGATATCTTGTATAATAAGCGCAACCCACTCCCACTTAATATCAACTCAAACGCCACCTTCTACCCGCTGATTGAGCGGTCTGGAAGCGGACGCGACCAGGCGTGGTGGGTATCGCGTCCAGACGACGACAGGATTCGACTTTACGATGACCGAGGACCAGACGCGACAGAGTGGGCGTCACTGAGTCCTGAAGCGGTAGCTAACGCTGATTGCACTGAATTTAAAATATACGCTGAAGAGAATTCAGATGGTAGTTATACTGTTCATCACTCTAGTGGTGAAGAGACGGTTGATAACAAGTCCACACTTGAGCGAGAGTATCTAATTGTTCCACAACCACTTGTTCCGCGTGTCGAATTCAACATTGACGACCCGACGCAGTTCGACTATCAGGTCCTCCATAGAGCGCCTGCAGTGACACGCCAAGCAGACGCACAGCAAAGTGCAGACGATGGTAGCTCGCCCGATGATAACCCCATAAACGAAAATAGAGGTGATAAGACTGAGGCGGGCCACAGTGGCCGTCTTGCACATTACACGCCGCCCCAGTACCCAGCAGATGCAGATGCTGACGAAGAGGTGTGGATTCGTGCCTCCAAGCTTCCACTGATGTATAATCGCGGTGACTATGAGTGGCTTTTCTCCCCCGATGAGTGGGAGGATAAACAGATCGTCGACGACATTACAGGCAACCCAAAAGCAGGTGAACAGCATATCAAGCTTCTGACCGAGTACCGTGAGGGGGTCCACCGGATGGAAACACTTGCTAGTCGAGACACAGCACTTGAGCCTGTCAGTAGCCACCCGAGCGACGAACTCGCCGAGCAGGACGGAGAGTATCTCGGCGACGATACCGCATCTGAGCAGTCTGCATCCAGCACTGTCGACACACCATCCCGACCAATGAAACATCTTGATCGATACACACCCGCACAGACGACAACCTACACTCGCTTCGACCCCACGAAGGCAGACGTCGTCAAGCAAGCCGCAACGACCGCCGAACAGGCAAGTACCTACGACTTCTGGTTACAACTGGTTGAACCTGAACTCACAGGTCCCGAAGACACACCGGTTGATCAGAACATTCCAGATACCAAACTTGGAGACGGCGAAGTCGTTACGCGGAACCAACTTCGTGGGATGATTATCCAGAACACCGGCATCACTGTTGACGGCCCCGCGGACGACGCGATTGATATCGGGCTTGAAGCGGGCTGGCTCCTCACAACGACAGCTGAGGACTACTTCCGGCAGATCGGAGGCGACGCATGGGAGAGTGCTATCATGCAACTTCCTGACGTGGAGGCGGACACACCGTTCTTCACAGTTGTCACGCCAAAAACCCGGCCAGGTGAACTCATCCCGCCAGAACACCGGTTCACAGCGGCCAACTGGGAATCCATCTTCGAAGCCGCTGGACCGCCGGAGGCAGCGAGGATGGAGCGTGCGCTCACGCAAGCCATCAGAGTCGCAATTAGAAGGAAAGATGAGAACGTCACTAGGGGCGTCCCGACAGAGATTATCACAAAATCTCTCCTCCAGCTAGGTGTAATCAATACTCATATTCAGCACGTCGAGACCCGACCCGAGAGCGAGACGGGGCCCGACACTGATCGACACCTGTACGAACGAATCAGGACACGGTACGATCCGCGTGTCGTCGACATCTGGGAATATAGCCCGTACACAATCGGAGAAGATCCACTCACCTGGGACTTGCTTCTCGATAGCGCTCAGCAAACATCATCCGCTGGTTTTGAACAAGCAAAGGCAGAAGTCACCCGACTCGTTGACGCAGGGGCAATCGAAGAAGACAATGGTCAGTACAGAGCGGTCCCAATTGGGCTAGGAACCGGATCAGGGCATGCGAACGCTCACTGGGAGGACGACAACGACGATGATCCAGGACCCAACTCGGAATCCAACAATCCACAGAAAAATAATACCAACACCGGGGACACCAATGACCACACTGTCGACACCCATATGTCGGAACTCGCTGGCAGCGATAACGACCGAACAAACACTTCCGATGACTCTACGACCGGAGCCGACGCTGATGGGACCGAGACTAACCCCGGGGTATTGAACGCAGAAAACGAACTTGACGATGATTCAGACGGTGAATCCGACAGTACCGACACTGAAACCGAACAGCCCTATGACACTGTACGCGAAGCAGTCATGGCAGACACCAAGGTCAACACACCTGACCTTGGAGAGGTGGATAGCGAACCAAGCACTCCAGTTCAGGAGGCACTCACGGCGGCGGCAGAGGCCTTCCGCGCGGCTGCGCTCGCCCCGCAGACACTTGAGCAGGCGAAGGCCGCAAGTCCATTCCTCACCGCGACGACGCACAGCGTAAACACGTGGCTTGATAACGTCCAATCGATCGTTGACGAGAACGGCGGAGAACTCCCTCACTGGAGAGTTCTCGAAGCAGCTCGACGCTACAACGGCGAACGCGGTTACGAAGACGCGAACTGCCGGTGGGAACAAACGCTCCCGTACGATCCAGACGCTTTTCCTGGCGACTGGACGGTTGAGGAGATCGCCACACTCAGTCCCCCGACCGACGAAGGCGGGCTCCCACCGATTCATCCTGAGGACTACTTCACCGACGCGCTGTACGAGTTAACAGTCGACAATGGGGATGTCAGCCTCACTCGCCACTCCCCAGACAGACTCTCGGACCACCGCAAACACGACCTCAAAGGTCAGCTCTACACTGTCACCTCACGCGGGTGGAGTGAGGACATCGCTGACGAAAAGTACCTCGGGTATGCTCTAAACGATTCAGAAGCGCTGCTTAAACGCCTCCTACAGAAAGATATCACCCGCGAACAGATGCTCGCTGCCTCCCTATTCAAGCCTCACGCCGATCTTGATGAGCTCGGTCCCAGTGAGACAGCCCGAGAACTCGGCTACATTCCAGCAGACCCATCCTCGATCCCCACGACAGAAGAGGAATCTGCGTACCCGGTCGATCCGATGCCTGACGACCACGACGGCTCACTGACTGAGTATTACGATGTGAAGGTCCCAAAGACGTTCAAAAACCGCTTCGTCTTTCCATACTTCAACAGCCAGGGAGACCCTGTATACTTCATCACGAGACGGCCGCCACACACAGACGACGGCCCGAAGTATAAAAAACTCTCCCAGAGCGCAGACCACACGTTCGTTGAGGAGCCAATCTATGGGATTCCCTCGATCAACGAAGGCGAACCACTCGTTATCACGGAGGGGATTGCAGACGCGATCACCTGCCACGACTTCGGCATTCCGGCGATCTCACCGGTGACGACCCAATCCAAGGACAAATATATCGATCCAGTAACCCGACTCATTGATGAATTCGACATTCCGACCGTCTACATCGTCAACGGTACCGATGTCCCCACTGCTGTAGCCGCAACTGAGGCGGAGAACACTGAGAAAGTGACACTCAGGACCAACCTCAGTAGTTCTCTGGAAGCAACAGGATACGGTCAAGATGTCCCGACAACTGATACAGAATACAAGCGAGACGCACAAGCGCAACGCGTCGCAGCCCGTCCCATCACACGAGAGAACCTAGTTATCGAAAATACAGGTTCAAACCCTGATCCGGAATTCGCTGACCAGGTTATCGGCCTTGACGGAACTCAGGACCCCGAGAGAGGTCAAACCGTCACTGATGTCACCGTGCCAAATGCACTCGTGTCCGACTCCTACCGTGTGAAACTAAACTTCCCTGTCCCCGCAGGTACAGGAAGTGAAGATATTGATGGCGCACTGTCACTCCACAACGCGGGACACAACGTCAGTCTCGGCCAACAAGGCCCCATCGGTGACGTACTCAACGTCGAATGCTCCGGCGCTGGAATCAAAAGGGCAGTCACACTCTGCGAAAAGCTTGAGAACGGCAGCGATGTTGATGCCCGGATACTGTACCTCCCAGGATTCGATCCCGAAGGTGTCGACCTCGACGACTACCTCCGGGGCGGGTGGCTCGAACTCATACCCCCTGTCCCGTGGGTGTTCCACGTCTACAGCGAAGTTGGAACCGACGACATCGACCAATACGATCCCGGCCCCGATGACTCGTGGATCACTCAGCTAGCGTGTGACGGGCACATGCAAATCAGCTCCCGGGCCACCGATGTCGGTCACACCGCTGCGTGCATGCCTCAGCACACGAGGGGGGCTTCAAACGCGCCAGACAGAGGCCAGCCGCCATTCGAAGATCCCACACCGGAGGTGCCAACAGACGCCACCATCGACAGCCGCGAGGACCTCTCGCCAGCAATCAGGTGGGCCGACAAGCCTCATATCCCCTCCTCAGCGGGATCGAGTCACGCCGCTCCCGACGATGATCCCTACAGCCAGATTGGCTACGACAACGACGAGCCGGTCACGAAAGGCCGTGAACGGCAGTGGATGGACAGGCACTTCGGTGACGCCCTCTCCCCGACCGATGAGGCCGGCAACTGGACGCCCACCCGTAATCCAACAGCGGACATTCCTGAAGACCTCCCGATAGCAGACTGGTTTGGAATGGTCCCGGCGATTGACGCGAAGTACCACCCTGCTGCCTCGCCGGATATTGCGGCCATTCCTGGATTCAGTGTGCCCAACCAGCTGGCCGATACATTAGACAACGCGTCTGGAACTGAAAAGACAGCCGTCTATGATGTCGAATTCAGGGATGTCTGCCAGAAGAGTGTCGGCTACCATGGCCCGAACCCCTTCGGTAATCACGGCGGTTCCGACGACTACTTCATGATCGTTAACAAGGACGCTGGGGTCAGAGGCTACGACTTCAATACGAAAACGTGGTACGACGGGACGACCGCGCTCTTGGTCGCGTCCGGGGCCCGCTGGCCGTCCTCTAATGACCTTGACCGCGACATCAGTGCTGATGAACTCCTGCAGATATGGACATACGCGAAGCACCAAGGCCTCCTTCCGGAGGACCGAGACGAAGGGAAAATCCCGTCGCGAGCACTCACGGCCTACGCCAAACGCCACGGGATCATTGACGGCCCTGACGATCTCGAAAAGGTGCCCGTACAGAGAGACGACGGTGATAACAGCTCATTCATCGGTCTCTCAGATGAGGCCTACAACCGAGCGATCACACACTTCAGCGAGAATCAGTCGATCGATCCAGTGTTGACTCCCCGCAGCGGATACCAGAACGAACCTCAGAACAATGAGACTGGGAGCGCCCAACGTGGTGAAACTGATGGTAATACCAGCAACAATTCGTCTGTATCTGCTGCATCAGCAGAAACATCATCCCCTGGATCTAAGCTATCACCATCTCTATCTAGAAATTTCCAGTCGAAGGAAGATGCGCTGGGGAAGTTTGTTGAAGACATATTAGAAGTGAAAGAGAGCCCTAGTGAACCGGATGTAGGTCCTGATTGGAGGGTTTCGACGCGCGCACTTATGTTGATGTTTGAAGAATACGTGTCACAAACTGAAATTGAGCCATACTCCAAACAGGAGTTCTCATCAGATGACAATCTTATGAGCCTTCTCCCAGAAGAAGCTGATAAGGACAAAAAGTGGATTGACAGTTCTACTGGATCCGTGCAAGCAGTGTACCCATGCCAACTGACCAAGCTTGGTGAACAACTAAGAGAAAGGATTGAGCTCTGAACCACTAACGACAGAGTAATCTCTTTTTAGACCCTCTCCCTACTTAAGAGACTACTCTACAGAGTAGCATATGTGGTCTACGTCGCCAGGAAGAGCGTTTTCGCCCATATCTATACACAGTGGACTAGTTGAAATCATAAACCCGGAATTAACCATACAGCGTCGGCCTTCACACCTCCTTCACACCTGACAAGAGCCGTCATTTGTCGCAACTAAATAATTGTGTATATTCGATTTTCACGCTTAGTACCCCACTATCTGGTCATGAAGGTGTGAAGGTTCACCCCACTTTTTTGCACATATAAATATAGCCCTGCTGACAGGTGCTATCCAAACTCGAAAATTACCATACTGCGCGCCTTCACACCCCCTGAAGGTTGAAACCTTCACACGCACCTTCACACCCCCTGAATGTTACCAAGAATCAGCGTTTTAGGACTTTAGGGGTCACTTTCCTAGTCTCCTCTGCTGGATATAGTCTGCTTAACTTACCTTTCTTGCAGGGGTTTGGAGCACCCCCGCATTTCGGGGTGGTCGTCTGGTATATGGTATTCTCTATTTGCGTAACGGGGGGCAACCGGGCCCCACAGACATGTAGGGGAATTGATAGTGGATCGAGCGCAGGGTGGGACTACCGCCTCCGGCGAGGCACGGCGACACGAGACGAGAGTGCCTCCGATGAGGTACAGAACATGTGGCTACCACACCTCCGACGAGGAACGCTCACCACACACGCACCACCCCGGAGTCGAGCGACGCTGACCACGAGCTCCACCTGATGAGACAGCCTTCGACGAAGTATCTGCTGACCACGAACTCCACTCTGACGAGACACCCCCCGACGAGGAACCCGCTCACTACGGTGGACTACTCACCACCGACACCACCCTGATCGCGACGCCACTCTAATGAGACAGCCTCCGACCAGGGCCAGTGGGTCACAACTGCCGTCTCCGACGAGATTGCCTCTGCCGAGGCACCCGTTGATCACGACGTGGTTGCACCTCCGTTAAGGGGGGACGCTGATCACGACTGCTGTCTCCGACGAGGGCACCCGTTTGCCACACGCTCGTCGCGTCGCTGAGGAAACAACCCCGTGCTCGTCGTCGGACCCCGAGACGAGCGCATCACACTCGGTGCCAAATGCTCAACGCCACCGCATCGCGGTCGCCGCTCATACAGGGCGGTGGCGACGGTGCAGCAGCGTCGCCGTAGCGACGCCGACAGCCCCGGTCGGGTCACCACACTCTCGTACACGGACACCCCACGGGAGCTCGTACACGAAGGAGTGGATGCCGCGGTTGCTGGCCTGTCCGAGTGGCCAGGCTGCCGGCCGCGGACACGGCCGTGTCGTCAGGGGGACACGACGGCGTGCCCCACGTACACTTGCATGGCTCGACACCACATACCGCGTCGACACGCTCACATCTCGTCTGGCAACGCAACGCACTCGCGCTCAGCGCAGTTTGTCCGGACAGGGGTACCAACAGCCAGCACTCACCAGGCCATCGGCAACCGGGTGCAAGGCTCGGGGAAGGACCACACCAGTACCGTGTGGGCACACGATAGTCTGGTACGTGGAATACACCCGGTGACTACACTAGGTGACTGCATTACTTGAGCGCTTGGTGATCAAGCATCACACTCACAGCTGCTGCGTGCGTTGAGTCGTCACAATAACGCTCAACTGGTGGGCACCAGTTCCGTTCCACTGACCGAGCCACTGCGCACTGCGCCCCTCTCAATTCCTGTGTACAGCCAGTCCCTGCTCGTTGAGGGCACAATCCCAGTGAATGGCTCAACGGACTACGCGATCGCTCACGCCGTCTCAGGCCACTCACACTAGCTGACAGATGGAGCGTACCAGACATGTAGCTACTCACCCCTGTTTCGCTATCCTCTACGGTGTTGGTTAGTAACACCCCCACCGATTTCGAAGCACTGAGTCAACGGGCTGGATCCTTCACCCGTGGTACTGACAGTAGCTACCCTCAATGACCCCTCTCATGGCCAGTGGTAGAGCGGTTCGAACGGTGGTGTTCTCGTCTGAATTGCATACCTGCGCGACGGCGAGCCTTGACTGACCGACAGTCAGTCGGTTCATGGGTTCACGCACTCCAGTCCCCGGGACTGACCACCTCAATATAGATGTCGTTGACACGAGTCGGACACTGGCAGCGGGTACTATTTTGACTGCTTGAAATTGAAGCGTGCGCCACCATCGGTGCCGTCTGTCACTGACACCGTCCAGCCATGTGCCTCCGCAATATCGGCTACGATCGAGAGCCCAAAGCCAGTTCCACCGTCATGTGACGTGACGCCGTGGTCGAACACATCGTCTCGCATTGCTTCGGGAATCCCACTGCCAGTGTCCTCAACGTAAAATAACCTGTCGTCTAGTCCACCCACGGTCACAGTTACGTCGGCACCGCCGTGTTCGACTGCATTCCGGAAGAGATTCTCGAAAAGTTGGGTCAACCGCTTTGCATCACCGGCAACCGTGGGAACGTCATCTGCAAGGGTGAGTGTCGCCGCGTCAGTGTCAACGTATCCCCACGCCTCCGTCGCAACATCCTCTAGTTCGATCTGCTCGGTATTCTCGATTGTTGTCTCTCCACGCGCTAGCGTCAGGAGATCATCAATGAGCCGTCCAATTCGATCGTGGGCAGATTCAGCTCGCTCAAAATGTTCTGCTTGCCCAGTCTCTTTTGCCACTTCGAGGAACCCACTTGCGACAGAAAGTGGGTTTCGAAGATCGTGGGCAACGACGCTCGCGAACTGATCAAGTCGTTCGTTCTGCCGTTGTAACTCTTCTTCTCTGCTCGCTCGTGCGAGTGCTGCCTCGACAGTCGCACCGAGAATCCGAAATAAGTCGATATCTGTCTCTGAGAAGACTCGCTTGGACGCTGATCCAGTCGCCATGAGCCCGTATCCACCTAGTGGGACGAGGATTTCACTTCGAATTTCCGTGTTCGGATTGAGGGGCTGTCCCTCGGCTTGAACATCATCGTATACATTGATTTCTCCGGACTCAAACGCATCCCAGGCAAGACTGTCGCCAGGCGTAAATCGCGGAGACTCGCCAATAAGATCTCGTGCTGTGGGCGTTTCCGTAATCGGGACGAGCGCTTCCTCTTGTTCGTCGTATTCCCAGATTCCAGTAATCTCAAGATCAAGGATCTTGGCAGCCGCATCCACCGCGATGGTCCCGATTTCGTCGCTCGATTCAGCGTGGCTCAACTGTTGGGCGGTTTCTTGAAGTGATCGAAGACGCGTTTCTAACTGTTTCTGTTCGGTGATGTTACGGGCGACAGCGAGCACTTGATTGCTCGCTTGCGTCTGGAATGTGGTTGCCCGAACGTCGAACGTCTGTTTGCTGGTCCCGACCACGATGTCGAGCTGGAGGTCTGTATCATACAACCCGCTGGACCCACGATCGTTGTTGGCATTGGCACGTGCTGAGTTGATCGCCTTGGAGAACCGCGTCATATCGGAGTCGCTGATTCGATCACCGACGACCGTTTCGAGCCGTTGTCCTGTGAGTTGGGCTGACTGATTTCCAGCGAGGACCCGCTTTGCAGCCGTATTTGCGAACGTGATGTGTCCCGTCTCATTGAGCACGAATACGATGTCGCGAATGGTTTCTACAATCGCGGCACCAGGCTCTGCCTTCAGTTCCTGCTTTTGATCGTCGGTGATCTCACGCGAGAAGACAGTCAGCCCATCACTGTCTGGAAACACTCGCACTGCAACCCAGTAGTTGAACGGCTCTTCGAGATACTGTTCAAAAGAAACCGGCTCACCGGTCTCCATCGCTGTTCGGTACTTGGCTTCGAGTTCTGTCCCGACGATTGATGGGAACTCCTCCCAGATGGTCTTGCCAACGACCGCGTCCGGGTCACGATCAACTCGCTTGGCCATTCGCTCGTTCATATACTCGATACGCCACTTGCTATCGACAGCGTAGACCGCATCAGTGGTGCGTTCGAGCGTTCGTTGGAAGCGCCGTCTCGTCTGCTCGGCATTTTCGCGTTCGCG
The DNA here is from genome assembly GCF_041361345.1 of Halobaculum sp. MBLA0147. Lineage (NCBI taxonomy): Archaea > Methanobacteriati > Methanobacteriota > Halobacteria > Halobacteriales > Haloferacaceae > Halonovum > Halonovum rutilum. The sequence goes on along the minus strand of NZ_JBGKAD010000002.1, from coordinate 205,132 downwards.
AGCAGCCCTCGTGAGCGTCTGAATGCGGGCCGCGAGTAATGTGAAGTTATCACGTTCTGACCGGAGTGGAATGTAGTCTGAGACCCCGGCCCGAGTCGCTTCGCTTGCAATCTCCTCACTTCCCTGTCCAGTGAAGAGGATTATTGGGATATCCTCGTCCCGTTGCCGAATCGAATCCGTGAGTTCGATTCCGTTGGCATCATCAAGCGAGTATGCTGTCACGATACAGTCGATCCGCTCCGTGTGGAGATTATCTAGGGTTTCGTCGACACCGTTGGCACGCAGACAGTCGACCTCAGGACTTGTCTGTTGAAGCTTGGTTTGAACTAGTTCTGTAAACGCAGAATCTGGGTTCACGTAGAGGACGCGGATTGGGTTGTCCAGTATGTCACTCGCACCGAGCACAGTCACTTGTGGTGGGTTGAGAATCTTATTAAGTATTTTTGTGAGACGCTCCTATGGGTCGATAAATAGAGCCCAGTCATCGGTGATAGGTAGCTACGGTGTCGCACAGCGACTGAAATAAATAAAGAGGACTTGTATTGTCGTATTAGCAGTCCTATCGCTCTTATTCCGGTTTTAGAACTGCTTGCTCCCGGTATCAAGCTCATACAACCGGTCGTATCGCAGACGGACTTCTTCACCAATTCCACAACATCCCACAGAAGCTTAGTAGGTCGAACACGCATAAAGCGTCGTGAATCGGCGGCACGTACTTGGTGTACTCGCGTCGACAGTTGGAGCCGGATGCCTGAGGTTGACTAGCGACAACAACTCTACGGCATCACCGACACGCTCATCAAGTAGTACGTCAACTGCGACCCAGTTTCCAACTGACTCACCGACCCGGACACCAACAGACAATCCCACAGAGACTGCAACTGACACAGAGAGTCCAACACCGATCGACCCATCCTACCCAGAAGGGCTGACTGATCAAGGTGTCAGTAATATCTTATTCCCTTTCCACCTCTCGACGTTGGGGTCAACCAGCTTTAGAGTGAAGTGGTCGAAACTCAATCGGGATAGGTCTGAGTTCAGATGGCGAAAACAGTACGATGCCGGGGTCGGACAGGCCGTTGGTCGGGCAACTGCACGAGAGATGGGCGGTCCAGCCGATATCTACCGATCACGTACCGACGGGTGTCTGTGGCGGGAGAATACCGGTGATGGCTACACGTACGGCGAAGATAGTGTCGGCTGGAGCATTGAGCAGATAACGTGGGCTGAAGAAATCAAATCACTGTTTGAGGCTGGCAACTGGAGCTCCCCGACAAGAGTTAATGACACGCGACCGGCCATCTGGGAAGTTTCCACAGAGACGGTTTCCGAGGGAGCTGATGCACCTGGTTACCGGAACGAAACGCTGACGTCTCTCTCAGCAACTATGCAGATTGATCAACGCGGGGTCATTCGGAGTGTCGAGGCGTCATATCAGACTGCCGATTCCCCCGAAGAGGGTGGCACGAAAGAGAACTTCACGACGAGGTTCGCTATCAGTAACATCGGGGAGACGAGCGTCACCAAGCCGTCGTGGGTATCCACTGCAAAAAAGAAGCGACCGACGGTTTCAGCAGAACTGGTCGATGATAGACGATTTATACGGTTCCGAATCGGCTCGGGGAATCCACTCAAATCCAGGTCATTCGTGTCAGTGTTCACTGATAGAATCCCCTCTAGTTCATACAGCATCAGGCTCGACAATCGGCTTTCGACAAACACAGATGTGTATCTGTATCGATCTGGTGAGGCCGGTAACTTCCCAAGTCTCGGACTAGCTCGTGGCACGCGGCCATCCAACGTGTCGCCGCAACCATTTGGAGAGAACGTTGATCTCTACTCGCGACGAGCAGTTCTCGGGTACTTCAAGAAGAGCAATATATAAAACCTCAGACGTAAGCTGTGGCAAAGACCAGGTTCTTACAACTAGTGTATAGAACATCCCGCCTTCGGGCCGGGGATGAATCCGATTCCCCCTCCACGCCTACACACCCCTCCACACCCACACACTGACGCTTCACTCGCTTATTCAAAAAGTCGTATAAGTACAGGTGGGGCGTTGGAGGCCACGCACAGAACACACGCTTGTTGCTTCACCAATCACTCACAGGCCAGAGAAGCGCTAGACTGACAGGTATGGTTTGTATCCAAACTCTGGAACGTCACTGTCCAAAATATTTAGTGATTCGGAATGAAATAGGAGATATTCTTGCGAAGACGACCTGAAACCCAAGACTCCACGGCGACCAGAACTCAATCCTGTTTTGAGTAGCAATACTAGTCAAATCTAGCTCAAACCGGCGCTTGGCACGTAACTGACTACGTCGGACTCTCGAGTGTCTTACCTGAAATCGCCGCTCGACCGAGCGTGATGCGGACAGTTGTCCCACTATCAGACATATCGAAATCAACAACGCCGTTCGAATAGTCCACTACCCGGTCAATAATCCACAGGCCTGCTCCGCTTCCATGGACGACCTGCGTTTCTTCGCCTGCGACGAGCGGTTCGAGCTCGGACTCGGGAATCCCTGGCCCGTCATCACGCACTTCGATGGTGAGATGACCAGCAGAGTGTCTTGCGTCGATCTCGACATGTGGCCTGGAACCACTCTGATGCTGGACTCCGTTCTCAATGGCGTGCCTGATAGCCAACTCGAACTGTGGGTGGACGGAGACCTCAACTGGTGGGATATCACCGAGGCTAATGTCTGCACCCGGGTGTGTCTCGGTAAGACTCGAGACAACCCTGCTGACAATTCTGTCCAATTGAAGCGTTGCCTTCTCCCGACGCTGGTTCACAACTTCGCGAATTTCACTCGCATGGTCTGCTGTCGAGATAATCCGGTCGGCCGCTGATACGATCTCATCCGCGTGGCTGCTCAACTCTGATGACCCTGCCTCCTGTATTAGTGACGCACGCCCTCGGATCACGTTGAGTTCGTTACGGACGTTGTGACGTAGCACACGCGCAAGAACCTCGTCGAGCATATCCAGTTCCTGCTGCTGATTGATGATCCGGAGTGCCGACTCCGCCGTTGCTCCGAGTGTTCGAACGAACTCAAACTCGGTCTGTGTGAAGTCACGGGGATGTTTCGACCCAACCGCTAACAGTCCATAATCGTCAATGGGAATCAGTAATTCGGATTCAATCAGCCCATCAGGGTCTACTCCCCCTGTCTCTGCTTGCACATCACGAACACGCCGTGGCGTCCCATCTTGAAACACTTCCCACGCGATGCTTTCATCCGGGCCGAACGTCGGAATTTGGCCAAGGGCCTCTGCCGACTCGTCTGTCCATGCGATGGGGACAAGGCCTTCTCCTCCTGGATCGTGTCGCCAGACCCCGACGAAGGGACCACTGATTGTCATCGCAGTACGTTCAACGAGCCGATTAGCGACACCTGTCGCGTCTTCGGCTGTGATCATCTCTCTGGCAGCTTCTTGAATCAGGGCGTACGACTGTTCACGCCGTTCTCTGTTAAGAGCGATGTGAACCATTCGGGCGAGAAGATTCCCGAATTGACGATCAGATCCGTCAAATGCATTTGGTACCTGTGACGAAGCAATCATCACTCCCTCATCGCCGAGCGGTAACACGAGTGCGCTCTCTACTGGTGTATCGGGGTCTGGCAGACGATAATCAACATCTGCTATATCATTAATCACTGATGTCTCTCCCGACTCGTAAACTTCCCAGACGACTGTTTCCCGATCTGTATAGACCGGTGGCTTGTCGCTGAGGACATTATCGGTACCTGTTGTGGCTACTGGAGCCAACCCCTCACGATCTCGATCATAGAGGTGGATCCCAACTGTAGAAAAGTCGAGTATATCGGTTGCAACTTGGACAGCTCGGTTGCAGACCGCTGTCCGGTCGGTAGTAGTAAGAATATCACCAGCGGCTTGATATAATTGTTCTAGCGTCTTTTCGCGCTTCCGCTGTTCAGTCACGTCAACGTACAGACCGAATCGCTCGGTCCCATCTGTCTGTGGTGAGACAGACGCAGACCGGAGAGAGAATATTCGAGGACCATCAACGGTTTGCCGTTCGACATCGCGCTTCTCTGGACCGCCACTAGTCGTCCATGACACGTCCGGGGTACCACCATTCGGGTCGACCAGTAGTTCATCTAATGGCTGACCTATCACGTCAGCCTCATTACAGCCGAATACCCGTTCGAACGCTGTATTAATTGTTCGAACGACTTGTTGGCCTTGTTGCTGTGCGACGCTGACCATTGGCTCTGGAATCGTCTCAAGAAGCGTCTCAAATCTAGTTTTTTGCGTCCGGAGTGCGGACTCAACACGCTCAGCCTGACAGGCGTCGGCCAACTTCTTATTAAGCTCTCCAAGAGCAGCCAATACATCTGCTGGAATCTCACCGCTGGAGTTGACCAACAGGAGAACGCCAAACTGAGGGAGCTTCATGATATGAGCAGTGGCCCCCACATCGATTGAGGACCTGACGGGTAGGGCGTCGTCTATCTGTCCGTTCACAACGAGGTCGGAGAGTCGCTGATTAGCGGTCTGAAACGCCTCGTTGACTCCAGGCTGCGAAGGAATCGCAGTGATACGGTTGAGCACCTGCCCGCTGACTGCATCGTCTGTCAGTTCGAATACTGCCCCAGCCGAACAATTCAGTTTTCGAACATAAGCTGATAAAGCCTCTCTTGCGACTGCCTCAACGCTGCCACCACGGCCGATTGCAAGGGAGATCTCATACAGGATCTGCACCTGCTGTTCTCTGGAACTCATTCGTTAGACAGCGATGCAACAACTGTAGTTTTGTTGAAATACTCAAGATGCCCGTGACCGTCGTTTGCAACCTCACCAATTGAGAGTGCTCCATGGAGACGGTGGCCATTGGCCCCAATAGCCTCTAGTTCACGCTCGAAATCGTCGTTGAGGTATAGTACACGCGAAATACAATCAAACGTAAGCAACGCTTCCTCCTCGCTGGAAGATGTGTCGGTGTTATCACCAGCAGTGGAGTCTGTTGGTCCGTCAATTGCAGTTGTCGCAGCCGCCCCAGCTGCGTCGACTAACTCTTGTGAGTCGCCATGAAGAATATGAACGTATTCACCTGTTGGAATCTCGCCAAAACATTCCATCGATCCATCATTATTCACTGTATATGGATCTCTAACGATGGGTTCGGTCCCCATTCGACTGAGACCGAACGGATACGCCTTTGCGGTCTCAAAGAAGTTTGCTCGGTCAATATCCACATCAGCCTCTGATGTAAGAACACGTTTGTACACCTGAAACGCTGGCTCACCGTCCAGCGATTTCATTGTTGTCCCGTCTGCCTCTGTGACCCGAAACGGTCCGTCAATATCTTTCCACCCATGATTGACGCCAATAGAACTTGATAACGGAACGGTCGCAATCACGGCAGCATCTGTATGGAGACCAGACTCAGTGAACAGACTCGGATGTTCCTCATCGCTGAGCGTCCCTGTGCCACCACCGATGAAATTGAATTCAACACCGTATGTATCGAACAGTGATCTGATCATATCACCAATCCGGTCAGCATACGAGTCAACAAAGACGAACGCCGTTTGATTTTCTGTATCAAGTAGTGACGGGTCCAGTTGTGCGCTCAGGTCTGCCGTCGGGTCGCTCAGGTCTGTCACCTCTGTCACAGTAGGGCGTGTTGGAAGCCCGAACACCAGTGCCCCATCCTCTACGGTCTGTCCATCATGGACTAGCGTTGGAAACACGCCGCCAAAGACCGGCACGGAGAAATCACGGAAGGTGGAAAGACTGTCCTGAACAACCGCTGCACCGCCGTCTGTGACAAACACAAGGAGCCCCTCAACTCCCTCAGTTGCTGCCACTTCCGTCGCAGCGTCACAGAGTTCGTCTGCGCGGAGGGCTGTTAATCGTGTAATCATGTTCTCTGTATAGGGCGCTCACCATTTAGCCTCATCGCTGGCGGTATCCGCGCTGTGTGGGGCATCTGATTACTCTGTGGTTGGACATAATCTGGTTATATCCTCTACGGCGCCATTACAATACAAATCAAAAAGGATCAGACAGTCCGTGGTAGCTACACATCCCGTCATAGACTCACCAGGCCTCTGGGCTGGTTTGAGGACACGCACAAGCAGGCGCAGCAATCCGGAAGCGAAGGGATTGATCGGCAACCGATGGGATTCGGCGTTACAATCGTGCCCGGCTGGTTCGATACGACCGTTGGGACACACGAGTTCCCCGTGCTGGCGTACGATGGCGTCTAGTGGCTCGTGTACACGCTCGGCAGTCTCGCCGACCTCCGCGTCCTCGGGGGCGACCTCGTGAGTCGAAGAGCCCACGAGTGAGCGGCGTGGTGGACAGGCCGTCGACGCGCGACGGTCGGTCGGCCCTACGGTCGGGGAAAGCCATTTGAGCGGCTGCACACAACTGTATGCACATGTCGAAGAGTATCAGGCTCTCGGACGAGGCCTACGGACGTCTCGCCGCCCATAAAGAGGATGACGAGACGTTCTCGGATGTGGTTCTCCGGCTCGCCGGTGAGCGATCGTTGCTCGACCTTGCTGGGATTCTCGACGACGAGGAGGCGGACGCAGTCCGGGAGGCTGTTGCCGAGCGGCGCGAGCGGCGGCGTGGCGATCTCGAGGCGACGGCCGATCGACTGGAGAACGCGTAGCGTGCTGCTCGACACTCCGTTCCTGATCGACCTAATGAACGGTGACGCGGATGCTGTCACGAAGGCGCAGGAACTCGAGGCGAACCTCATCCAACAACGCCTCTCGGCGATGACGCTGTTCGAGTTGTACTACGGCGTCGCCCGGGCGACGGACTCCGAGGCCGAGCGCTCGACCGTCGAGGAGGTACTCGCCTCGAAGCCGGTGCACCCAGCCGACACGGCCGTGATGCGGAAGGCCGGCCGACTCGCCGGGGAGTTACAGAACGACGGGACGCCAGTCGATGACGGCGACGTGATCATCGCCGCGACGGCGGCCGTCATCGACGAGCCCGTGCTCACTCGGAACGTCGACGACTTCGACCGACTCGATGTCGAGGTCGAGACGTACTGACTGCTCCGCGTCGTCTACAGTTTCTGCTGTGCGACGGTCGCGAACGCGTCCAGGTCGGCCGCGGCGAGGTCGTCGTCGGCGAGGAGAAGGCGCAGTCGCGGCCGCCCCACGTCGATTGGGACCTTCTCCGTGGTGACCAGACCGAGATCCTCGATGTTCGTCTTCGTACGAGAGAAGGTCGCCTTCGAGGCGACACCTGTGTCCTCGCCCCACTTCGAGATGTCGTACAACAGTGCCTCGTTGCGCGCGGCGATGAGCAACGAGAGCGTCACGGCGTCGATCGTGTCGTCGCTCACCTCGTCTAGGGTCCCGAGCACGGCCTCGAAATCATCACGGACACCAGCGCCGACATCGGAGGCAAGCTGGTCCAGCGCCCGCGCCCGGCCTGGTGTACGGAGGTCGAACGACTCGGCTTCGTCGAACCGCTCACGGTAGGCCGTGTACACGTCGGCGATGACGGTATCGTCGGTTGCGGGAACTGCGATCGGTCGAAGGCCCTCGGTGTCGACCACAGTCGAGAGCGTATTCTCGCTCGCAAGGAGTGTCGTCTCGTTCGTCCCTGTGAGCGCACGCAGTTCCAGGCGGTCGGCTTCGATGTGGTCTGCGAGATTCGAAGCGACAAGGAAGTCGCTGCGGGCAGTCTTCAGTGCGTCCTCTCGGGCGAGGACATCCAGCGTCGCTGGAAGTGCGTCTGTGTCTACCTGTCCGAGCGTTGCCAACAGCGATGCTGGCGGGGCGACGAGAATCGCAGTCCCGTCAACGTCGGCGAACAGTTCTGCAAGGAGGTCTTCCCCCGTCTCTGCGTCGATGTGATCTGCCATACTGCTAGATACTTGTTGCTCTAGTACTTACTATTAGCGATCCGTCAGACATGGTGTAGCACCAATTTATGAATGGAACTATACGATACTGTGACGAAAGGTGAGTACGAAAAGCTAACCAACACAAGCGTCTGACTGGGTGTCGCTGTTGGTTAGTACAGTCTAACCTGATAGTCGGCGAGCAGTGCGTGTATTCGGGCAGGGTGCTCGTGAGCCTACAGCGTGTCACGGTGACGGAACGTGCGTCGCTTCCTGCACTGGCGCGTACGTTCGCGTCGGGCCGTTCCCCGATCGCTCGACGAGGTTGTAGTGGGCGAGTTTCTGGAGCCACGACCGGACGGTCCGCTTGGTGGGCGGGTCTGAGCGTGTGGCGGCGAACTCCTCGTACAACTCGCCGGGGGCGATCTCGCCTGCCTCCTGGAGGTGGCGGAACAACTCCCGTTGTGGTTCTCGGAGCGTGTCGAGTGTCTGGGCGCGCACAGCCTGTTTCCGCGTGGGATGGCGTCGTCGATGTCGCCGTCGGTGATCGTGGCTCGCTCCTCGTACGCGGCCGTCTGGGCGGCTGTGCGGAGGATCGAGAGGGCGACGCGGGCGTCACCAGCGGCGGCGTCGCTGATCTCCAGGAGTTGCGCTTCCGAGATCGCGTCGGCGACGAGCCCGTGGTCGACACGTGCCTGGAGGATGTCTGCGAGTTGCCGGGAGGTGTAGGCGTCGAAGTGGATGTGATCGGCCGTTTGCAGCCGGGACCGCACGCGGCTGTCCATCCCGTGCAGCAGTTCGCCTTCGTCGTTCGTGATCAGGATCGTGGTCACGCCCGCCGTGGCGTAGCAGTCGTAGACGACACTCGCGTCGTCCAACTGATCGACCTCGTCGAGGATGAGCACCACCGGCGCGTCGACGTCGGCGAGGCGGTCGAGGAGTTCGTCGTGACTCGTCGAGGTGCGGTGGAGGTCCGTCGCCAGTTGGAGTGACTCGAGGGCGTCGAACAGGGCGGCCCGACGTGTGTGACTCTCCCAGCAGTTGACGTGGACCGCTCGTACCTCGGGGACGGTCGCTTGGAGTTGGTCAACGGCGAAGCGCGCAAAGGTCGTCTTCCCCACACCCGACGGGCCGGTCAGGAGGACCGGGTCGGTGGCGCGGCCGCGGGTGAGTGGGTCCAGCGAGCGCGAGAGGGCGTTCACCTCGCGGTTCCGGTGGATGGAGTCGTTGGGGACGAACCCCTCCTGCAGGACGCTCGCGTTCGTGATCATGGCCGAGTGGTTCGGTGCCAGACTGAAAGGTTCGATGGGGGTGTTTCCGGGTTTCCGGGTTTCCGGGTTCGGGTGATTCAGCGCATGAGTACACGCTCTAAGTGCTGTATCGACTACTGAATGAGAATAGATGCCTTTAGACAGGGTATCCGAATGTTGACTCCTCCTGCTCAGTAAGCTCGTCTTGGATGCCACAGCTGAGCCGGTCCTGGCCTTCGATGTGTGATCACTAGCGGAGCCGACTGATGAGACGCTGCGTGACTGCAGGACGCTCAGGCCATGCGGAAAGCAATGCACGCCAGATCCGCGCTCGATCGAACTTGGTCGTCTCAACCAGCTTATCGGCCTCATGGGCCACAGCCTGCTGGAAAGCCGTAAGCCGTGCCTCGTCAATGGCAGCTTTAGTCGCGTCAGTCGGGCGCACCGCTGTCGACGGGCTGGCACTATCCACACGGATGACAACCGTCGGCGTCGACTGCCATCCGAGATCTTGCTCACCGGCAGTCACCAGGACTTCGCCTGTTGACAACTGCTCGCTGGCAATCCGTCCGGCGATGACAGCCGTGCTGACCCGACCCGTTGTCCACACGACCGGGGCCTCAGGCTCAAGTTCCGTCCCCAAGACTTGGAGCATAGCCTCGTCACCAGGCCAGGCACCACTCTCGAAGACCTTGCGGTGGACTTCGGCGAACCGCTCCCCGTGCGCGACGATATCGATATCCGCCACCTCACGGATTGTGGCACGAAGCCACTCTGGACCGCCTGCCGTGGTCTGACGACTGCCCGCGTGAGTAGACCGGGCCGTGGAGTGCTGCTCCGCGCGCACTGTCGTAGGCTCGCTCAACGGCAACTCGTCAGCCTCAGGGTGCAAAACGGCATAGAACTGGTCGATCCGACCAGCACCGTGCCGCTGCCCTCGAAGGACGATAGCCGTCGTGCCATCGGCACGGAAAACGGCACACACGTCCTCGTGGAACCAGTCTCTCACCGGCGGCGCCTCGTGCCCCCGTCCAGCAGTATCGCCGGTCGTTGTGATACGGCTGCCAGTCGTCTCGTAGAGTGTGACGTTCATGGGATTGGGTGGATGATGGTGGTTTGCAGACGGTGCCGCACGACTAGCGGATCTGTTTGAGCAACTCCACGAACCCGTAGGGATGGCGACTCCCGTTGTCGGTGACCGGCTCGCGGTCGACGACGCCATCGACCGTCTCCGGATCAGCCACCGCCTCAGACGCGAAGTACGTGGGATAGATCGTATCCTGGTCAGCCGCGTTCAACAGCGCCCGGATAGCATTATGATCGCCCAGCTTGGTGCTGACCCACTCGGTGAACACCGGGAGGTTCGTGGAATCAAACGGGTTGAGCTGGCGAGCCTGGCGGAACTCCTCAGCGAGGTAGTCGGCCTTACTCGCCGCGAGGAGCACCTGCGTTTCCGGGTCGATCTCACCCAGGATGGTCTCATACGCGTCAAGCCCCGCCGGCTCACCCTTCTGATAGGCAGCAGTGTCGATGAGGAGAATGATGGTGTCAGCCGCAACCACTTCCTGACGGAGTTCCTCAACCTTCACACGACCGAGCCCCTCAATCTCCTCTTTCCCCTCCATCGACATAGCCAGACCCTTGAGATTCTCGCCGGCGTGGTCAAGCGTCGAGATGGTAAGGTCAGTCGGGAACAGCTGCCCGCGCTGCATCGTAAGCGAGCGCTCGATATTCTCCCGCGTGTTACTCACCGTCGCGGTGTCACCGTCGGTGCCGTGACCACCGATAGAGAGCATATTGTCCGACCCATTCATCTCGACGCCAGCCGACCGCTCACAATCAGCCAGCGCGCCGCGACCGAAGGTCGTCTTGCCGGACCCTTTCGGGCCGAGCACGACAACCGACCGCGTCGACTTGTACGCGACAAACCGACGCGTAACGGCCAGAAGCGCCATCGCCGCGACAGAATCGATCGCGAGACGATTCGGGACAATGGTGACCTCCAGCAGCGTCCGCTGGAGCGTCGCAATCGGCAGTGTCGGCAGGGTGGTAACCGCAACCGGGAACACGACGTGCGCCTCGACCCAGGCACCGATGAGGACCATCGCAAGCCCAGTGACGAGGGCCAGCGGCGCCCGCGGGAACCGCCGGGTCGACGGGATCGTCCCGTTGGTCAGCGCCCGCCAAGCGGCGAGCGGCAGCAAGAGCCGGGCGCCGACGATGGCCCCGACAACGAAGACCGGCAGGTGCGCCAGCGGGTTCACGGCCACCTTGAACAGGAACCCACGAGTGACGAACTGCGTGGCCGCGACAGCAATCCCGAGCCACAGCAGCGCAGCCTGAATGCGCTTAGCCCGATCGATTGTCATCAACACGAGAGCGACAGCGCCGAAGCCAAAGACAAAGGCCTCGATCGTCGCGAGGCCCAGCCCGACATCGGCCACGAGCGTCACCAGCTGGTAGACGACAGAGTGCGGCTGCTCCCACCAGCCTCGGACGATGAGGTTGGCGACGGGCTGGGCGAGCCCCACCAGCGCCACGATATAGACGCCGAGCATCATGAACTCGCTCTTCGAACGCAGGTACGACACCGGGCCGGTTGGTTCCGTGGACATAGGGTGTGTGGTGTGGGTGTAATGGCAGTTGGCGCACGAGACGCGATGGGCGATAGCGGTCACGGCGGAGGTCGATCGACGCGATCTCCGCCAGGACGGTGGTCGGGAGAGCAGGCCGGCATCGCTACTCGGTCACCTCCACGTCATCAGACCTCGTGGCCAAACTGGTATCCGTCTCCTTGCCGGCATCCTGCCCGCTGTCATCAGCACTGTTCGCGGCGGCGGTGGCGGTGGTCGCCTGCCGCGTGGCAGCGACGGGACACTGCTCAATGTACTCCTCGCGAATCGTCGTCAACGGGTCGGCCGCGAAGTAGACCGCGAGGTCACTACTCCGGACGTTGACCATGTCCGCACGCCGGACGAGCCAGCCCTGCTCGAGCCCCAGGGTGTGGTGCAGGTGAATGCTGCTCGACCCGTCGCGGGCACGCGCCTGGTACGACTCCCTATACTCGGTGGCGTTCCGCAGGTTGTCGAGGAACACCCCATCGATGAAGACGGCAACGCCCATATCCCACGGCCCACCGACATCGGCAGTCAGCGTCCCGAAATCGGACGCCGAGTTTTGCAGGCCGAAGGCGTTCGTCATCATCTGCTGGAGCCCGAAGTCCGCGCCCTCAAACCGGTCGAGCGCCGCGCTGACGAGGCCGACATTCACCTTGAGATCGCGGTACCGCGTCGCATCATGCGTCAACCGACGCTCCCGGAGGCCGCTGTACTCCGACTCCAGCGACGTCTTGGCCAACTGCTCGACCTCCCGAGCAAAGCGCTGCCGCTCGGTCTCGTCAAGGAGGCTCGACGCCGCCAACGAGTCGGCCGTGTTCACGTGCTGCAGCGGGTCCTCCGGGTGAACCCGCTTGATGTACGTGTACTCGTCCGCACCGTCGCCAACATACTGCGTCTCGTCAATCTCATCCATCGCCGCCTGACGGGTCGCCCGCGCGTTCGCGACCGTATCGAGGTAGCCAGCAGACACGACCGTATCGAAGTACGAGTCCAACGCCTGCAGACGCTCCTGCTTATCGATAGCCGCCTCCAGGTCCGCTTTCGTGTCAGCGAGGTCCGTCTTGAGACCCGTCGGACCATCGACACTCGTGTCGATGCAGCCAGCCACCCGCTCTTCAACACGCTCCAGGTTACCCTCCAGCAACTGCGTCTCCAGGTCGCGCTCAGTCGCCTGGTCCATCGTCGCAAGGTCACCCGTCACCGCCAGCACCTGGTCGACCGCGGCCTGCACCCGCTCGCGAGCCTCGGTCTCGACCACAGCCGGGTCCACAGTGACCGTCGCACTGAACGTGTCGTCCGTGACCTGCACGTCAAACACGCCATCGCGCCGGAGCGACGTCGCAAGCTCCTCAGCACGCTTGTGATGCTGAGCGAGCTCCTGCTCAGTCGCCGTCATCCACGGCAGGTGACTCCGCATGCCAGGGTCAGCCTGCCCTTTGAGGAAGACACAGCGGGCCTGCCGGAGCTGGTCCGCAGCACCCGCGATGTTCCCCCACCAAGCCGGCTGCTCAGTCTCCCAGGTCTCAGCTCCCTGCTGGAGAGTCGTCGCCAACTCCCGGGCAGCCGCCTCCAACTCGTCAGTCGGCACCTCCGTCGCCTCCGTGGGGTCCGTCACGGCATCGAGGTCGGTGATGAACTCGACCAGGGCGTCCTTCAGCTGCACCGCCTGCCGGCGAGCGTGGGTCGGGTCAAGCGCCAGCACCGTGTCACGAGCGCTCTGCGTCTCCACGCGCCACGTGTCCATCCGGTCAGCGACGGTCTCCTCGTGCTCACGCATCGCCGTCTCGTACGCCGTCTCCTTGTCCTCGACCGTGGTTTCCAACTCACGGACCGTCTCCGTCGTGTGGTCGAGATTAGTCTGGAGCGTCGAGCGAATCAGCGACACATCGTCAGTGTCGGTATCGCGCAACTGGAGCGTCTCCCGAACCCGCTTGGCCATCCGGCTGTTCTCGATATCGGCCACCCGCTGGAGCACTTCCGACCGCGTCTGCAGCGTCTTCACAGCCTGCTGGAGGACCTCCGCCAGCCGCCGGTCCGTTTCATCCACGAACTCAGTCTGGTCAGACGCCAGCGTCTTGGTGAGGTACTGCAGCGTCTGGATCACGTCCACGATATCATCACCACCCTCGTCACGCGCATCGGCGAGCTTCCGCTGGAACTGCGTGGCCGTCGTGAACTCCAACTCGTCGAACAACTCCTGGTCGACGAAGTCAGCAATCCACTCCAGCCGATTCCGGAGACTCCGACGGTCCTGCTTCGTCAGCTCGGCGGGGCGCTGACTCGCCCCGCAATTGCTCAGGAACTCCGCTGTCGTCTCATACAGGGCAGCCAGCGCCGAACACTCCGACTCAAGCGCGTCGATCGCCTCCTCGACAGCAGCCGACGCATCGTCAATATTGCCAACCGTATACCGGGCAATCTGGGGCACCGCGACGGTGAACGGACCGTGCGACGGCGTCTTATCGAACGCATTCTCCTCCTGGTTGTGATAGTAGGAGACGAACACGGAACTGAACGCCTCATCGAACTCCGCGAGCGACGTGGCCGTCCCAAACGTATCACCGCCCTTCCCCTCGTAGCCAGTCGCGTCGATCGGCGTGATGACGACATCACGGAAGAGCGGTCCCGCATCCTGGTGGGCCTGCGCGTACTCCAACTCGGAGAGCGCAGCGAAGGCGTTCGCCCCGACGCGGTCATCCTCATGCTCGTACTCACTCGGCAACACGCCGAACAGCGTGACATCCGAGGACGGCGCATTCTCCTGAATCAGCCGCGCGACATCGAGCGCGAGCCCAGACCCGGTGCCGCCACCCAGCCCGACACAAATCGCCACCTCGCCCTGCATAATCATATCCACATCGCTGATGAGGTCGCGGTCCTCAGTCAGCGCTTTGAACAGCGTCGCTTTCGCCAGCCCGCGCCGCCGGTAGACCCCCTGCGCGAAGTCCAGCGTCTCCGAGACATCAGTCTGGTCAATCCACCAATCATCTGGGTCAAACCCACGGTCCCGAGCAACATCCTCAACGACGGCAGGCCCGCACAGGTCCACCGCATCCGTCTGCGGGATGTTCTCGGTGACAATCGTCGTCTCGAAACTGATGTCACCGAGATCGCCCTCCCCCGGCGCTCGCAACTCGGCCTGCCGCTCGGCGATGGCCGCCTCCCGCTCGCTACACCAGGTCGTCAACTCGTTTGCCTCCGCAGTCGCCGTATCGATGAACTGGACCGTCACCTCGTTCCGGTCACCATGACGCGGCGCCAGGATGGCATCAAGGTACCACTCCTGCTCGAAAAGCGTCTTGACAAGCTCGATACCACCGTGGCCAATCCCAATGACGCGGTCCGGCGCTGACAGCGAGGTCATACACGACTGAGTACTGGAGGAGGTAGGTTAGAAGGAAGTCACCAACAGTACTGGAGGTGTATACAGGTCGCTTATTGTGTTGATGGCCTGGGGGGTGCTGGTAACAATCACACCCACGTGCATCGACACCAGGGTGGTCCTGACAGTTTGCAGCGAGAGTGTGGTGCGGATCACAGCCGGTCTCATCAATGGCAGGACCACAGAGGATGCGACGCGTTTCGCGGAGGACGTTGGCGGGGGCTATGGCTGGTCTGTATGCAGTTCCGAGGAGGACGGCTTGTCACAGTGGCGACACAATCAAGAAACAATGGTGCGCGTGGGATGCCTAACAGAACATCCGGTCCATCTCATCAGACGACTGCCCACTCCACTCGGCACGCTCGGAGATCGCCGTCGTGACATCGCACCGATGCACGACAGGCGGCTCCTCGGCCGCGTGCGGCTGCCGCCGGATGGCGACACGGACGGCCTGCTCAGCCAACGCCGCAATCTCGGCCCCAGACAACTCCGCCGGCGCCGTCCGACTGAACCACTCCGGGGTCACATCGCCTGCAAGGGGGACCTCGCTGGTGTGCACCTGGAAGATCTCCGCCCGGGCAGTGTCAGTCGGCGTCGTGACCTCAACGAGATGCTCGAACCGTCCCGGCCGCAACACGGCCGGGTCGAGCGCGTCCAGCCGGTTGGTCGCCGCCATGACGATGACATCCTCGTTGTCGTGGACGCCGTCCAACTCGGTCAACAGAGTGTTAGTCACGTCGTCACGCGCACCATCGTAGTGCCCACGCTGCACGCCGATCGAATCGAACTCATCGAAGAAGATGACACTCGGGGCATTCCGACGCGCTTTCTCAAACAGCGCGTGGATGCGCTCCTCTGCGGAGGACATGACGCCCGTGAGTTTCGGGCCAGTCACCGAAATGAACGTCCGGTCGGTCTCCGTGGCCACCGCTTTCGCGAGCATGGTCTTGCCATTGCCCGGCGGCCCGTGCAGGAGGATACCCCCGCCGGTCGTGAGCCCACACGCCTCGTACGTGGCGCGCCGCTCAAGCGGCTGCGTGAGCAGTTCCTGAAGATGCGCTTTCGCGTCGCGCAGCCCGCCGATATCATCAAAGCTAACCGAAGCAATATCCAGGTCAGCAACCGCCGTCCGCGCCTGGATATTCGCAACGCGCTCCGTCCGACACGTCTCGATCGTCTCTCGCAGCACCGGCGTAGTGATTGTTGGGGTCTCGTCATCGTCGGCAGTGGCCGTGGCCCGTGCAGCCGCACGCCGCACAACACCGCTAATCTCACGCGGGCTATAGCCATCCAACTCGACGGCAAGCTGGTCGTGCACATGCACCGGCACTTCGACAGCAATCGCATCCCTGTCGGCGATAGCCGCCAACTCCGAGGTGAGCAACTTCGCCCGCCGGTCGCGGTCCGGAATTTCAATGCCAACTCGCACATCGAACGCCCGAGCATACTGTGCGAGCACCTCATCCTGGACATACTCGGTCATCACCGTCCCGATCACGAACACGTCAGCGTCCGTGGCCCGCAGATGCTCCATCTGCGTGTGGAGCTCGTTGATGGCAGTCTGGTCGTAGATGTCGTCGAAACACTCCAAGAAGAGCACGACAGGCGCCGCAGCCCGCGCCTGCTCGAACAAGTTAGTGAAGTTCTCAAACTCGCCCGTGTGGTGCCCGACGGCATCAACGTACGCGTACGCATACCCACGGTCACCCAGCGACCCGGCAACACTCTGCGCGATGGCCCGGTACCCGCTGCCGCGCTGGCCGTGCACCAGCAGGCTCGGCGTCGCGGCCGGCCCCGCCTCCGTCTCGGCCGTCTGGAACACGGTCTGCTGAATGCGGTTCTTGACGTCCGGCAGCCCAGCAACGTCATCAAGCGACTGCGTCGGGGGCGTCTGCAGCGTCAACGCCGTCGCCTGCTCCGACGCAGGCGGCTCGCTACCAGACCGCGACTCAGCCCCACCAGTGGTCGGCGACTGCTCCTCGGGGGTGCGCTGGTCAGCAGGCTCCGTCGTATCGGTCGACTCGCTCGACGGCCCCGTGGCCGAGTGAGACAGGTCACTGTCCGAGTTCCTGCCCGCAGACGCCGCGGTATCCAAACTACTCGTCTCCGTACACGTCTCACCATCAGCGTTCGACGTATTCTCTGTCATGTGTGGGCTCGGGGCGCAAGTGGCGGCGCCACCTGCGTCGTACTACCCAGTCGTTGTGATAGGTGCAAAAGTGGGGCCTGGCGATTGTGCTCTCCCACCGACGGGGTGGAGGTACAGTATCGATACCCCACCGCCATTTTGACGGCGGATGTGTACTGTTAACGACAACCTCTTATCAGTCGCTGTCTATCAGCCGTACCAATGGACGTTACTCGTCGTGTACACCTGTTCTTGTACAGTGGTGAAACAGACATTCCGACGATGGTCCAGGCTGCTGAGGTGTTGTCTCCCGACATTTGTTACCTCCTTGTGCACGAACACCTCGATGCTGATGTGATGGCTGCACTCGAAGCATCTGCATTTCCCGATGCTCGCGTAGAGCAGATCTACGAGTGCGATCACACTGACCTCTACGATGTGCTGGGGCTCGTGACTACACTCGCAGATCAAGATCAGCATGAGTCCGACACGGTGTACCTCAACGTCTCGACAGGCAAACGACCGGCCAGTATTGGTGCTGCACTCGGGTCGATGGATACCTCGACAGATGTGACGGCGTACATCACGCACACTGAGGAGCAAGAGGGTGATGACGACCCGACTGAGCGGCTCGAGACATACCCAATCGACTCGCCGACGACTGATCAGGTTGCGTTGATGGCGATCATCCAAGAGCTCACAACGAACGGCACTGGCCCGAACAAGTCCGCAGTGATTCAGCGTGCTGACGACGTAGGGCATTCGCTCACCACAGATCTCGCTGATCCGACGAGTGGCACTGACAAGAACACGGCTCAACAGCGACTCCAGTCACAGTTGATCTCTCCTCTTGGGCCAGACTCAAAGTACGAGTACGTACGTGTGGACAGCAGTGGTAGGAGCAAGAAGCTCACCCTCACCGATAGTGGGGTACGGGCACTGCGTGCATTCAGGCACAAGTCACTTAACACATTACAGAATATTAATATTGATATAAAATAACTATAATTGCATGATTAAGTTAAGTTTAAAAGAAATATAGCACACTGCAGATGGATACTCTCCTACGATCTGAACCGGAATACTGAATAAGTAGCAATTCCTTGACAACTTATATATAATATGGGTGATCAGCCGTCTGACCGTTGCGGCTACACGTATACATCGGAAACGATATTTGGGAATAAAATAGGTTGCTGTTATCGAGAGTCACTCCCAGATACTAGCCGGTGTGCGTGGCATGCTTGTCCCAGCGAAACTGAACACAAGACAGTTGAAAACCTCCAGACAGCGCTCGCACCCTCTGATGTCCGAGAAATGAATTCTCCTGTAAATTGTATTTTAGATGGGTCAATAATAAAAAATATGGTATTAGATGACACTATAGATCTTTCTGGCTCATCTTTAAAAAATTCAAATATAAAAAATACAGGCCTCCGTACTGCAGATCTGAATGATGCGAAACTCGATAATGCCGAGTTGCATGAGGCGGAACTCCATAATGCCGAGTTGCATGAGGCGAAGCTCAATAGTGCCGAGTTGCATAAGGCGGAACTCCATGATGCCGAGTTGCATAAGACGAGACTCTTGGGTGCCGAGTTGCATGAGGCGGAACTCCATGATGCCGAGTTGCATAAGGCGAAACCCTTGGGTGCCGAGTTGCATGAGGCGAAACTCTTGGGTGCCGAGTTGCATGAGGCGAGACTCTGGGGTGCCGAGTTGCATGAGGCGAAGCTCAATAGTGCCGAGTTGCATGAGGCGAACCTCGATGATGCCGAGTTGCATGAGGCGAACTTCAATAGCGCCGAGTTGCATAAGGCGGAGCTCCATGATGCCGAGTTGCATGAGGCGAAGCTCCATGATGCCGAGTTGCATGAGGCGGAACTCCATAATGCCGAGTTGCATAAGGCGAAACTCTTGCGTGCCGAGTTGCATGAGGCGGAACTCCATGATGCCGAGTTGCCTGAGGCGAACCTTTACCGGGCTTTCCTAGATAACGCGGACTTCTCAAAAGCAGACTTAAGTAGTTCTAATTTGAAAGTTAAAAAATTAGAAAAAACAAAATTTATTAGCTCAAACTTAAAAGAATCAGTTCTGCCAGAAGGTTCAAAACTAAAGAAAGCCAACTTGACTAATGCATCAATGCAGGGCCAAGATCTTAGGGGAGAAAACTTAGCAGGGATAAAAATGGAAAAGGCAGACTTAACTGATGCTGACCTGAGCCGAGCGAACCTCTCAGAAGCTGACTTAGAACGGGCGAAGTTAAGCCGTGCTGATCTGTACGGCACACGACTGGCGGGCGCCCAATTAGGTGGTGCTGTATTCGGGAATGCACAAATAAATGAAAAGACATTTAAAAGCCTTGAGCCAGTAGACGATGAGCACGGTCGTGATCGTACTCTCGGGGAACGTCTCAAACAACTTCTTTTGGGGCCGGTAGGTCCTGATGCATATCGCTGCGTCTACGATCCCGTAAGTGCGTTTGATAATCCCGATTCAGGGTCTGAACCGGATGAGAATGCACCAGAGGATAACAACGAAGCTAGTGCAAATGAAGACAGAGGTGGTGACGCAGACGACCCTGCGGTCCGGGCTGGTGGGGTGTACCGAGAATTTGAGCGTTTGGCTCGAGAGAATTCGTTGCCAGGTTGGCAGCAGCAGTTCTTCATTCTTCGACAAGACATGCAAACCCGTCAGAAGTCCGGGTTAGATCGGGTGTTAGCACTTGTCCAGCGCTCGCTCTTTGGATATGGTGAGACCTTCGGGCGGGTGATTGGCTGGTCTGTAGTCATCATCATCAGTTTTGCAGCGGCGTATCTGGCTGGTGGCATGATTCGCCCTGTTGGCCCTGGTGGAACGCTGGGCCGTCCGGTCTCGTGGACACAATTGCCTGGTGATCCGAGTGTGCTCTGGGAGAGCCTCTACTACAGTACGCTCACGTTCACGGCGCTCGGCTTCGGTGACTTCCGGCCAGCCGGGACTGTGGGGCAGGCCCTGACGATTCTCGAAACAGCAACTGGCGCGCTGCTGCTGGCCCTACTCGTCTTCGTCTTCGGTCGCCGGGCTGCGAAATAGCCACTCCTGCTCAGCAGAACAGCATTCACAATTAGGTGCTTCCAGTGATATGGAACAAGAACGTGACAAGTCTCCGTCGGCACTGGTAACAAAGGTGTTAGACACTCCGAGGCACTTTGACTCGGTAACAAGCAGTGGACGGGTGACGCATTGACCCATAATGGTATAGGTCGGTTCGATTCCGACAGTGGGTGTCCCTCACAAGGGAAGTGACTAGCAATGACGGAGGACCCAGATTGGGATATCGAGGCGATTCGACGCGGGGAAATCAAGAACCTGGCTGAGGCTGACCTCACCGAGACAAATCTAGCGGACGCAGATCTAGCAGAGGCTGACCTCCAGAGGGCATGTCTAAGAGAAGCTGATCTTCGAGGAGCAAATCTATCGAACGCAACTCTGACCAAGGCTGACCTTCAGAGTGCTATTTTAACTGACGCAGACCTGAGAGATGCTGATATCCAGCTGGCGAATTTGCCGGTTGTCGACCTGTCAAACGCGGACCTCGCGCACACGGACTTGTCAACTGCAAGCCTAGTGGATGCTGGACTTCACGATGTGAATCTGTCCGATAGCGATCTGACAAGCGCAAAATTGATTGATACTGATCTTCAGGGCGCAAACCTGGCGAGGGTTAACCTGGATGATGCCGACCTGACGGGCTCGAATCTTCAGGAGGCAAACCTACGGAGAGCGAAGGTATCAATGGCCACGACTGGCGTCACCGTTGAGTTCGACACCTAACCAAGCAGGAGTAGTTCCATTCTCTCTGATAGTGCTTCGCTCAGCAGCAGCAGAGTGCGCCGTATACGGTGAGACGGAGTCCACTTGACAGTGCAACTACTTTGGGAGCCCACATTGTAACGAACACCGTCTCCCCGAGACGCACGACTGTTCGAGTCTCAGTCTCGCAACGCTTTCAGACTCAGATGACGACGAGGCGACTGGATCAAGATTGACTGGGACACCGATCGGGACCGTCCAGATCATTGGTGATGGGTCCGATGAAGCGTCGAGCGGTACGGAGACTGACTGTGAGGGGACGACCGCCAGTGCGGGGCCGACAGTGATCGGAGTGAGCGGACGGAGAACGGAGTGACCGGAACCGACGACGACGAGACACCAAAGAGCCCACGCGAGCGGTGGCGGGCCAGTGCGCCCTCGAGTCCCGACGTAGCACCCGACGGGAGTGTCAAACGAACAGACGAGGCGCCTGGTCTTGCGGATTAGTCGACAGCGTCGGCGGACGACTCGACGAGGACGCGCCGGGCACTCCTCGGGCTGCTCGGGCTCGTCGGGTTGAGCGTCGGCGGGGCAGCTGCGACAGGCCGACTGCCGATCGACGGGCTCGGGTCGTACCCGAGTTTGGGCGGGAACGGGCGCGGAGCGTGCCAGTGGCGCGCCTCCAGCAGCGAACCAGTCATCGACGCCGACGGCGAGTCCGACTGCGACGCCCTCGCCGACACCGACGCCGCGGCCACTCGGTCGGCGGGTGGGTGACGCACTCGTCGAGGCGCTCAACGCCGAACGCGAGGTGGGGCTCAAAAGCTCGGCACGACTCCAGGAGATCGCGCGTGCCGACGCGGCGGCGATGGCCGAGCAGTCGGCGCTGGTGGATCGACCCGATAGCACGACCCCCGAGTGTGACGGGGCGTTCCAGGTCCAGTACCAGACGTGGTGGGAAGAGCAGATCGACCACCCGACTGGCACGAAGTTCTACACGACAGCCGCGGAGTTGGCCGCTGGTGTGGTGGCGGCGCTCGAGCAGGATGAGCGGTACGCGCAGTTGTTCGGAAGTGGGTTTCAGCAGGTCGGTGCCGGGGCGGTTCGCGACGATGCCGATCGCGTCTGGATCTCAGTGTGGGTCTGTTGATCGTTGATCCAAGGGGCGGCTTCCGATGTCGACGACTCTGGATTCCAAGTGGTGGCGATCGGGCGTCTACTCGACAGTCGGGAGTTCACTTCCGATGCCGCCAAGGTACTCGTCGGGGTCGAACTCTTCGCCCGTCTCGGCGTCACGGTCGTCGTCCCCAGCTCGGTCGCTGATGAACTCCAGCGTCTCCTCCCGTTCGGCGTCCGTCAAAAGCGGGATGTCAGACTCACGGCCCAAGAACTCCAGCCGTTCCCGCTCGTCGGGGTCACGTACGCGCATCGGGAGTCACCTACCGCACCTCTACCGACTCCTCGGTCAAGATGGTTTCCCTGACTTCGCGCTGTCGGTCGGCAATGTGGCGTTGGCGATCCATCAGGGCCTCGACTGTCTCGTCTTCCATCTTGTGTTTTATATCGTACCCCTCTCGCAAGGCTTCGGCAGGAACCTGCTGTCTGGCTGAACGCGGTGGGGTGGTGAACCGAACAGCTACGATCAGACCCTGTCCTGTGCTACTCTGGGCTGATACTAGCAACCAGATTTATGTGTAGTGCCAGTAACCAGAGTGGCAGGCGTGCCAACTACAACAGTCGACACGGAGGAACCGTGGTCCGGCTATTAGCGCGACTCCGCGCTCGCGCGGATGCGGCGTACGACGATACGTACCACCACAAACTGCGGGGCCGGATGTGGCGGGCGCTGAGCGACACCGAGTTCGACGATCGCCACGGTGATGACGCGCCGACGGGCCTCGTCTTCTCGAATCCGTTCCCTCCGGGAGATATGGCGGAGGGGGACAGCCGGACGCTGCTCGTCGCCTCACCAAATCGTGAACTCCTAGGGGCGATCGCTGCTGACTTCGACGCGAACCCGGAGTTGAACATCGGTGAGATGCCGTTCGAGATCACCGACCAGACGGTGATCGCGCCCGATGTTGGCGAACCCGGAACGAAGGGTGTGATCGAGACTGGCACGGGCGTGTTGGTCCGGATCCCGCCGTGGAAGTTCGACGACTACGGGATCGATGTCGACTCCGACCAGTCGGAGTTCTGGAAAGAAGAGCACACGCTGGACCCGTTCCAGACGCAACTCGAGAACAACCTCGACTGGAAGCATGGCCACTTCGCACCCGACGACCTCGCTGGCCCGTCGGATACCACTGGTGACCTGTTCGACAGCTACGAGCTCATCAAGACGTTCCCGCTTCCGGTGACCGTGACCGAGGGTGAACAGGAGACGTGGATCCTCAGTAAGTGGCGGTTCGGGTATCAAGTGCGTGACAACGATCACCGCCGCCACCTGAACCTGGCACTCGACACTGGCATCGGCGAACGGAACGCGATGGGCTTCGGCTTCGTGAACATCCGAGAGAGCGAACTGGAGGAGCCGCCCGTATGAGTAACCCGGGGGTCGAGGATTTCCAGCAGGCAGTGGACAAGTATTGGCACGGACAGCCCGTGACATCCCTTGAGGATCTGATGACCTTCTACGGCGTGTTAGCAGTCGCAGAGGACGACTCCGGACTGTTCAGAACACCAGCCGAGTTATCGGCATACGTCGATGATGGTCGGCTAGTCACCATCCATATGGATCTGACCAGCGATCCAGCTGAATACACAGATTTGACCGTTGACACCCTCCGCGATGATGATCTCGCTCGACTCGGCTACGCTGCTAAAACGTCTGGTCGTGGTGCAGATTACAGCTTTACTCAGGCAGGATCCAAAACAGGCAACAAACCGGAGAAATTGAAAAATACGCATATTAATCGCCTTCGTTTGTGGTGTAACTACGATGCTGTACGCGGTGTAGTCGACTCAGACGAGGCACACCCTGACGGGTGGGTGTTGAATCGGCTGGGAACAATTTTCAAGAAGGATGGTAAGGTGCTGGAGGAGATCAAAGACGATCTTACGGACCTTCTACAGGGATCTGAACCGACAGTCCTGACAGTCGGAATGACCATTGACTTGAGCGACCTATCTGAGCACTCTGGTGAGAACGGAGTGGAGACGTTCTACCCTGGGACACTGGATGTAATGGACGCCGCGATGCGAAGGTATTTGACTGCAAACCTGACTGATGCGAATCTTGATCGGCGGACATCATCCGGAGAGGCTACCGGCTACGTTACTGGTGAAGAAGATCGCGTTGTTGGCACTCCGAAGACCGGCCCCTTCGAAATTTTCTCGATTAAACATCCAGACGTGCAACCAGGACTTCGACAGGATCAGTCTTGGCGGAACTACCCGGTCAGTGAACAAACAGGCCAGCTGATGAGCCAGGCGAAATCACTCTTAGAAGAGTGTGTCTTCAGGACAAGTGGGGTTGAGACGTACGCTATTCCTTACTTCGCTGGTGAAGTGACAGGCCTGAAAGCGCAGACGCTCTGGAATGCCGTGCAGTCGCTTGATCCAGAGGAAAACAATGACCGCCCGCCAATGGCGCGAGTGACATTTGACATCGAAGAAGCAGATAACCCGGCCATCCGAGCACTGTCCGACGAGTTGCGATTCTACTACCTCGTGAGCCCCATCAGTGATGACACACATATCGTTGCTGAAACCCCTTCGGCAAGCACGTACTGGGTAAACGAGATCGCCGATGGCCTGGTTTCGACGGTATATGAGTCACTCAGTGCTACAGCTTACGGTGGCCTAGGAGTGTCTACAAATTGGGACTTGCTGGAGTTACCGGATGATAGAGACCAAGCAAGACGCATCGCTTTCTACAAAATTGTCGGACATGAATTCACTAACGCTACCTTCAGACGGCGCGACGACGCCGAGGATGACTTCCGGCGAGTGGTTGATCAGCAACTCCTCGAAGGAAGACCAGTTGACGCATCCGTGTTGTTAGGGGAATTTGTAGACCGGCTTGGTGATGAACATGGAGAAGATGGCGTCCCATGGCAGGTTCCCGCGATGCAACTCGTTCAATTAGAGACCCTCTCACGCGCTGGGCTATTAGATGGCCTCAGTGGTGGTGCAACCCCTCGCGATCAATCCATGACACAGGACCTTCCCGAGCTCACAGATTTGACCAAAATCCGTGAGCACAGACTCGAATCGTTCCTTGACCGACCGATGTTCGATAGTGGCAAAGACAACACTGAGCGCCGCGCTGCGTGTCTCAGTGGAGTGCTGATCGGACAGATCAGCTGGCATCAAGAGCATGAACGAAACATGGGCCAGCCTCTCGATACGCGTGTCCAAGCCGACAAGCTCACACTCGACACGCTGCGCAAAACCGTTCAGACCGCACTTGACAACGCCCGTGTGTACGCGGCTGATGGGGAGGGTCACAACGTCCTGTACCCGGAAGTCGTCGATCGTCTGCTTGAGGCATACGAAGAGAACCCGACCGAGTGGTCCATCAGCCGTGATGATATGCGGTTCGCTGTAGCACTCGGAACAGCATTCGGACGTAGGGCGATGCCACAGGCGTTCGACCTCCACGAATCGGATAGTGAGTCAACCGACGAAGATGCAAGCGAGGCCACAGCATGAGTTCCCCAGACTTCCCACGTTCCGAGATGTTGTTTGTTACCGACGCACAGGACTGCAACCCTAATGGGAACCCACTCGCCGAGGACCGTCCACGACGTGATCCTGAAACTGGACAGGGAATCGTCACTGACGTTCGACTCAAACGGTACCTCCGAGATCAACTCCTTGATGACGGATACGGTGTGTATGTAAAGAAGGTTGACGGAGAATCGCAAGGTCGCAAGACACTGACGCTCGATATTCTGGACGAGATCTCCGAAGCAAGTGATATCGAGGAGGTCGAGGACATCGGTAAGAAATTCCTCAGCCGAGCGACCGACGTTCGGTACTTCGGCGCGGCACTCACCTTCGAGTCCAGTGATGACGACGATGATGATAAACTCCAGAACGCACTCCAAGGTGCGTTCCCAAACCAATACCAAGGTCCTGTGCAGTTTCTCCCTGCCAAGTCACTCAACAAGGTTGAGGAGAATCAGGACTACGACTCGCTCACCAGTGTCATCGCGACTGACGACGAGAACCGACAAGGCGGCTTCGGTCTCGATGACCACCGGATTGTGTATGGGATCTTCCCGTTCTACGGATTGGTCGACGAGAACGCCGCCGCAGACACTAATCTCACTAAAGATGATGTAGAGCGGTTAGACACGCTTTGTTGGCGAGCACTGAAGAACCAGCCAACGTCTCGAAGTAAACTGGGACAGACACCGCGGCTCTACCTCCGAGTGGTCTACGAGGAGGGAAAGTATCATACTGGTAACCTCCACAATATGATTGATCTTGCAGACGAGTCGTCTGATCCACTCCGCAGCATCGATGATGTCGTCGTAACGGTCGACTCCCTCTGTGACCGACTCGAGACTGAGAAAGAGCGTATCGATAAAATTCGATTTGTAGGGGATAGTCGATTTACCCTCTCACGAGGCGGTGAAACGTTCGGGGCTGATGAAATCGGGGAGAAGCTGCATCTAAATACCGAGCAAATCAACGTATACAAGGAGCGGGACCTTGCAGACGAATGAAATGACTACACCAAACATCGACGACAAGGGACTGCCAGAGCACTGTCTGTCACTCCGGGTTGCCTCTGATTGGGGTCACTTCCGGCGCGTTGGTCGAACAGCGACAAAACAGACGTATCGAATGATTCCACGGACGACCGTGGCTGGACTCTTGGCAGCGATCGTCGGTGAACCACGCGACTCGTACTACGAGACGTTCGGTGAGGATGTCTCCGCCATCGCGATCACACCCGAGTCGGAGCTCCGGACGATAAATATGCCTATGACGTCGGTTGGCACTGATCCCAGTGAAGCAACAACGCAAACCGCTGGGTCTCGACGGTCGCAACTGGTTCGTTACCAAGACACGAGAGCCCCTCGGCAGATCCATGTCTATGAGACGCTTGTTGACCCCGTGTACCGGCTTGATGTTGCTGTCGAAGATGAGGAATTCTACACCCAACTTCGGAGGCACCTGAAGAATGGCACGTCACACTACCCACCAAGCCTAGGCCTCTCAGAACACCTTGCCCGGGTTGAGCTGCTCAACTCCAGTAGCGAACCGACGCCCGTGACAGGCGATGAGCCAGTGATTATAGACGCAGCCGTTCCAGGAACACTCAAGAACGTAGTGCCGCAGGCAGGCGTCGAGTGCGTGACAGAGCGATCAGCAGCCGTCATGGAGGGTATAGGTGGTGGTCGACGGACAACTCGGTTCGACGATCTTGTGTTCACGCCGACTCCCGACACCGGAGTGAAAGTGGCACCATCGGCACTGGATTGGCCAGTCGCGAGTGTCGGTGACAAGACTGTCGTATTCCGATGACGACCCCTGATGATCTTATCTCACATCCGGATCACCCCGATGGAAACCCGCACCTGTCGGTCCCTGCCCACAGTGCCGCTGTCCGTCGACGGATTCAGCCGTTGATTGACGACTCGGCAGAGCTCTCGACGGTCGCTAATGTGAGTAGTTATCTCCACGATTTTGGAAAAGTAACACCACAGTTTCAAGCGTATATCCATCCTGATAGAGAGTTCACCGGACCCGACGCTGAACGCTATCACGCACGGCTTGGGGCTATTGTCACGCTGTACGCACTGGACGCGCTAGACATTGACCTCTCGTGGCTCGGCGCAGGGGTGGTTGCAGTCGGTCGTCATCACCAGAGACTACCAGATGCGGCGAGTTACCTTTTTGATACACTTCGGAGTGGGCTGGGCGAGGATCCACTCAAATCTCAGATTGATGAGATTGATGACGCGTGGCCAGCGGCCGCTGATACACTCATTGCAGAAGCCACCAAGAGCGTGGGGTCATGGAAAGGCTTCCAGACAGCATTCAACAGTGGTCGCCTCAGTAATCTTCTGTTTCAGTTAGCCGGCAGAGAAGAGCTCACAGGAAGCTACGTGAGTAGCGACTCCATTCCATCAACGTTGTACGAGCGAACACTCCACCTGTGGGGCAGTCTCACGCTCGCCGACAAGAGTCATGCCAAGCCAGTCGCCCCGGAGAAGATCCACAACTTCGATACGCTTGAGACGGAACCGCTGGCAAAACACATTAATTCGCTTGCTGGAAGCGGCGACTCAGAGCTAGAGGCAGCGCTCAATGAGGCACGGCGCGGTGGGCTTCTGCAGGTTCTGGGCGGCATCCACGAGTGGAACAACCAGCCGGACGCGAGTCAAATTGGAGAGATTACCTTACCTACCGGTCTCGGCAAAACTTTTACTGGACTAATGGCGGCGTTAACACTCCGGGATCAGACCACACTACTGGGCCGTCAACCGTCTGTGATATACTGCTTACCGTACACAGCCATCATTGAGCAGACGCGAGAGCACTTCGAAGACCCGGCCATCTGGGGAGTCTCCCCGCAGGCGGATGCATTCACTGCTGATCACTATCTAACTGATACAGTCGTGCAACATGAAGACGAAGCGATCGCTGAGAGGACGTTTCTCGGAGAGAGTTGGCGATCGGGGGTCGTACTGACGACGTTCGTCCAACTGTTTGAGAGCCTTACCGGGCCGTCAAACCAAGCTGGAATGAAGCTCTCCGCGTTAGACAATGCAGTTGTTATTCTTGATGAGCCACAAGCGCTACCAAAGAGCTGGTGGGACGGCGTACAACGGTTGCTTGAGATCCTCACCGACGAATTCGGTGCTCGAGTAATCTCGATGACCGCCACGCAACCGGCGCTGCTTGACGGCGTTGAGACTGTGTCGCTGCTTGATGCAGGGATATCATACGATGGTGAAGTCTGTAATGCATGCCTGTCTGGTGATGTACCTGACCGGGCGGTTGAATCCTACTACGACGAGGCTGATCGAGTGACCTACGAGATCTGGCCATCGGCAACGTGTCACGCACTCGGTCACACGACAGAGTTTGTCGGTTACGACACCGCCGCCGCCGAGATACTCGAAGCTGCCGGATTAAGCGGTTCTGCGATGGCCGTGTGCAACACGATCGCTAGTTGTCGGACGCTAACCGATGCGATCGAAGCGGCTGGACCAGTCCAGCATATCGGCGCCACGTATCAGCGGCTTCTTGAGGAGGAAGAAGTGGCGCCGCGTGACGACATCGACGCGACGGTCGACACTCTCCTGAATGCGTGTGGCCTCACGAAGACAGGCGACGACTGGGAGACAGCAGGCCCTACAGATACGGTCTTCACAGCCTCGTTCAGTTCGCGGTTTCGCCCCGTCGATCGCGAGGTGTTGTTGGGTGTCGTCGATGCGTTGAGCACCAGTGTTGTTCCGTTCGTGTTCGTCTCGACACAGGCCGTTGAGGCCGGTGTCGACGTGAGCTTCCAGCACGTGTTCCGCGATATTGCACCGATCGACAGTATTGTCCAGGCTGGGGGGCGGTGCAATCGCAACTTCGAGTGGGGACGGCGTGGAGGGACGGTCACTGTCTGGACACTTGCCGGAATCGATGAGCCAAACCCAACCGAACCAGTCGCTCCCTGTCCGGCCTCTTTTGTATACGAACGAGACATCCCTGGCCACCTCCGACTCATCGCTGATACACTCGTGCCAGTCTCAGATGGGCCAGTGTCTGAGCGCGAGATGTGTTACGAGACAGTCCGTGCGTACTTCGACACACTCAGTAGCGAGAAGTCGGTTGCGACGACGGCTATCAGAGAGGAGATCGATCGAGGCGACGCAGCGGCACTAGCTGAGCGATCACTTATTGGCGGCTACGAGACAGTTGATATGTTACTCCCGTTGTCTGCTGACGAACGGACTGCCGTCGACGGGCTGGTCGCAGCACTGGAAGATGACGATACTGTGACTGCACAGGAAACCGTCTCTGCCCTTTCGGATATCCGTGTGTCGCTGCCTGTCGAGACCGTAGACGCCGTCACGACGGACGCTCAGATAGAGATTGGCTCAGAGTTCGAACTATTAATCGGCCCCACATCGCAGGTTGAGTATGACACAGTCGATGGAATTGTCGGTCCCGATGAGGCCGCAGGCGGCTCCACTGAAATCTGAGTGCCTGTGGCGGTTAGAATTGAATGTAACTGTATTCGGCGGAGTCAGTTTGATGGATGACCCGAAGCGGTTGTGGTGATCCTAGCATTACCGCTTGGGCTCATGGGGGTATGCGTCTTCTGTAATGACTAGCGTGAGCCGGAATGGTTGGATATTATGTGAGGAAGTGTACTAACGTTACAGTGGGCCTCACAAGGGATTGAAGCTCTAAATGAACACAGGCCGACATCTAATGGGCACCGATCTCGACAACACCTAACTGGAGATTGAATCCTTCGTGAACGTGTGTTGATGTCTATCAAGCCCGTCGTTACAGCAGAACCCCTTGAGGGGTTGAAGCGCTCGCGTCGAGTACGACCGTGACGACCTCCACGTGTTCCAGCAGGACCCCACGAGGGGTTGAAGCAGGATGTCCCGTGGCCGGCTCGGTATCGGCTCCACGTTCCAGCAGGACCCCACGAGGGGTTGAAGGGCCAATAACACCGACGCAGAAGTCGGGAAGATTCGACGTTCCAGCAGGACCCCACGAGGGGTTGAAGGGCCCCCGAACAGGTGTGGGACAACGACCTCCGCCCGTTCCAGCAGGACCCCACGAGGGGTTGAAGGGCCCCCGAACAGGTGTGGGACAACGACCTCCGCCCGTTCCAGCAGGACCCCACGAGGGGTTGAAGCAGCATCGCGGCGATAACGGTCCACACGACGGTGCCGTTCCAGCAGGACCCCACGAGGGGTTGAAGCCCCCTGGCGTAGCTGAGCAGGTCAACGAGGCTGAGTTCCAGCAGGACCCCACGAGGGGTTGAAGCAGGATGTCCCGTGGCCGGCTCGGTATCGGCTCCACGTTCCAGCAGGACCCCACGAGGGGTTGAAGCGATTTCAACCCCGAGCGGCTGCGGCTCTTCCTTAATGTTCCAGCAGGACCCCACGAGGGGTTGAAGCGTCCCGAAGACCGAGAACCAGATTCCCTCCGTCTGAGTTCCAGCAGGACCCCACGAGGGGTTGAAGCTCGGCAACAAGCCGCTTCAACCGACGAAGAATCCACGGTTCCAGCAGGACCCCACGAGGGGTTGAAGCGAGTGGCTCTCGGATGCGCCGGTTGAGAACTCCGCCCGTTCCAGCAGGACCCCACGAGGGGTTGAAGCGAGTGGCTCTCGGATGCGCCGGTTGAGAACTCCGCCCGTTCCAGCAGGACCCCACGAGGGGTTGAAGCGGTTTTATCACCAGTTCAGGCCCGGGACAGAACCGGGTTCCAGCAGGACCCCACGAGGGGTTGAAGCCCGCCCCGGACGGCCCCCACGTCGTCGTTGATCGTGGTTCCAGCAGGACCCCACGAGGGGTTGAAGCGCGTCGATCTCCCAGAGGATCTGTTCGTGCTCGGAGCGTTCCAGCAGGACCCCACGAGGGGTTGAAGCAGTTCGTCTGGGGCGAGACGATAGCGCGTGTACCCTGGTTCCAGCAGGACCCCACGAGGGGTTGAAGCACGGACTCATTCGATCCGGAGGAGTGGATCTCGTTCGTTCCAGCAGGACCCCACGAGGGGTTGAAGCAACCTCGGGGGGGCTGTGGTTGACGAACTGGACGACGGTTCCAGCAGGACCCCACGAGGGGTTGAAGCTCCACGACCCCGAGATGGCCGGTGACTACCGGTTGGGTTCCAGCAGGACCCCACGAGGGGTTGAAGCTGGGGAACGCCGCGTCGATCTGTTGGAGTGCTTCGTTCCAGCAGGACCCCACGAGGGGTTGAAGCGTCCTCAACCCCTCGACAGCACGCTAACCATGATCGTTCCAGCAGGACCCCACGAGGGGTTGAAGCGCCCAAGCGGTTTTCGGGATCGACGCCGAACGGAGGTTCCAGCAGGACCCCACGAGGGGTTGAAGCCTGTACTCGGAGGCCGGCGGCGTGATGTCGCTTAAGAGTTCCAGCAGGACCCCACGAGGGGTTGAAGCACCCACCGCCGCAGTGACGACGTACCGACACGCCCGGTTCCAGCAGGACCCCACGAGGGGTTGAAGCGGTGACGAGGCTCCCGTCGAGACGACCGACTCCCCGTTCCAGCAGGACCCCACGAGGGGTTGAAGCACCGTGGAGAGCGAGTACCGGACCATCTCGCCTTGTGTTCCAGCAGGACCCCACGAGGGGTTGAAGCTCGCGGAAGGTCCCATGAAGAAAGAGGCGCCAGAGGTTCCAGCAGGACCCCACGAGGGGTTGAAGCAACGTGATCGACATTTCACAGTTGGACCTCGCGAAGTTCCAGCAGGACGCCACGACGGATTGAAGCAACACCATCCCCGACGAGATGCAGTCGGACGTGCTTGTTCCAGCAGGACCCCACGAGGGGTTGAAGCCACGACGCGGTCGCGCGTGCGCCGATCTACCCGGAGCGTTCCAGCAGGACCCCACGAGAGGTTGAAGCGTGATCGAGAACGTCCCCGGTGCGACCCGCGCGGACGTTCCAGCAGGACCCCACAAGAGGTTGAAGCCTCTCCGAAGGCGACGCCCGCGCCGCCGGGCTGTGGTTCCAGCAGGACCCCACGAGGGGTTGAAGCGAGCTCGCGCTCGGCGCGGCTGGGGCGTCGACGACCCAGTTCCAGCAGGACCCCACGAGGAGTTGAAGCGGTCGCCACTGGGAGGAAAACCGTGAAGACCCGCCGTTCCAGCAGGACCCCGCGAGGGGTTGAAGCCACCTTGAGCGGGCGCTTGCGGCGGGTGGGGAGCGGGTTCCAGCAGGACCCCACGAGGGGTTGAAGCATCGGCGGCACGGACCCCGACGGTGCGCCTGTCGTTGTTCCAGCAGGACCCCACGAGGGGTTGAAGCAGCTGGCGCGTCGCGATCTGGCGAGGGGTTCGGCGAGTTCCAGCAGGACCCCACGAGGGGTTGAAGCTCGACGAACTCGAAGACGCGACCGGCGAGAAAACCAGTTCCAGCAGGACCCCACGAGGGGTTGAAGCTCCTCCTTCGCAGCCATGCCGAGTGCGACCGCGTTCGTTCCAGCAGGACCCCACGAGGAGTTGAAGCCGGCAGACAAGCGAGACGACAGGAACGATCGCGAACGTTCCAGCAGGATCCCACCAGGGGTTGAAGCAACCGAATCCTCGATGCGGCTCTCGACGAGCTGGGAGCGTTCCAGCAGGACTCCACGGGAAGTTGAAGAACCCCACTCAAACAGTGCCGGTGGTTCGTGTGGGTCAGTGTTCCAGCAGGACCCCACGAGGGGTTGAAACGGCGCAGGGACGTGGATGCTCGGGATCGAGTGGGTCGTTCCAGCAGGACTCAACAAGGGGTTGAAGATCCTGGACGAGCTGGCTGACGATCGCGTTCGTCTGTGTTCCAGCAGGATCTCGTGAGGAGTTGAAGCTGCGGCCACAGAAGAGGAGTCGATCGACGAATACGAGTTCCAGCAGGACCCCACGAGGGGTTGAAGCCCAGTCGGACCGGGAGCCGACGACTGGGACTACCTCGTTCCAGCAGGACCCCACGAGGGGTTGAAGCACGTCGAGCGTGTCGACGACGAGGTGGGCGAAGCGAGTTCCAGCAGGACCCCACGAGGGGTTGAAGCTGGCAGTACGCAACGGTCGCGACCGGCTCACCGAGCGTTCCAGCAGGACCCCACGAGGGGTTGAAGCAGCCTTGCACGCTTTGTCGCGTGTCTCTGCAAGGAGGGTTCCAGCAGGACCCCACGAGGGGTTGAAGCGTCGAACGGATGCGATCTCCCCCACTCTCGAGCGTCGTTCCAGCAGGACCCCACGAGGGGTTGAAGCGCTCACGCGGGAAGGTGCGGCACTACTGCGAGAACTGTTCCAGCAGGACCCCACGAGGGGTTGAAGCCACGACGACTCGGGGTCGGTGCGCTTGCCGTCGAGGTTCCAGCAGGACCCCACGAGGGGTTGAAGCGGGGTCTTACCGTCAGAGGCGATGAACCGCCCGGCGTCGTTCCAGCAGGACCCCACGAGGGGTTGAAGCGTCCCGTCGGACAGCTCGAACACGGCGTCGTCGCCGTGTTCCAGCAGGACCCCACGAGGGGTTGAAGCGACGCGTCCGGTAGTCCGTCGCCCGTCACGTCGACGGTTCCAGCAGGACCCCACGAGGGGTTGAAGCTCGGAGAAGGGCGGCAAGCGCGTCTGGCTGTCCGAGGCGTTCCAGCAGGACCCCACGAGGGGTTGAAGCAAATCCGAGTGGGTGTAGCGGCCGACGTGGCCGCTGTTCCAGCAGGACCCCACGAGGGGTTGAAGCGAGCGAGGTGTGAAGGTGTATCACGCCGAAAATTGGGTTCCAGCAGGACCCCACGAGGGGTTGAAGCTCCTCGTTGTCGACCCGGCGGCCGCCAGCGACTCCGGTTCCAGCAGGACCCCACGAGGGGTTGAAGCTCCTCGTTGTCGACCCGGCGGCCGCCAGCGACTCCGGTTCCAGCAGGACCCCACGAGGGGTTGAAGCACCTCGCTGTCCGTGTTCACCGTGTAACGGTTGTCGTTCCAGCAGGACCCCACGAGGGGTTGAAGCCTCGCGTCGTGAGCCACCACGACGACAACCGCTGTTCCAGCAGGACCCCACGAGGGGTTGAAGCAACCCCGACCTGCACGCGGACGTGTTGGACCTACGCGTTCCAGCAGGACCCCACGAGGGGTTGAAGCGACGACGGGACCGACCGGGCGAACGGGACGCACACGGTTCCAGCAGGACCCCACGAGGGGTTGAAGCAGGGCGCACTCCGTGACGACGGCACACGACCGACCGGTTCCAGCAGGACCCCACGAGGGGTTGAAGCACCTGCTTGCCCTCCTGAGAACTGTCGATCTTCACCTGTTCCAGCAGGACCCCACGAGGGGTTGAAGCCACGCCAACGATTGGACGAACAGGGGCCGAGACGACTGTTCCAGCAGGACCCCACGAGGGGTTGAAGCTCCCCCAGATTGGCGTGTGTGTCGCCAGAAGTTCGGTTCCAGCAGGACCCCACGAGGGGTTGAAGCTCCGGGAGTGGCGAGGACGGCAACTTCCGAGCGTTTGTTCCAGCAGGACCCCACGAGGGGTTGAAGCATGTTCGTACCGCTTGCGTGCATCGCGCATCGTGCATGTTCCAGCAGGACCCCACGAGGGGTTGAAGCGTCTGCGGGTCGTGGGCGCGCGGCGAGGCCCATCAAGTTCCAGCAGGACCCCACGAGGGGTTGAAGCTTCGACGGGTGGTGGTGCGACGGCTGACGGCGTGTTCCAGCAGGACCCCACGAGGGGTTGAAGCTCCGCGTCTGCGGTTGCGGAGTCCACTGCCGACACCAGTTCCAGCAGGACCCCACGAGGGGTTGAAGCTCCTCGATCCGCGAGCTCAACCACGAGATCCTCCGGTTCCAGCAGGACCCCACGAGGGGTTGAAGCTCCTCGATCCGCGAGCTCAACCACGAGATCCTCCGGTTCCAGCAGGACCCCACGAGGGGTTGAAGCTCGGCGTCGACCCCCACGATCAACGGAGAGTGGGAGCGTTCCAGCAGGACCCCACGAGGGGTTGAAGCGATCTCTCGGCGGTTCCGGAGATCCTGGAGAGGGTTCCAGCAGGACCCCACGAGGGGTTGAAGCACACAGTAATGGTCTTTGAAGACCTCAGCGTCACGTTCCAGCAGGACCCCACGAGGGGTTGAAGCGCAGCGGACTCGATCGACTTCACCGACGCGGGGACCGCGTTCCAGCAGGACCCCACGAGGGGTTGAAGCACCTACGGACCGATCACCGGGTCACTCGCAAAGGGTTCCAGCAGGACCCCACGAGGGGTTGAAGCCTGAACTGATGCGTTCGGGCCACTGGGGTTCTCGATGTTCCAGCAGGACCCCACGAGGGGTTGAAGCATTCGCGCCTCGACGTCCGAGCAGACGCACCAGAGTTCCAGCAGGACCCCACGAGGGATTGATCCTCTCGCCCGCCACAGTTATCAAATTCCGCGCCAGACGGTAGGAGTAATGGCCAAGTGCGAGATCTGCGACGGGCACACACTCGTCAGCAGCTGCAACTACTGTGGCAAGAAGGTCTGTAACGACCACAGCCTCCCGGAGAATCACGAGTGCCCGTCAGTGACGACGACGGACGTCGAGGACCTCGACACCTCGAACGCCCGGACTGTCAGTGCGGGGAAGCCGGAGTCAACCGATTCCTCCAGCGGCGTGGTAACCCGGCGGCGGCTGCTCGGACTCGCCGGACTCGGCGCTGTCGGTGTCGGCCTCGATCGCGGAGTCTTCAGTATCGGTCTCCCATCACTCCCGACAGTGAGCCTGCCCACGCTGTCCTCAAGCGACAGCGCAGCGGCGTCGAGTGCGAACGCGACGGCGACGCCTACGTCGGCCGCCACCGAGACCGATACAGACGACGGCGGTGGTGGGTTGTTCGGCGGCGACAGTTGGGACGCGAGCAAGACCGCGGAGCTGACCCACGACGAGATCAACTCCCGACGCATGGAGGAGGAACTGCAACCGTTGACGTGGAACAAGCGCCTCCACCAGATCGCCCAGAACTACGCCGAGCGCATGGTCGAAGAGGGCTTCTACAGCCACACCGATCCGGAGACGGGCGGGAACTTCGAGGACCGCTACGCCAACGCCGGCTTCGAGTGTCGCGTCCCGATCCCCGACGACAGCGATCGCTACGCTGTCGGCAGCGAGAACATCCTCAAGACGTACTGGTACCAGGAGGTCGACACCAACGAGGGGACCGCGATGTACACCACACCCGAGGAGTTGGCGACCGGGATCGCGAACTCGTGGATGCGCTCGACGGGGCACCGCGAGAACATTCTCAAGCCGTACTGGCGCTCGGAGGGGATCGGCGTCGCGAAGACGGAGGAGGATACGGTCTACGTGGTCCAGAACTTCTGTTGACGGGATCTCGGTGTGCCCCGGTGAGCGGGACCGCACGCGACGGCGTTACAGACGACCAGGTCCGAGCCCGAGGTATGGTGAACCTCGCACCGCCCCTCGAACCGCCGCGAGATGGGAGTGTGGCGGCGCTCATCCCAGGGGCGACTGTTGACGACGAACGTGAGACATCCAGCGAGACAGACAGAGATCTCCAGACGCTGCTCGACGAGCCCACTCACGACGAGGGTAACCGTGATGGGTCGGACGTTGGGTGTGGCTCTGTGTTCGAGTAGGCCTGACAGGGGTCAGTTCGACAGTAGCGTCTGGGTCTCGTCGTGGGTTCGCTAACGTTACGTCGGGACGCTGTGAAGGAGTACATCAGGTGCTCGATCCGGCTGAGCAAGCGGGCGAGCACAGTTTCCAGGAGGCCTCCACGAGGGGTTGAAGCCCCCACGCCGCGGGCGTGTGGTGGGTCGGTCCCACCGTTCCAGCAGGACCCCACGAGGGGTTGAAGCTTCTTCCTCACCGGCCACGACACCTTCGAGTTGCTCGTTCCAGCAGGACCCCGCGAGGGGTTGAAGCCGGCTCGGACTCACGGGACTCCGATCCGAGGAGATGTTCCAGCAGGACCCCACGAGGGCTTGAAGCGCCGACGGGCCGTGTGGTGTCGGGTACGTCTGCAGTTCCAGCAGGACCCCACGAGGGGTTGAAGCACAGGTCGCGCCCGCCGTCGCACATGACCTCGCGCTGTTCCAGCAGGACCCCACGAGGGGTTGAAGCCCGCAGGTCGTCAACGGTCTCCAGACCGGCGAGACGGTTCCAGCAGGACCCCACGAGGGAGTATCTCTTCAACCAGACTCGGAACCCGTCAGGGACACCAACCCCACCGTCGATCGCAATCAGAACGGGACCCCCATCGGCGTCAGGAGCATGAACACGCCGATCCCGAGGCCGGCCGCGTAGACGGCGTCGAGCCAGAACAGCTCCGCGAACGCGCACATGTAGAGTACCACGACCACGGGCCACAACACCAGCTGTGCAGGGAGGCTCGCCTGTTCAACTGCAGGCTCGATCACCCCGAGATCCTGAAACGAGGGAAACGCGTGCCACCCGACGCTCACCGCGAGCCACAGAAGTGCGTATCCGCGCAGGCCGACGCCGGCCTCGGCGTCGAACACCACGCCGTCCGGAGCGAGGACCAGCGCCGCGACGGCGAACAGCGCGATCGCGATGCTGTCGTCGGCACTCTCCAAAACGACAGCGCCCCACAGGGGGAGTCGAGCGGGCTTCGGATGTGAGGAGACTCAACAGAGTGAGAGGAGACAGAGGGGTTACTCCGAGGTCCAGTCGTGCTGGCTCCAGCCCTCGTAGTGTTTGAACCTGGATCGAAGATAGAACTCCTCGTACTCGCACTGCTGGTACATGTACTCGATCATCCTCCCGAAGTGGCTGTTATCGAGTTTGACATGATCATCAGACTCGATCACGTACGGTTCAGTCTCCGCCAAGTCGTCGAGCGCCTCCTTCGCAGCCCCCACCTGATCGCTGCGAACACCACACTGGTTCGCGACCGTCTCCTTCGAAACCGGCGAACCATAGTCGTGCTTTGCGATAAGATAGTTGAGAATACTACAATAGACCTCCGTCTCAGGCATTGCTGCTGCATTCGATGGGAGCCGATAAAAAGTGGGTGATAGGCTATCTTGGCACCGTCGGAAGAATTATCTTGGCACGTGACAGACACTCAGTCAGCAATGAGTCCCGCTCGTAGCTCCGATGACTTCGACCCGAAGGCCGCGCGACGGGAGAATCCAAGCGGGTGGTTCGCCCTGACCAGGTACGAAACGGTCCGTATCCTGATCGATGCGCTAATCGAGTCGCCACCGGGCTACCGATTCAACAAGTCAGAGATGGAACGGCGAACCGGTGTCAGTCGCGAGGCGATTCGAAAACACATCGGGTTCCTCGAGGATCTCGGCGTAGTGACCGAGGTATCGAATGGGCAACACGCCGAGTACGAACTGAACATGAGTAATGCGGTGATGAAGGAGGTGATCGAGCTGAACGCAGAGGTGGGTCACACGCTATCGAGTGAGGAGGGGCCGCGAACGGTGTCTGTCGGGGACGACGATCCCATGGAGGTCCCGACGGAGGCCGTCAATGCGGGCGATATAGACGACGGTGACAATGATGGGCAGCTATTCGATGCACCGAACGATGAGTCTCTAGGAGTTCTCAATGCCGACTAACGAACAAATCTCTGCGGCGATTCAGGATACATACGACAAACTTGACCAACTTGGTGTAACCGTTGAAAACGTCCACTGGCCCAACGAAGACTTAGAAGAGATTGGTAGTGACGAACCGAGTCGCGGTTCGATTGTGTTCGAGACAGCACAATCGAGCTTGTGGGTCTCATTTACTGAACGCGACCCATATGCACAGGTTGTTTATACATTTAGCTTTCCAAATATAATAGGGAAAAACCTAACCAAAGACGAAACAAGATCGCTAGCCGATCTACAGAACCCCGAAGAGTCAGTGTCTGAGATGGATGAGGAGAGGTTGAATATTACTGCTGGCAAGCAAGTACTCGACCAAACCCCAGAACAGGAGCTATCTGGCATATGGTCATATTTGTACCTGTACGGATCAAGTGAAACTGTCTCACTCCAGTTGTCGACAAGTGAAGAGGGGATTCTCACGCACTACCAGTGCCTACGTTCAATGTTTCCATACTCAGACGGCTATTCATTAGAAAAAATGAATGATGTTATTATGTCAGTGAACAACATGGGGTTCAGGACACGGCAGATGCTCAGCGACAATCTCCAGTTCGTACGCGACCCCGACAATAGTGAGGTTGAAGAGTATTATATTACGTTTGAAACGAATTAGCCCCATACGCACAGGCAATCGAAGCCTGGATATCGAGTTTCAGCAGGACCTAACGAGAGGTTGAAGCCTGAACAGCGACAGCGAACTGCCGGGGGTGGGCGCGTTCCAGCAGGACCCCACCAGGGGTTGAAGCAACATCATCTCCGACCGGAACCAGCCGATCGGCCAGGTTCCAGCAGGACCCCACGAGGGGTTGAAGCGAGGGCACCGGTGGCGCCGGGAACTTCGACCCGGAGTTCCAGCAGGACCCCACGAGGGGTTGAAGCGTTAGGTCCGACGAGCCGGCAGGCGAGATCTCGATGGTTCCAGCAGGACCCCACGAGGGGTTGAAGCGCCTGCAGCGTCTCTTTCTCGATGTCCGGCTCTAAGTTCCAGCAGGACCCCACGAGGGGTTGAAGCGACCACTACGGGCCGGATATGCAGCCGCTGCAGGTCCATTCCAGCAGGACCCCACGAGAGGTTGAAGCACGTGGCTCCGTGAGGAGTCGTGGGACGGCACTGGCGGTTCCAGCAGGACCCCACGAGGGGTTGAAACGTTGAGATCGAGAATCCAGACACAGGACACACGTTCGTTCCAGCAGGACCCCACGAGGGGTTGAAGCCGTTCGACGGTGGTGATCGTGCTGTCGGCGCGGACGTTCCAACAGGACCCCACGAGGGGTTGAAGCGTGACCACTCTGCGAGACGGTGAGACCTGCCTCGTGTTCCAGCAGGACCCCACGAGGGGTTGAAGCCCTTGTGCGAGACACCGCCGTCACGAGTCGACTGCAGTTCCAGCAGGACCCCACGAGGGGTTGAAGCCAGGCTGGACTCGTCGAGTTGGGAACGGAGACGACGTTCCAGCAGGACCCCACGAGGGGTTGAAGCACTGAACAGCGCGATAGAAATCGCATTTCCGGGTCGAGTTCCAGCAGGACCCCACGAGGGGTTGAAGCCATCAGGACGGCACGTCCACCGTCGTCGGGTCGGTCGTTCCAGCAGGACCCCACGAGGGGTTGAAGCCGGTGTCGTTGTCGGATAGACTCTTGGATTTGGTTGGTTCCAGCAGGACCCCACGAGGGGTTGAAGCGCGCTGAGGTCAGAACGCTCCGTGCCGAGTTGGACAAGTTCCAGCAGGACTCTACGAAGGGTTGAAGCAACATGGAGAACCACACCCTCTCACAGAACATCCAGTTTCAGCAGGACCCCACGAGGGGTTGAAGCCCCGGCGGGCTGGAGCCACGCGACTTGATCTACGAGCGTTCCAGCAGGACCTCACAAGGGGTTGAAGCTGCTCGCACTGGTGCCAGCACGTCGCAGAAGCCGTTGTTCCAGCAGGACCCCACGAGGGGTTGAAGCGGCATCTCCGTAGAAGCCGAGCCGGTCACACTCCCGAGTTCCAGCAGGACCCTGCCAGGGGTTGAAGCCAGATGCAACGGGCGGCCGGCGCCGACGCTGTGGCGGTTCCAGCAGGACCCAACGAGGAGTTGAAGCGGCAACGACTTCGAGTTCGCACTCGGCGCTGGCGTCGTTCCAGCAGGAGCCTACCAGGGGTTGAAGCGTCACGGTCCCCGGGTCGGAGCCATAGGCCGCGTCGTTCCAGCAGGACCTCACGAGGGGTTGAAGCCTCACGTCGCACGCGGGGGACGTGACCGCGGACGGCCGTTCCAGCAGGACCTCACGAGGGGTTGAAGTCGTGTCTGGCTCTCGTGTTCGTCCTGATACCGCTGGTTCCAGCAGGACCCCACGAGGGGTTGAAGCGCCAGCGCCGAAGAGGTGGACGGGTCCGCCGGGATGTTCCAGCAGGACCCCACGAGGGGTTGAAGCCACGTCCAGCCCTCGGCGATGTGTCGCTGGTTTGCGAGTTCCAGCAGGACCCCCCGAGGGGTTGAAGCATCGGCGACCTGTTCTCACAACAGTCGGTCTACCTCGTTCCAGCAGGACCCCACGAGGGGTTGAAGCGCCGCGATCTTCGCGCCACAACTCGCCGACCGGCTTGTTCCAGCAGGACCCCACGAGGGGTTGAAATGCCAGTGACGGTGTCGACGATGAACTCCCCGAGTGCGGTTCCATCTCTGTAGCAAATGGAGGATTAGGTTCATCGGCTGCCGCCGTCACTAACCAACAGTCAACCAAACCAACCCGAGTGTTGGTTAGCTGCCGAGCCGATGGATTCCGGAAACGACCTGGAAACTGCCCGTTCCCCAATTTCCTGGGGAAAGAAGGCGTGTAGAGTCGGGTTAAGTCGATCTGTGGAAACACGGAATCACCCCAGAGAATCTGAAGTCGAACCCGATTCCACTCCAGAGTGATGCGAGGCACCGAACAAATCCAGACCCGCGGCGGCACCGAAGTCAAGATCGAAGTCGTCGAACCACTCTCGGGTGGTGGCTGTCGCCTCGATCTCGCCGCCGACAACAGAGAGTGGCGTGTCGACGTGAGCGCGAGCGGGACACCAGAGCTAGTCACCGGCTGGAACAGTCGTGGTGAGGTGGACGCGGACGCAGAGCTACCGGACTGGATCGAGGATGCGCTCGCACACGTCGGAAGAAAGTGATGTCACTCCGTCTCGTCGACCGGCTCCAACTCGCTCGCGTCCAGCTCCTCATCGAGGTAGGCCAAGCCCTGGTCCGTGATCCGAAAAAGTCCGTCGTCGACGTACTCAAGAAGGCCGTACCTCGTGAGTTCCCGGCACCGCTCACCAGCGTACTTCCGCGATATATCCACCCTGTCAACTCGTCCCTCACGAGATACTGCAACAGGAGTCAGGTTGCCCTCGTCAGAAAACACTTCGAGTATCCTGTCGTCAGGCGGTTTCATCCAGTCAGCAGACTGTCGCACATCATCCTCGTGATGGACGGAACTCATAGATTCACCGGTTAGAGTGTTGTTGATGCCCTATGAACTTCAATCCAGTCCCTTCGACTGATGTCCTTCACCCATCGGGTGACAAGGTATTAGTGAGAGGGCAATCAACAGGTTGTTGACCGAGTTACCGGGCCGAAATCGCCCGGCACGTGTTCCAGCACGTGACGGACTCGGTCGCTGACGATACGCCCCTCACGGGGTCTTCCGAGAGCGACCTATGAACCAATCATACGAGCGGGGTCTTAGTCGTGACCCCTCACGACCCAGCGCACCGTCTGTCGACCACCAACG
Source organism: Halobaculum sp. MBLA0147 (assembly GCF_041361345.1). Taxonomy (NCBI): domain Archaea; kingdom Methanobacteriati; phylum Methanobacteriota; class Halobacteria; order Halobacteriales; family Haloferacaceae; genus Halonovum; species Halonovum rutilum. The sequence continues at coordinate 162,087 of NZ_JBGKAD010000002.1, read as the reverse complement.
CACCGTCTGCGCCGTCTGCGGCGGGCCTCTCGTCCATGGCTCCACCACCATCGAGGGCGACACGCGCGTCGAGAACTACCGCTGTCGCGGGCTGTGTCGCGGTGGCGGCCACCGCCTCCGTCGGCACGGCACACTCCTCGCGAGCGGTGGCCCGGTATTCACCGGCGACGCGAACCGTACGCCGACGTACCCCAGCGAACTGACGGAGCGCGCCGTCGGCCGGGAGGTGGCGTAGATGAGCGACGCCACCTGTCCCAACAGGCGGTCCACCCGCAACGACCAGCAGGATCGCCCGGACCCGGCGGAGATGTCCACCGAGGCACTCCGCCGCGAGATCGAGCGCCTCGACGAGGCAGTGGACTGGTTCGGCTGTATCGCGGACACTCGCGAACAGTGGCAGCGGTACCAGGCGCTCTCCGACGAACTGTCGGATCGAGACCCGACCCGGGTCCCGGCCTGCGAGGAGTGTTGCGCGCGCCAGTGGCGCACCAGCCCCGGCGAGCCGATCCACTGCCAGTCGTGCGACACCACGCCCACCCGCGAACGCCGCGAGGAGATCCGCCGCGTCTGGACAACGATCACCCCGCGCGAGGAGGTGCCTCATGGCGATCACTGACAGCGATCGCGACGCCGTCGTCACCGCCCTCGAAGAGTGGACCGCCACCACGGGCGAGGCGTACGTTCGCGCCCGCGCCCTCGCCCGCCAGACCGACCGCTCACCCAAGACGGTCGGAACCGTCCTCGCCGCACTCGCCGGCACGGACGTGCGCGGCGTCGACCTCGAGCCACCACAGCACCTCGCGATCTCGGTGTGGAAGGAGAACTCCGAGTACGCCACCTACCGCGTCGTGGACACCCGCTCGGACGCGAGCACCGAAGAGGACGACGACGCAGACACAGCAACGGACTGTGACACGCCGACCGAGGAGACGACAGGCGAAGAGCCAGAGTCGGACGACGACTCCGCGCTCGTCACCGACGGCGGCCAAGCCGTGCCGACGTGTCCCGGCTGCGGCGGCCACGTCGCGGACGTGTGGAACGCCGAGACCGGCGCGTGTGAGTCCTGCGGCGAACCCCTCACCGACACCGCACCCGACCGCGACGATGCCATAGCGATTACGAACCCCGGAAGACATGCGGACAGTCTGCTACCCAGACAGCGCACTCGGCGGTATGCTGATTCCACCTGTACCGACCGCGGACGTTGTCCTGACTCTGAGCAGAGACACGCTCGTCAGCGACCTGTGGTAACTACAGCCGGCTCTCCCGCTTGGCCAGCAGTCCACGCTGTCGTCTCTCAGCGGTAGCGGGTGTGTTGCATCGTGACTCCGACCAGTACCAACAGACGCCGATCCGTCGTCCGATCCCGCAACAACACCCTCGGATTCATAGCCATCACGCATCATGTCACCCGACACCGACCAGCTTGTAGCGGACCGACTCGCACAGCTCGAAGCAACCGTCGAGGCACTGCGCGCCGAGAACGACCAGCTACACGACCGGATCGAGACGCTCGAGACGGAGGTCGCGGACCTCCGCGACGAGCGTGATCACCTCACCGAGCGTGTGGACACACTTCAGCGAGAGACAGCAAAGCTCCGCGGCCGCATCGACGACTGCACAGATCTCGAAGCCCGCATCACCACCCTCGAAACTCGCCCACATATCGAGTGGGACACGAAGGACTTCGATGACGCGGTTGTCACACGTCCGGACGGCCCAGACTACCCGATTGGGAGAGCATTTGCAACCCGGCCGCAGCACGACGAGATCGAGCGTGACATCGACGCGATCCTCGACCGTCTTGACGATGGCGAGGTCACCACACGCCAGCAGGACACGCGACTGAACGTCGCTCCCGAGACACCACTGGAGGAGCTGTGCGCCTGTCCCGACACCATCCAACAGCAGGCCACGGAGAAAGTCGACATCTACCGAGCTGTCACGTTCGCCGAGGAACTGTACAATCGGAGTAGCCAGACCCCCTACGACAACAAGCGCATGGTTCGAGCCTCAGACCTCTCGCGATGGCTCGCGACTCACACCGACTGCAAGACGAACGCTGCGGGTGACCGTGCTCACGGCCAGACGATCACGCGTGTAATCCAAGCACTCGACGAGTTCGGGAAAGACGGAATCGATGTTGAACGTGACGGTGGGCGCGGCGCGGAACGGCGTGTGATGATCGACGCCGAACTCGCGGACCGCTGTCAGCAGTACGGATCAGCCACGATGGAGGCGACGATCGTGAACGAATTGAACGCCGTCGACGCCGAGCATCACGAGCCGGTGAGTGGGTAGGCGGCGAATGCTCGTGATTCCACCACGCCCTGCCGGGCAGCCAGCCACAGCGTAAGTCCATTCCACACCGCACGCCGCTGCACGCAACCGTTGTGTAGCACCAGCTGGCGGGAGCCGCTCTGGCGTTTCAGTAGGTGGTGACGGAGGAAACGCGAATGAGCCAGTAGCTGCGCCATGAGTCGGTCACAGGGTCGTGATTCTTCAGCTTCCCACAGCGCATGTGAGCGGGTGGCTCTGCGACTCACAGCTAGGGAGCACAGCACCGCTCAGTGATGCCGGGGTGACTGTCCGCCTGCGATAGCATTTGTACGGACAGGAGTGGGTGAGCCGATTCGGGTTCCCGGTCGGCTTGCCCGCCTATGATTCGAGACCACACGACCAGTGAGTGTCCCGTATCGCGACCCCACCGCCGCCGGCCGTGGAGGTGGTTGCAGTGCCGCTGTTAGATCGACCGGCGATTGAGCGAGATCTCCTTGCGGTCATCGCTGATTGCCAGACACAGACCGAGAGTCCAACAGGAAGCGCGGTGATCTCACGTTTGCGCGACTACCGCGACACGTCGGTCAGCCGGTCAACAGTGTACGCTCATCTGAACCGGCTGACATCGGCTGGATATCTCAATGTCACGCAACGTGGCAATACGAAGCGCTATCAGCTGTCGCCACTCGGCACGCAGGCACTGCAGAAACATGTGCAAACACTGTCACGGCTATGCCGGTGAACACACCTGCATAGCGCTCCTGACAATCCCGATACATCCCACTGCTTATGGAGGTTGTAACCCTCTCTTAGTCATGATTGTATCAGTGTATGTAACTAAACTAGCCTCAATTCCGCGGACGAACACACCCCTCATGGCCACTGTTCTGCCGGGGGTGTGGAATTCCTACTCTCTTTTTCATCAGTCACAGTGGGCGTTTCTGGCAAGAACACTGGCCACAGGGGGGTGCGTGTGACACCTCAGCGTTGAGATTTGCGTGGCCGAGAACACTGGCCACGAGGGGGGTGTTGAAAACACTGGCCACGGGGGTGGGGCCACTCACACGGAAACCACTTCCAGTGATCTGTGAGAGGGCGACGGTGGCAGTGTCGGTGAACTCCACAAAAAGTACCCCGGCCGCATGACCGGGATGTCGACAATTCTGGACGGCGAGCCGTCAGGGCTCCCGTCCACGGCCGAGTCGACTGCGGCCCACGGTGCGCGGTAGGGGGGTCAGGGGGTCTTGTGTCGCACCGCAGCCTCTACTATGACGGGGGTCCACTTCGTTATCCGGTTCTTGTGACACCTCAACCGCGACAAGACCCCACAGCGTTCGCGGTACGGACGGCTTTCGCGGGGCACCGAGGCCGGTAAAGCGAACGTTCAGGTGGCTGCCCGGCCAAGTAATCGTGTGCTCGCGCTTGACTATTACGTCTGTCCCAACTGCGAGACGGTGTTCGCGACGCTCGACGCGGTCGAACGGTGTGACGAGTGTGGCGAGTCGACCGTCGAGCGGCTCGCACCCGAGGGGACGGCGGCCGCCTACTTCGACGCGCGAGCCCACCGAGAGGACACGGCGACCGACGCCGACGGCACCGGCGCGTGACCACGGACGTGTGGTCGCCGGGGGCTCCAGACGGCGGTAGCCTCCGATTGTCCGTCAGAAGCGTCACACACGGCTCGTCGCGTGGTCGCGCCGACGGGATCACCGCCGAGCGACCGTGTCCACGAGACTTATACCGACTCTCTCGGAAGCGCAGACGACATGGTCCCCTCCACACGACGCGGTCTCCTCTCGGTGACCGTCGGCGCGGCGGCGGCGCTGGCCGGTTGTGGCACACTCGCGGGCGACGCGGGCCGTGCCGAGACGGCGACGGAACCGGCAGACGGTGCCGACCCGGGCCCGAACAGCGTGACCGATCCGCCGACGTTGCGACTCCGCGGCGGCGAGATCCGGCCACCGGTCTGGATCCGCGACCCTGACGGCCAGCCTCGCCGGACGGCACGCCCCGGCGACGTGGACGTGGTCTCGGACGTGATCGCGTCACGCGAGACCGCCAACCGCGTCCGGACGGACGGGGTCGACGCCGACGCCGTCGCCGCCTTCCTCGCGGACACGGACTTCGAGCGCGAATCGGTCGTCCTCCAACTGATCCGACTGGAGGAGTGTTACACCGTCTCGCTGTGTTCGGTGTCGTGGGCGGACGACGGGTTCGACACTGACTACGCCCGCGCGTTGCGGCCGTACGACGAACGGTGTCGCGCCGAGGCGTTCACCTACGAGATCCGCCTGATCCGCATCCCGGCCGCGTTCGACGACCCGCCCGGTGGGTTCGGCACCTCCCTCGGGAGCGCCGACTGTCGCGTCGGGGGTGAGGGCGCGTGAGCGACGACCGCACGACGACGCGACGCGGACTCCTCGCGGCCGGCGGGCTCTGTCTCACCGCCGGCTGTGTGAACTCGCTACCGTTGGGTGCTGGCGATGCACAGCTCTCGGCACACGATCTCCCGGAGTTGGATCCCGACGAGGAGCGGCACCCGCCCGTGCGAGTGGCGGTGCCCGTCGACGTTGCTCCCGAGTACGTCGCCGCCCACCGCGACCGCGTCCGAGGGTTGCTGGCGACACTTCCGACGCCGCTCGGCCCCGACGAGATCCCCAACGGCGTCGTCCGCGAGCGACTGCTGGACGCCGCCGCGAGGGCGACTGATCACCTCAACCAGGCGCGTCGCGCCGAGACGGACCTGCTCGCTCTCTCGCGGCTCGGACGGGCGCGCGAGGAGGCGCGGTACGCGGCTGCCGGGTGGCGGTTCGTCGAGGACGAGGTCGCGGTTCCGGACCTCTACTCGGAGCTCCAGACGGTGACGACGCGGGCGACGGACGTGTTGGCGAGCCACGAGTACGTCGGGGACGACCCAGTGCGTGCGGCCGTGGTCCACGCCCAGATCGAGCGCACACTGGATGCTGCGACTCGAGACGATCCACTCGGGAACGCGGAGGACAGTGTCCTCGAGGCCGCCGAGGTCGCCGGAGCAGCCGAACGGACGACCGCACACCTCGCGGACGGGCGCCACCTCGCGGCACAGTTCGCCGCCTCGCTGCCGGACGACACGGGCTCCATCGAGGACCGACTCGTCGACGCCGGCGAGACACTCGCCGAGCGCGTGCGCTCGAAGGCAGCCGAGATTCCGCCGGAACCCAGTGAAGAGGCAGACTGGGGACCAGGCGAGCACGCGCTAGATGACCTCCGGCTCGAACTCAACCCTGACGGACGGCCGACGGACGACTGGCGGCGGCCTGGCGAACGGATCGCCGAGGCACACCGCTGGCTGGTCACGTTCCGTGCGATCCGGTGGATTAATCAACGCCGGACGGCCGGGGAACTCGACACCGTCACGAGTGCTGCGGACGTACGGGCGGTCAGACGGGCCGCGTACGACGCCGTCGAGACTGCGGCCGCCGAGACGCCTGCACTGTCGCTGTCGCGTAACCCGCTGCGTGACGCGGGGTATCACCTCCTGGCCGGCGATCGAGCGGTCGCCCGTGCACCGGGAAGTGGACGAATCGACGCCGACCGACTCAACGACGCCGTCACGGAGTACGTCATCGCGACGCCACTCGCCAGGTCGATCCCTGGCACCTGTCGCGAGGTGATCCGAGCGCTCCGTGAGTGAGAGCGTGGTTGCCGCGTGATCGGCACGTGTGTGACACCACCTGGAAGGACCCGTTCGTGGTCTCTCACGACCTGAAACACGGTTTCCGAAGAGAGACGACGTGGTACCTCTTACGCCATCCGTCCGTGAACGATGGGACGTGACCGACGATCAGCCAGCCATCGAGACGCGCGGACTGACGAAACGGTACGGTGACGTGACCGCCGTCGATAACCTCGACCTGACCGTTGAGTCGGGGGAGGTGTTCGGCTTCCTCGGCCCGAACGGCGCCGGGAAGTCGACCGTCCTCAACACCTTGCTCGACTTCGTGTCGCCGACGAGCGGTGAGGCGTCGATCATGGGACTCGACGTCGCCGCCGACAGAGAGACGATCCACCGGCGTATCGGTGTCGTCCCGGAAGATTACGGACTCTATGACCGCCTGAGTGGCCGCCGCCACGTCGAACTCGCGATCGAACTGAAGGACGCGACCGACGATCCGGACACGTTGTTGGACCGTGTTGGACTCGACCCCGACGACGCCCAACGCCCCGCGGGCGAGTACTCGACTGGGATGGGCCAACGGCTCGCGTTGGCGATGGCGCTCGTCGGCTCACCCGACCTGTTGTTGCTGGACGAACCGACGAGTGGACTCGACCCGAACGGTGCGCGCGAACTCCGCGAGATCATCCTGGCGGAGAACGAGCGTGGCGCGACGGTGTTCTTCTCGAGTCACGTCCTCGAACAGGTTGAGGCGGTCGCGGACAGGGTCGGCATCCTCAACGACGGCTCGATGATCACGGTCGACACCATCGAGGGACTCCGGTCGGAGATGGGGAGCGGTGCGACCGTCTCGCTCGATGTCGCGGACGACCCGACCGGCGACTTGCCTGACGCTGATTCGCTCTCGCACGTCGACGACGTGTCGTTCACCGACGGGACGCTCACGGCTACGTGCCGCCGGCCGGCTGCGAAGCTGACACTCCTCGACGAGGTGCGCGCAGTGACGACGGTCTCGGACGTACGGATCGACGAGTCGTCGCTTGAAGACCTATTCGCCGACTACACGGAGGGAAGCGACGAGCCGACGCAAACCCAGCACGCGTCGTCGGCTGCCGCTCGCGACGGTGCGACTCCGACTTCGGAGGTGGAAGGATGAGTACCCAGGTCGTTGCCCGGAAGGACCTCGCTGACGCCGGTCGGTCGCGGACACTGTGGGCCGTCACGGCCGTCGTCGTCCTGTTAACCGGCGGAATCGCCGCCCTGATCGCCACCACGCAACGAGAGGAGCCAGCAAGACAGATCCTCAGCTTCACCTTCCAGTTATCCGTAGGGACCCTCCCGATCGTCGGACTCGTTCTCGGGAAGGGTGCGATCACCGCAGAGCGCGAGTCTGGGTCGCTTCGGATGCTGTTGAGTCTGCCGCCGTCGCGCGGGAGCGTGCTCGCTGGGAAGTTCCTCGGCCGCTCGGTACTGATGCTCGCCGCAACGGCGGTCGGTGTGGGTGTCACCGTCGCCGCACTGGTAGGCTTCGGTATCGGCGGCGAACTCTCGCTGTTCGTGTCGTTCGCCACTGCGCTCGCTACGATGGGCGTGGCGTTCGTCGCCGTCGGTGTGGCGATTTCCGCCTCGGTTGAGACCGAGACACGCGCGACGGCACTTGCTGTCACCGTCTTTATGATCGCTGTTGTCCTGTGGAACGTCGTCATGCAGGCGATCCGGTTCATCGCGGTCGAACTCGGGCTATTGTCCGAAACGGCCGAGACCGCTCCACTGTGGCTCCGGGTTCTACAGACACTCCCACCGAACGAAGCCGCGAACGGCGTTTTCAATGCACTCTCTCAAGGAACCGCACTCGCTCCCGACCCGTTCGCGTCCGCGTGGTTCCCTGCACTGTTGCTGTTGGCCTGGATCGTACTCCCACTCGCCGTCGGCTATCTCCGGTTCCGAGACGCCGACCTCGGCTGACGTGTCGTCGGGCACTACCACCGATTCCGGTCGAGCAGTAATCCGAACTCATACAACACTATCCGATCTGAGGTCACTCGAAGAGACGACTACGCCGCCACACACCGTCACCACATCCAATGTCTACTGAGACGGTGTCCCCCGGCCACTCACGGGATCAAAGCGTCGCATTCGGTACTTTGGGGCCTTCAAAACGGGTGTGGACGTTCACATAGATCACGTCTGCTGCATCGCGTGAGACGACAGCGCCGGCAGACTGTCGTTGCCGGGTTCTCATGTGGATTAGTGGAAGTCAAATAATACCGCAAGAGAGGCAGGTCGAACGTTTGCGCCCCCTATCCGTGTGACTCGTCACTCCGTCCGACCGCCGTCACCCACCGCCGTCCCGCCGGTCGGTGCCGGTGTCTCGTCGGGGCCAACCCGGTCGTCGCCAGTCACCTCGAACGTCGCGAGCAGTTCGCGGAGCCGCTCGGCCTGTTCCGCCAGTGAGTCGGCTCGGTCCCGGACACGGTCCGTCGCCGACGCCTGTTGATCGGCTGCACTCGCCGCCGTCTCCGCCTTCGCCTCGTTGTCGCGACTGACGGTCGCCGCCTCTTCGACCATCGCGACCGCCTCCTCTGTGCTGGCGGCTTGGTCGTCCGTCGCGCCACTGATTTCGCGGACGCCGTCGTCCGTCTCCGCCGTGTTCTCGGCGACTTCCTCGAACACGTCGCCCGCCTCGGTGACTGCCTCCGAACTCGCCTCCACTGCCTCGCGCGCCGTCTCCACTTCCTCGACGGCGGCCGCCGTCTTCGTTCGGGTCTCCGCGATCAACTCCTCGATGTCGCCGGCGGCCTCGGCGGTCTCTTCGGCGAGACTCTTCACCTCGCTGGCGACGACCGCGAAGCCGTCGCCGGCCCCGCTCCCGTCGCCACCCGCTCGTGCGGCTTCGATGTTGGCGTTCAACGCGAGCATGTTCGTCTGCTCGGCGATGTCGGAGATCAGCCCCGTGATCTCGCCGATCTCGGCGACCTGCGACTCCAGCGACTCGACGCGAGCCGCCGTCTCGTCGATCGCCGTCCGCGCCTCGGTGGTGCGCTCGACGGCCGTCTCGGCCAACGCCTCGCCGTCGTCGGCTAACCGTGCCGTCTCCTCGGCGGTCGCTGCGACCGTCTCTGCGGAGGAGGCGACCTCCTCGATCGTCGCCGAGAGGTTGTTCATCTCGTCGGACACCTCTTCTAGCGAGGCCCGCTGACCCGCCGTCCCCTCGGCGATGTCGTCGACAGATGCCCGCACCCGGTCGCCCGCCTCGCTCGCCTCCGACAACTCGGCAGTCGTCTCTCCCGTCGCCGTCTCGACGGCCGCCGCGAACGTCTGGATCTCTTCGAGCGTCCCCTCGAACTCCGCCATCATCTCGTCGAAGGCATCCGCGATTCGGTCCATCGCCTCGCTCTCGCCGTGACGTTCGAGTCGGACGGTCAGGTCACCGTCTGCCGCGCGACCCATCGCCGCGCTGTACTCGTCGGCGACGGTCTCCAAGTGCTCGTTCAACTCGGCCACCTCCGCCCGCTTGGCGTCGGCCTCGGCGCGGGCGGCCTCGACCTCCTCGATCTTGTCGTCGCGTTCCGCCACCTCGGCGAGTCGCTGCTCCGCCTCCTCGCGAGACCGTTCCAACGAGCGCCAGTTCGTCATCAGTGCCGCGATCAACATCAGGATGAACGCGGCGTGGATGACGGCCCACGACCACGGGTACTGGATCGCCGCCTGGTGGTTGTACACGCGACTCGCGTCGATGGTCGCGAACACCCCATGCCCGACGGCGACGTACACCAACCCGACCAGGAACGGCACCCAGTCCTCGTAGATAGCGACGACGGCCATCACCACGAAGAAGTGGAAGTGCGCCTCGATGTACCCGCCAGAGAACTGGACGAGCAGCGTCGAGGAGGTCATCATTCCCACGGCTGCCAGCGTCGTCCGCGCGCGCCGTGACGGACGCGACCACGCCGACAACGCGCCGATGGCGACGAGCACCCCCAACTCGCCGAGCACCAGCCACGCCGGTGTCGCCGGTATCTGCGCCCCGGTCAGAACCGACTCCGTCCCCGAGTACAGTCCCAGTGCCAACAGGAACGGGACGTGTGCGAACAACGACAGGAGGATCGTCCGGTGGCGCGACTGCCACATGTCCTCCGGGATCGTCGTCCCGTCCGGCGTGTACCGCACGAACTCCTCGATCCACTCCTCCACCCGTCCACGGTCCGTCGACTGGTTCGCCCCCATGTGCTGTGCCTCTTCTTGACGACTATCGTCCTACGTGTAAATAATAACGCTCCGTCTATCTCCACCGATAATTCAAGCGTGGTACACAGTCCTTCACGAGGCGGTCGGTTCGGCTGCCTAGACGGTCGTATCAGTGTGGGTGTGTTCTACGACCCCGAACGACGGCTCCCCCGGCAGCGACGGTTGATCCGGCGAGCACGGCGGCCACCGCAGCCAGCGATCCCGGGAGGGGTCCAGTGGCGACCCAGCCGACGACGGCCGTGACGAGTACCGCCGGGAGGTATCGTCTCACGGCTCGTCCGAGCGAGTCGACTGGGTCCGTGGTCAAGGAACCCACACCGGACCTGTCCTCACCGGCGACTCCGGCACTACGGTCCGGAGCCCCGTTCGAACCGTCACTGTCCGGTCGCTCGCCGGAATCGGCGCGACCGCCGTCGCCGGTCTCACTCTTGAACTCGACACTCGTCGGGTCCGGGAGCGACTCCGCGAGGACACGGAGGCGACGCCGCCGTCGCTCCGCGAGTTCCCGTCGTGTGTCGCCGGCGAGTCGCACCGCGTCGGCCGCTACGTCTGGACGGAGCGCCACGTCTGGACTCGCGGTGTGACTCGTCGCTCCGTCCGTCTCCGTGTCGGTCCCTGACGACTCCGCGTCCGTCCGGCGCGTGTCCGACGGCGAGCCGGTCACCGAGAGCGTCGTGTCGTCAGGCCACCGACGGCAAACGAGCGGGAGGAGCCGTGCCGCCGCGCGCTCGCCGGGAGTCACCACCGTCGCCCGCGAGCAGGCGGTCAGCTCCGCCAGTGTCACCGCGTCGGCACCATCCGGAGCGACGGCACCGAGCGCTTCCTCGAGTGCCGTCGCTGCCGCGGCGTCCTCGTCGTCGACCTCGTCCCTCTCTGCCGTGTCACCGCTCGCGACCGTCGAGTCACGGACGACACCGAGCGCGTCGAACACCGGCTGCTCGGCGTCCGCGACGACCGGCCACCCGCGAGCGGCCAGTGTCTGATCAACGGCCGCTCGTGTCCGGCCGAGTACGACCGGGAGCGGTCCCGGTTCGACGGTCACCCGCGCTAGGACCTGTTCCGGCGCGACACGGTTCACGTTGCAGTAGACCGTCACGACGCCACGCTCCGGGTCGGCGAACAGTCGCACGTCGTCGCGGTAGTCGCGCCGTACGTCGGCCGGTCCGTAGTCATCTCCGTCGGGCCTCTCGTCGGCTGGCCCCTCGTCGTCGGCACTCTCTCCCCTCTCTGGAGTGGCCTGTTCTGCAGTGTCGAGCAGGAGGTCGCCCTCGTTGGCGTTGAACAGTCTGACGCGAGTGGCCGGCGTGTCTGGGTGCCCGGAGTCGTCGTCTCTCTCGTCGTCGACGGGTCCCTCTCCGGGGTCGAGTGAGCCGTCGTCTGCTGGCTCGTCGTCGACTGATTCGGGATCGAGTGAGTCGTCGCCTGCTGGTTCGTCGTCTGGGGTGTCGCCTGCTGGCTCATCGTCTGCTGGCTCGTCTACCGTCTCGTCGCCTGTCGTCTCATCGTCCGTCGGTTCGCCGTCTGCCGTCTCGCCGGCTCCACGCTCAGGGTCTCGCGTGTCGCCACTCACTGTCGGTCACCCCTCCTCACGGTCCGTCACCCCGCAGCAGATCGGTGAGTCGCCACCGCCCGGTGCGATCCAACAGCGACTCGGCACCGTGCAGTGGGAGTCGGTCGCTCTCCGTGTCCAGATCGACCGACAACTCTTTTCGCCGTCCGGGTGGCTCGTCGTCGGTGACGGGGAGGTACACAGGCACCGTGTCGTCGTGCAACACGGCCGGCATCGCGTCACCGACACAGTCGCGAGCGATCACACGCCCGAACGCCCGCCAGTCTCGGTCCGGGTTGACCCCGCTTTCGATCGCGGCGTACTCGCGGACGTAGTCGGCTTTCGTCGCGACGGCGAACAGGTCCGTCGTATCGGCGGCCGTCTCGACGACGGACGCCAGCGTCTCCGTGTACGACTCCCGGACACGAGGGTTCTCCAACTCGCCGTCGACGACTCTGGCGTACGGCGGCACCGTCCCCGACTCTACTGCCGGCTGCGCGAAGTCGTCCATCGGATACACCAGTCCGACCACGTCGGCGTGGTACACCGCGTCCGCGACCAACTCCGCGACGCGCTCGCTCCCACTCGTCTCCGCCAACCCCGAGACTGTCCCCGGATCTCTCCCCACCGGCTCGTCGCCACCTCGGAGTGGAGCGGCGTCCGTCTCCTCCGTGTCGGGCTGCGGTTCGTCGTCGGTGGTCTCGGCCGACTCACCAGTCGCCCACTCCGCGAACTCGCCCGCACCGCCGTCCGCCACGGCCGCCCGGTGGTAGAGGTACCGCGCCACCTCGAACACCGTCGTCGCGTCGTCGGTGAGGGTCTCGTCGGCAGATCGGCGCGGCTCGAAGTCCGCGAGGTGGTCACCCGCGTAGTCGAGCGTCCTGATCGTCACCTTCCGCGGGAACAGTCGCCCGTGTCTGTACGACAACGAGAGCGGGTAGAGCCGGTCGCGTCTGGTGCTCGGGAACGTCCCGTCGCTCTCCAACCCGTCCCGCAGCTTCGCGAGCGGTTCGTTCACGTCGGCCGTCCCACCTGCGTACGCCGGCGCGGACGCCGCCAACCCGGCGAGCGTGCTCGTCTTCCCGGCGCCCGTCGGGCCGAGCAACACCACCTCCGTGTCGGCGGTGTTCGAGCGGAACGTCCAGATCGACGCGAGGAACCCGACGACGACCCCGGCGTCGTACAAGAACCCACGCCAGACCACACCCCGGAGTTCGAACGCTTGCATCGTGATTCCGTCCGGTCGCGCGACGAGTGGACTGTCGTAGATCACCGCCGACTCGACTAAGGCGACCACCGCGACCAGCCCGACGACGGCGAACACCCGGTACAGCGCACGCGGGAACTCGCGGAGGCTCGTCTCCGGCCCGTCACGGAACACGTCGTGAGTGACGCCGAGCGAGCCACCGCGTCGCAGTCCGCCGACGGTCGCACCGAGCAGGACCCCGACGACGAGCGGCCCGACCTGCCGCGTCCAGTCCACGAGGAGCACGTCGACACCGTTCAACACCACGAGTCCGACACCAGAGAGGATCAACAGGAGGACGCCGTGGACGCGCTTGTACTCGTCGAGCGCGGTCAACAGGAACAGTCCGAGGAGGAACCCGCCGGCGACGGCCCGCGTCACCCCGGGGTCGAGCCCCAAGACCGCTCCCGGCGCGTACAAGAGGTGGTACGGGAGCCCCTTCGGTCGCTTCGTCACCGCCTCGCCGACCAGTCGGACGACCTCCAGCCCCGTGACGAGCAACACCGGCGGCAACGTACACAGCAGGAACAACTCCCGCCGGTGGAGTGGCGTGACCGACGCCAGTCGTCCGAGGAGTGACACGAGACCCTCTCCCCCGAGCGCCAGCAAAAGTCTGACGACGGGTCGTCGGTGGCTGTCGGTCTCGACCAACTGGTCGCAACGCTCTTTACCGATTCGCTGTAAACTGTAGTCGAGACCACCGTGTCACGCACCTCGACCCGCACCGACGGCGACGTCGTCCGAGACTTCCTCTCGGTCGCCGACCTCCTCGAGGAGCCACGACTCGCTCGATTGTACGCCTACCTCGATCGGGAGGGCGAGGCGACCGTCCGCGACATCGTGGAGAACCTCGACCTCGCTCAGGGGACGGCGTACAGCTATGTCGACCGCCTCGTCGACGCCGGTGTCGTCGCGGTGACCGACGACGAGCAGCCCCGGCGGTACACCACCCGCGAGATCGACCTGACCGTGACGACGGGGGCCGGTGACACCGAGTACACGATCACACCGGCACTCGTCGACGCCGTCGGTCGCCGAGAGACGGACGCGGACATCGACACCTACGTCGATCGCCACGGAGTCACCGGCCTCGCGACGGCACTCACGTACGCGGTCGACCGCGAGCGTGGCGAGGTGACTCACCGGACGATGGCTGCCGATCTCGACGTCTCGCCGCTGGCTGCGGAGCTGATTCTCCAGGCGCTCCGTCCACTGGTCCACGAACACTACGACGTCGGAGCGGCCGAAGCGGCAGGAACAGGACTCGACGAGGTAGACTTCGAGGACGTCGACGACACGTGAGCCACCTCCACGTCGCCGACACCCGATAACTCTCGGTTCGCTTGTCGTCTCGACTCCACTACTCGACACTCGACGCGTACCCGAGCACGCCGACGACGGCGACGAGGAGCCCACCGAGCGCCGTCGGTGCCGCGGCGAGGCCGCCGAAGTACACCGCCAGCGTCCCACCGCCGACCCCCGCCACGACGCCGGCACCACACACCGCCGGGAGGACTCGCTCTCGCCACGCCGCTGTCTCACCCGCGGCGTCGCGCTCGGTGGTCGTCTCGCGAGCGACGACGACGGACCGTTCGGCCGACGCGAGTGCGTCGTCCGTCCGGTCGTCGACGCGCGGTGACTTCGCGGAGAGCGTCCAGTATCCGGGGTCGAGCGCCAGCGACACTCGCCCCGTCGCGTCTGCCGTCGCGGTCACCGTCGTCCCGTCGGCTCCGTTCTCGGCAGTGACCCGCGCCCGCGGCAGCGATGATCCTGTCTCCGCGCCCTCGACGCGGACTTCGACCGGTTGCCCGGCCGGTACGCGCGGGTCGACACCGGCCGGCGTCTCGGCGTCGACGTGCAACCGCGGTCGCTCGACTCGCACGGCGTCGAACGCGACCGTCGTCTCGTCGTCGGACCCGCTCGCGGTCTCGGTGGAACGATCCGACTGGTCCGGGTCCGTCACGGGCGGATCTCCCTCGCGCCGGACGGTGACCGTGTACCGCCCCGGATCACTCGGCCGTACAGTCGTCTCTCCGTCCGCATCGAACGACACTCCCGAGGTGACACACTCCGACTCCTCCGCGGCGTTCGCTCCACGCTCCCGCTCCGACTCTCGTGCAGCCAGACTCCGTCGGCACACATCCACTCGGAGTCGGTCGACCCACGACGCCGGCGGCTCGTCCCCGTCCTCGTCTGCCGTGGTGACGGAGACCGTCACCGGCTCGGCGACGGCGACGGTGTCCGCGTTGGTCCGGAGCTGCGGCGACCCCCGGTACGGGTCGATCCCCGTCGACTCCCCGTCGTCACCCGTCGACTCCCTGTCTGGGGTCGCTCGCGTCCCCGCCGGTGACTCCGCGCTGCTGCCACTGCCTATCTTCGCGACCAATGTGTCGAAGTCGGCGTCGGACAGGAGTGCCTCCTCGGCGGCCCGGACGCGGTAGAACTGCTCGCGGGCGGCGCGCTTCTGCTCGTCGGGGTACCGGTCGGGGTTGAACTGCTGTTTCGCCACGCCGGCGGCGAGTTTGATCTCGTCGGGTGTCGCGTCTCCGCCGACTCCCAACACCTCGCGTGGATCGTCGGCAGACGGAGTCGGGTCGCCCATCACTCGTCGTTCGTGGGTCGGTACCCCCGCGCTTAGCGGTTTCGGCGACGAGGTCGCGTCGACACCCCTGCGCCGGTGTCGTCACTTTACCGTGTGAGCCGATCTCGTGAAACCCAGTTCGCAGAACGCTCTTGCGGGGTGCGACTCTGTGTGTGAACACGACCAGTCGGACGGGACCGAGCGGGGCCTCGGATCGATCAGTCGGGCCCCGACACGGTCCGACGATCCGACAGTTCACACATGACACGGACACGAAGACACGACACCGACGCCGAGACACCGGAGGAGTCTGCCACGGGGCGGCGAGCGTTTCTCGCAGCGGTCGGTGCGGGCACGACACTCGGACTGGCTCGACCGGTGACGGCCGCGGGCGCGAGTCGAGAGGGGACCGGTGTACCGGTGGCGTCGCCGAGAGACGGATCGCTCGCCGCCGGGTACACACACACAGGCGCAGCCTCGACCCGAGACTCGCCTCCGACGGGGGCGAGTCACACTCGCGACACCGCCACCCAGAATCTCACGACCACCCCCGACGGGACGGCGTCCGTCGGCGAGCGTGTCGACGCCGCGCAGATCCGGGCGCACCTCGACGACCTGCTCCCGGCGGCCCTCGACGAGCACGACGTTCCGGGAGCGACGGCGGCGGTCGTCGCGGGCGCGGACACCGTCACCGCCGGGTACGGGTTCGTGGACCGTGCCTCGGAGACACCAGTCGACGCCGAGCAGACGGTGTTCCGCGTCGGCTCCGTCTCGAAGCCGTTCGTCGCGACGGCCGTGATGGACCAGATCCAGCGTGGGAACCTGGCGCCGGACGATCCGATCACGAGCCACCTCGACGTGCCCGTCGACGACTACCGCGGCGAGGTCGCCACGATCGCGGAGTTGGCGACACACCGCGGCGGGTTCGAGGCGACCAACCGCGGGATGTGGATCACCGATCACGATGCGTTCGCCTCGCTACCGACGTACCTCCGCGAGCACCCGCACGCCTGTGTGCGACCGCCCGGTCGTGTCGGGTCGTACGCCAACTTCGGCTACGCACTGCTCGGACAGGTGCTCGCGGCGACACGGGACGCGCCGTTCCACGAGGCGATCGACGCGACGCTGCTGCGTCCGGCCGGGATGGACCGGAGTAGCTTCCGGCAACCGCTCCCGGACCCTCTGGAACGAGCGCACGCGACGAGTCACGCCAGTACTGGAACGTATCCGGACGGGACCTTCCCGCTACTCGGACTCACCCCGGCCGGATCACTGTCGACGACGGCACCGGACGCCGCGCGGTTCCTCCGGCTCCACCTGAACGACGGGGTGCTCGACGGCAGTCGCGTGCTGGCACCGGGGACAGTCGCGGCGACCCACGAGCAGTGGGCGACACACCACGAGGAACTGTCCGGGACGGCCTTCGGTCTCTTCGAAGAGTTCCGTGGCGACGTGCGGATCCTGTCTCACAACGGCGCGACGGTCGGGTTCTACAGTTACTTCGCCGTGGTTCCCGAGTCGGACGTCGGACTGTTCCTCGCGTTCGACGCACCTGCCGGAGGAGCGGCCGCGGGCGACGTAGTGGACGAGCTGTTCGCTGAGTTGTTCCCGACGAACTCGGAGTCGAACGCGACGTCGAGTGACTCCGACTCCGAGCCGACCAACGGGAACGCGAGCGCGGACTCCGCGGATGCGACTCCGACTCCGGTCGACTCGCCCACCCCGGCGGACGCGCTCACGGGGACGTACCGGTCGCTCAGACAGTCGTACACCAGTTACGACAGACTGTTCAGCGTGTTGGACGCCCGGTCGGTGACCGTCGACGCGGCAGGGGACGGTACGCTGGAGACGACGGCCGATGGCGAGACGGACACGTGGATCGAGATCGAGCCACGCCTGTTCGAACACGTCGACGAGAACCGCCGGATCGCGTTCGGGGACGGCGCCGGCGACACGGACGACGTGACGACGGCACAGTACCTCTTCTGTGACGGCGGACCCACTGCACTCGGCCGTGTCGACGGGACCGACCGACTCTCTCTGCACGGTGCAGTCGGCGGACTCGCCGCTCTCGGCGGTCTCGGTTCGCTCGTCGGGTGGCCCCTCGCGGCGGCGTGGCGACACACTCGCGGTGACGAGCCGGAGAGTGACTCTACGACGGCCGAGGAACCGGGTGACAGGGCGGTGACGGGAGCGGAGTCGGCCGACGGAACTGCGGCGGCAGCGTCGGAGACGGAGGCGACGCCGGACGAATCGCCGGGGACCGAGACCCCCGACGGCGGGGCGGGAGGTGCCGGAGATGCCTCCCCCGACGAGTCGGATGGGTGGCGGGGGGCGCTCCGCGAGCGGTCGACTCGGGTGAAGGCGCTCGCCGCCGGTGGCTACCTCGCGGCGCTGGCCGGACTGGCGGGTCTGCTCGCCCACTTCGCCGTCGACCCGCTGACGACGCTCTCCACGCCGAGTGTGACGTTCCAGTTCGCGTTCGCCGGGCAACTCGTCGGCCTCGTCGCCGCCGCGGGTGCCGTCGCCGGACTGGCGCACGTCTGGCGGAGCGACGACTGGGGTGTCGTCGGGCGACTCTCGTACACCGTCGTCACCGCCTCACTCGTCGGGTTCTACTGGCTGCTGTGGTACTGGAACCTGCTCGTCCCGCCGATCTGACGCGGCAGCCTCCTCGGGT
This sequence comes from Halobaculum sp. MBLA0147, assembly GCF_041361345.1. Taxonomy (NCBI): domain Archaea; kingdom Methanobacteriati; phylum Methanobacteriota; class Halobacteria; order Halobacteriales; family Haloferacaceae; genus Halonovum; species Halonovum rutilum. Next base: position 143,848 of record NZ_JBGKAD010000002.1, on the reverse strand, counting down.
GGTGAGGAAGGTCGCGACCAACAACACGGTGTTGTACGCGCCGTGGGCCAGGATCGGGACGACTAGGTTGCGGGTCCGCTCGTAGACCGTCCCGAACACCACGCCGCCGACGGTGATAGTCGCCGCACCGACGAGCGCGCCGACGACGGAACCGCCGAAGTTCACGAGGTGGATCTGTTCGAACACGTGGCGGCCGCCGAGCGGATCGGCGTGCCCGGGGCGCGTATCCTCTCCGAGAGGTTCGGGTAGTCTGGTCGGGGGGTTGCGGTACCTTAGCCTACGACGCCGACGTCTCGAAGACGGATCCGTCCCCCGACCGCGACACACGAAGACCACGTTCTCAGAGACGGGCGTCCGAGTCATGGTAGCTGACACCGACGACCACCAGAGGTATCCCGCAGCCCGCCGAGACGCTGTCCGTGACACACGACCCCGACGCGGCCACGCTCGGCTCGATCGGCACTCCAGATGCCGCGAACGCGACGACGCTCTTGCTCCTCGGGAGTGGCGAACTCGGCAAGGAACTCGTCTTCGCGGCCCAGCGGCTCGGCGTCGAGACGGTCGCGGTCGACCGCTACGAGAACGCGCCGGCGATGCAGGCGGCCCACGACGCGCGAACGATCGACATGACCGACGCCGACGCGCTCCGCGCAGTCGTCGAGGACGTGGAGCCGGCAGTGATCGTCCCGGAGATCGAGGCGGTGGCGACGGCCGAACTCGAACGACTGGAGGCGGACGGCTACGACGTGGTGCCGACGGCGGAGGCGACGCGACTGACGATGGATCGCGAGTGGATCAGAGAGTTCGCCGCCGAGGAGGTGGGCGTCCCGACGAGCGACTACCGGTTCGCAGACGGCGAGGACGCCTACCGGGCGGCGCTCGACGAGATCGGTCGCCCGGCGGTGGTGAAGCCGACGATGTCCTCCTCTGGGAAGGGCCAGTCCGTCGTCCGCGAGGGCGACGATCCGGCCGACGCGTGGCGGACGGCGACGGAGGGGTCGCGGTCTGACACCGGTCGCGTGATCGTCGAGGAGTTGGTCGACCTCGACTACGAGGTGACGCTGTTGACGGTGCGTCACGCCGACGGGACGACCGTCTGTCCACCGGTGGGCCACCGGCAGGTGGACGGCGACTACCGCGAGAGTTGGCAGCCACACCCGATGGACGACGAGGCCGCCGCGGCGGCCGAGCGGATGGCCCGCGCGGTGACCGACGGACTCGGCGGCCACGGCATCTTCGGCGTGGAGTTCTTCGTCGTCGACGGCGAGGTGTTGTTCAGCGAACTGTCGCCGCGACCCCACGACACGGGACTCGTTACGCTCGCCACGCAGTCGCTCGACCAGTTCGAACTCCACCTGCGTGCGATCCTCGGACTCCCGATTCCGGCGGTCCGGCTGGAGACGCCCGGTGCGAGTGCGGCGCTCGTGGCCGACGAGCCGTTGTCGGTGCCGGCCGTCGACGGCGTCGCCGACGCGCTCGCCGGCCCAGCCGTCGACCTGCGACTGTTCGGAAAACCGGACGCGTACGCCGGGCGCCGGATGGGTGTGGCGGTAGCCGCGGACGACGACACCGAGGGCGCTCGCGAGCGGGCCAGCGAGGCGGTGGCGGCGCTGACGCTGCGCGACGCAGACGGCGCCTCGGCTGCGTCGGAGTGAGTACGAACTGGGTCTCGTCCGGGAAAACTACTACAAGTGATACACTACTCCGACGAGAGAGGTTGTTTACTTTTGAAAGAGATAGGTAGTTCCAATTTAACCGTCGTTCCACCGTGTGTGTTTTCGGCTACGGACACTGCCCCCCCGATACGTCGGGTGAGCCACTGCATCGTCCACAGTCCGATGCCTGTGCTGTGAGCCGTCGGTGTCTCTTGAGCCTTCTCTAACGAACGCTTCTCTAACTCGGGGATTCCAGGTCCGTCGTCTTTGATGCTGACAACAGCGCGGTCCGATCTTGACGATGGCGCGGTCACTGAGATGCTCAACTCCGGTGCCTCACAGTGTTGGAGTGCGTTCTCAATAGGAATCTGAAAGATCACGCGAAGGACCTCTGGGTCACCGGTCACCGTCACGTTGTCGCCGGTGACGTTGATATGGGCCTCGGGAAACTCTTCGCCGTATTCGGTAACTAGGGCATCAATAACCGAGGTGAGTTCGATATTATCCACAGTGTCGATACGGTCAATTGCGTCGTCAAAGGCACGCACCTTCTCAGATAGCTCCGTGAGGTCTACCGAGGCAGTTCTGATCATATCAACACGCGTCTCAGCCTGTTCTACAGACGATTGTTGTAGGTCAGCCAATAATTTCTCCAACAGGCGAACCTCGGACTGGAGATCCCGGCCCTCTTTTGACGCCTTCTCGACCAATCTCAGTGGATTTTGCTCCTCTGTTTTTATTTTTTCCGGAATATTGAGTTTCTCAAGCTCGTCCTTCACCAGATCAGCATGCCCAAGTATGACATTCGCACGGTTCCTGATATTATGACGTAATACCCGATTCATCACGCTGAGCCGCTGCTCACGTTCCTTATCAACCGTGATGTCTCGGAGGACACCGCGGATCTTCTTTGTTCCCTTTTGTTCGACACGCTCTCCAGCCACACGGACCCAGCGTTCGTACCCGTCAGCCGTCCGCCGCCTGGCCTCGATCTCGAACGGAGAGCCTTCCTCCCGACAAGCGGTGATTGCGTCACGAATATCTTGACGGTCATCGGGGTGATACAGTGTGATGACTTCCTCTAGTGGGAGGGGATAGTCGTCATCTCCGTGCAGTTGGCTCATGCCGGCCGTTCCCCTGACGATGTCTGTCTTGAGATCAAGCTCCCAACCGCCGATGTCCGCCAGTTCCTCGCTTCTAACCAGCCATTCCAGTTGCTCTTCGCGAGACTTCACATGAGTGATGTCGTCGAGTCCGACAACGACACACTCAACATCACCTCCCTCATCCAACACCGGAGCAGAGTGGCTTGAAAGCCATTTTTTTGTTCCATCAGGAAGCACAATCCAATGTTCCAAGCCAAGAACTGGTTCTCCAGTCTGTAGGACTTTCGTCACTGGGTGCTCGTCGGAAGCAATCGGTGTGCCGTCGTCATATGTTATATTCCACTCTTGATCTTTGTACGTTCGATTAGTGATTTCTTCTCGCTCTAGATTAAGGATATCTTCGGCACGCGCATTCGCCCGTGATATGTTCCCAGACGGTTCTACGATAACGATACCAATGGGAGCGACCTCGAATACCCGGCTAAGTATATCACGATCACGCTGTCTGTCTATTTGCTGGGTAGTGTCTTCGATCGTCAACAACGCAAAGCGGGGCTCTCCGTCACCGACTGGACTCACCGTCCCCTCTACTTGTCTCGTTTTTCCCTCGACGCCGATTTGAATGTCGGCCAGCCGTGTCTCTCCACAGTCGAATACCTCTTCGATGGTGGTACGGAGATGCTCAACCTGAGAGGACCGAAGCGCGTTCCACAGCGTCTTGCCTGTCAGCTCTTCGCCGTCATAGTCGAGTAACTCGTGGTCGCTGTCGTTCCGGAGTTCCTTAACGACAAGACCGTCCGAGTCGATTAAAAACGCAACCTCGGTTGTGGCCTTAAGAAGGCTTTGAAAAATCAGTCTGGTTGGCGGGGTCTCACTCATGATTCGTCTCGCATCTCAGAGTGATAATCTGCCCAAGCAGACTTGAGCTTTTTGCCTCTGTTGAACTCCCCTTTTTAGATGTACTCTCGACTGAAACAGCTGACCGGTGAAGAGTGCGTATTGATCGTCGAGGATTCTGTCAACTTAGAGGAGTGTCTGGATAGTCGTGCGAGATACAGGGCGCGTGTCGGGTACCCCGAAAAGAGGTACTGGCTATTCTTTTTTATCAAAAATATATAGCATAACTTCACTACTCACAAAACTATATAAATTAGTTGCAATAACTCTGAGCGTACATAGCCGACACGATTCCTACTACATATCGAGCAGTTTGAGCACGAGGTGATCGACCGTGGACACGACTGGTGAGTCAGACGACAGTACCGAGCGTACACTACACATCTGGTTCCGCGACGGGGACGACGGAGATCTTGAGCGCACACTCACAGTGCTCGACAGAAGAGAGTGGCCGTCTCCTGCGTTCGGGGTCGTGTACACGACCCGGCGTACCTCCGCCGCGTCACTAGACCGAAGTCACTCGCGTTGCTCCGGGCTATCGTTCGACACGAGCCCGTAAGCATCAGGGAGACAGCCCGTCTCGTCGACAGAGACGTGAGCCGGGTCCACCGGAACCTGACCGAACTGGCCGAGTTGCACCTGCTCGACCTCGTCGACGAGGGGAACGCGAAGCGACCGGTCGTGTGGTACGACGGCGTCAGTGTCGACCTCCCGCTCGTGGACACCGGTGAGTCGGGCGAAGCGTCCGCGTGAGATCGCCGAGAAGGGCTGCTGGGACGCCTCTGTGTCCCCTGTCTCGGGTCTCGTCCCGATACCTGCGGATTTAGGTGACCGGCGACGAACAGTCCCGACAGACCGACGGGGCCGGGCCCACCCGGGTCCGTCACGAGCAGGAGTCAACGACACATGTCGGACGACGAGACGACGCGAGTTACGGCCGAGCGAGAGCACGCGGAGAGTGACGACAACACGGAGACCGATCCTGATACGGAGATCGAAGAGGCGGAGCGTGACCACGGCACGGCCGCCAACGCCAGTACCAGAAGCGGGCTGGCCGCGTCGGACACTGACCACACAGATGGCTCGCCTGCCCCGAACGCCGAACGACTCCAGTCTGAGTTGGAAGCGGCGAACGAACGGATCGCGGAGTTGGAGTCGGCGCTCGCATCCGAGCGCGAGCGCGCAGACGACCTGGAGGACAGACTCGCCGAGAAACGGGCGGAGGTCGACCGCTACGTCGAGCGCAAGGAGGCGGAGTTCGAGGAGCGGAAGGCCGCCGCGACGGCGGAGTTGGTCGCGGACCTCCTCGCGAACGTCTGGGGGCCGCTCGACCGGGCGCTGGACGCCGAGGACCCGGAGACGCTCCGGGAGGGCGTCGACCTGACCCGCGAGGAGTTCCGGCGCGTGCTCGCGGAACGCGGAGTCGAGGTCCTCGACCCGGAGCCAGGGGCACCACTGGACCGCGAGCGACACACGGTCGTCCGGAGCGTGCCACACGACGAGTACGAGCCCGGCCGCGTCGTCGACGTGGAGCGACCGGGATTCCGGATCGACGGCGCGGTCGAACGCGAGGCGCGTGTGTTCGTCGCCGAGGAGTGAGCCACAGAGGAGTCCGCAGGCAGCCACCGCCGTCCGACCCGGATCGACCGCACGACGGCACCGACTGTGTGAGACCCGTCGACACCCAAGGCTCATGTTGCCCGGCGCCGACCGAGCGGACGTATGACTTCCATCGGGATCGACCTCGGGACGACGAACACCGCGGCCGCGGAGAAGGTGGGCGACCTGCCGAAGGTCGTCGACTTCCAGGGGGAGCGGACGATGCGGTCCGTGGTGGCGTTCACCGAGGGCGACGACGAGGTGATCGTCGGCAACGACGCGGTCGGCTACGTGGAGACGGACCCCGAGGCGACGTTCGAGTCGTTCAAACGCGAGATGGGGACGGACACGACGTACGCAGTCCCCGACGGCTACACGATCTCGGAGTTCACGCCGGAGATGCTGTCGGCGCTCGTGTTGCGGAAGGCGGTCGCGACCGCCGAACAGTCGCTCGGCAGCGAGGTCGACAGCGCCGTCGTCACCGTCCCGGCGGACTTCCCGGAGCCGGCACGGCGAGCGACGGAACGCGCCGCCGAGTACGCGGATCTGGAGGTGTTGCGACTGCTGCCGGAGCCGAGTGCCGCCTGTGCCGCCTACGGACTCCGCGAACGCGAGGACCCGATCGAGACGGTCGCCGTCTACGACCTCGGGGGCGGCACCTTCGACATCAGCGTCGTCGAGATCGTCCCCGAAGCAGATCTCTACGAGGTGCAGGGCACCGACGGCCGCCAGCAACTCGGCGGCGACGACTTCGACGAGCGGCTGGTCGAACATGTCGCCAGCGAGTTCGAGGCCGAGACCGGAATCGATCTGCTGGACGACCACCAGGACCGCGAGCGGCTCCGGCAGGCCGCCAAGAGCGTGAAACACAAGCTGTCGAACGCCGACGAGGCGGAGGTACGCGTCCCGTTCGTCAGACCGGACACGAACCTCGAACAGACCGTGACGCGCGAGACGTTCGAAGACCTCACGGCGGACCTCGTCGACGAGACGATCGACGTGTGCGAGGGGCTGTTCGAGCAGCTGTCGGTGGGTGTCGACGACGTGGACACAGTCTTACTCGTCGGTGGCTCCTCGAAGATGCCACAGATCGAGACGGCCGTCGAGGAGTTCTTCGGCCTCGAACCCTCGAAGGAGGTGAACCCGGACGAGGCCGTCGCGATGGGTGCCGCGGAACAGGCGGCGGTCATCTCGGGCCGGTCCGGTCTCGATCCGGACACCGAGGACAGTGAGGGACTCGACGGCGGCGGCATCTTGGGCGTCGCGCCGGACCCGATCGGGATTCGCGTCCACGACGGCTCGTTCAGTCGGATCATCGACGACAACGAGACGCTGCCGGTTCGGGCGGTCGAAGACGGCTACAGTACCATCGAGGACGGTCAGGAGAAGGCGAGTATCGAGGTGTACCAGGGGGAGTCGGACGTGGCCGAGGAGAACGAGGCGATCGGCTCGTTCGTGTTGGACAACATCCGCGACGCGCCCGCCGGCGTGCCGAACATCGCCGTCGAGTTGGAGCTCGACGAGAGCGGTGTCTTGCGCCCCCGCGCCTGGGACGAGTCCGTGGGTGAGGAGGCCGGGGCGGGCCTGGACGACGGCGTCGAGATCTCCCACGACGAGGCGGAGTCGGAGGCGGACGTGGCCGCGATCCGCGACGACCTGCCGACGGTGAAGTGACCAACGAAGACGACTCGACGACGACAGGAGACGACAGGATTCGATGACGGAGGCACCAGTGAGCGACGACGCGCCGGAGGTCGACCCGACGGCGGAGACGCCCCACGAGTGTCTGGGACTCCCGCCGGAGCCGTCCAGAGCGGCGGTGAAACTCGCGGCGGCGCGAGCGAAGTCCGCGTTCAACCCGGACGGCCACCCGGAGGAGCAGAAACGCGTCGCGCGGGAGTGGTTCTACGTCGTCCGGTCCGCCGAGGCGGCACTGTTGGAGGACGGGGAGTTCCCGCCGTCGTCCGTCGACGTGCACGCGTTGACTGCGCCGTCCGCGGCGGCGGGCGACGCCGAGACGGACCGGGACGAGCGAGGTGGGGACACGGCGACGCCGAGCACCGCGACGGGCGAGGCGGGAGCCTCGTCGACTGCCGACGGACACGACTCCGGAGCGACGGCCGCGGGGACAGACTCGGAGACGACTGGAGCCGGACGCACCGGCGGCGAGGCGGCGACCCAGAGTCGACCAGTGGGTGTGTCCGTCGATCCGAGACGCGTGATCGTCGGTGAACCGGTGAGCGTCTCCGTGACGGCAGGCGGCGACCCGGTGGCGACGGCGCGTGTCGAGACCACCACCGGACAGACGGTCCGCGTCGCGGACGGGTGGGGGACGTTCGTCCCGGAGACACCCGGCGAAGTGACCGTTCGAGCGACCACCGGGGACGGGCCGGTGAGCGACGGCGACCCGAGCGGCACGGCGGCGACGACCGTGACTGTCGTCCCGGACGAGGGGTTGTCCGTCGTGCCGCGGCGCGAGACGGTCGCCGTCGGTGAGCCCGTCACCGTCGATGTCCGCGACGCGGCCGGGAACCGCGTCGACGGCGGTCGTGTGGAGGCGGTGGTGGGTGACCACGCGGCGGAGGACCTGTCCGGCCCAGCCGTCGACGGAGCCGCTGCGGAGGCGGGACCGGCGTCGTCGGACCGACTGACACACGGCACCGGGAGCGTCGCGTTCGACGAGCCGGGCGAGCGGACCGTCGCCGTCCACGCCGGCGGACGGACGGCCACCGCGACCGTCGACGTCGTCCCCGCGGTGGTGGACTTGGTGATCGAGCCGTCGGCGGCCCACGTGACGGCGGGCGAGACGGTCCGGATCGCGGTCCGCCGACGGTTCGACGGCCGACTCGTCTCGGGGGCGAGTGTCCGCACCGACCGCGGCCACGAACGCGTCGCCGAAGGGGGTCGAGTCAGCCTGCGACCCACCGAACCGGGGCCGCTGCGGGTGACGGCGACCTACGACGCGGGGACGACGACCTACGACGCCGCGGAGACGACAATCGAGGTCGGACGACCCGCGCGTCGGATCGCGGTCGAGTCGCCCGACAGTGTGACGGCTGGGGAGGCGTTCGCGGTCGTCGTCCGCGACGACCGCGGCGAGCGCGTGTCGGGGGTCCCCGTGAGCGTGCGGCCGGCGGAGTCGAGTGACGGCGCTGGCTCCGAGCAGGGTGAGTCCGTCGTCGCCCGCGACACGACGGACACCCGCGGTCGGGTGACACTCTCCGTCTCGGACCTCGGGGCCTACCGAGTCGTCGCCGGACGCGAGCCGACGGCCTCCGACACGGACGACGGACCGAGCGAGACGGGACCGGAGGCGTCGCGCGTCGTCCCGACGAGTCGGCCGCTCGAAGTCACGGAGCAGACCACGCAGTTGGCCGTCGCGGTCGTCGACCCGCCGACGGCGGACGACCCGGCCGCGTCGCTCGTCGTCCGCGACCAGCGTGGGACGCCGGTGGCGGGGGCGACGGTCGCCGTCGGCGACGCGGTGGGGGAGACCGACGACACCGGCCGAGTCAGACTCTCGGTCCCCGAGAGCGGCAGCTACCCCGTCACGGTCCGGAAGACGGGCGACTACGAGACGGTCGGCGACACGCTCACCGTCTCGGTCGACGGCGATCGGTGACGACTCCACGTAGCGACGGACGCGACGTGCCAGTCGGTCGCCGGACGGCGAGTGTGTGACCCACAGTTACGGCCGCAATTGTTTTTCCGAGGACCGCTCCCCGATCGAAGTGTGATCGTCGGACTTCCGCTGGTGTTGGGATTGTCCTTCGACGGGACAATCTCACGACTCGACGGGGTGATCCTGCTCGTCGGGTTCGTCGTCTACATCGGGTACAGCTACGTCAGGCGCCAACAGACGACCGCAGACGGCCCGCCGAGCACGAACGTCGGCCGTGACGTGGTCGCCACCGTGTTGTTATTGGGACTCGTGCTCGCCAGCGCCTCCGTGTTGCTCGCGGTCGTCGAAGACGTGGTCGCCGGTGTGGTGCTCGGCGGGTCGATGGTCGGGGTGTTGACGCTCGGAATCGCCTCCTCGTTCCCGGAGCTGGGGACGGTCCTTGACGGCGTCAGACGACGGACACCCATCGTGGCCGTCGGGACGCTGATCGGCAGCAACGTCGTCAACCCCGTGTTGGGGATCGGCCTCGGCGGCGCGATCTCGACGTACACCGTCCCGACGGCGGTGATCGTCTGGGACCTCCCGTTCAAGATCGTCGCCGCCGTCGCCCTCGCGGGGTACGCCCGCTATCGCGGGAACGCCCTCGACCGCCGTGTCGGGATCTACCTCGTCGGCGCCTACTTCCTCTACATCACCGGCCGGGTGTTGTTGTTCCCGGGCCAGTGAGACGGCCCCCACGCTCATCGCACCGGGGTGTGACGAGATGTCACACATGGCGACCGTCGACGACGAGGACGCTGGGGAGGGTACCAACCGCGACGGGGAGACGCCGACGACGGTCGCCGACCAGACGGCGGCCGTCACCGAGGAGACGACGGTCACCGAGGAGGGTTCGGAACTCGAACGCTCCATCGGACTCGTCGGCGGACTCTCCATCGGCGTCGGGACGATGATCGGCGCCGGGATCTTCGTGTTCCCGGGGTTGGCGGCCGGGCGTGCCGGCCCGGCGGCGGCCGGCTCGTTCGCCATCGGCGCGGTGATCGCACTCCTCGTCGCGTTGCCGGCCTCGGAGTTGGCGACCGCGATGCCGAAGTCGGGCGGCGGCTACTACTACTACGTCTCGCGGGCGCTCGGGACGCTCCCGGGAGCCGTCGTCGGGATCAGCATCTGGCTCGGGTTGGTGTTCGCGACGGCGTTCTACCTCGTCGGCTTCGGCAACTACGCCGCCGCGGTGCTGGCGGAGGCGGGCGTCCCCGTCGGCGGCGTGCCGGTGGTCGTCCCACTGGGACTCGTCTTCGGCGTCGCCCTGACCGCGCTGAACCTGTTCGGTACCGAGAACGCGGCCAAACTCCAGAACTACGTCGTCGGGCTGTTGCTGACGATCCTCGTTGTCTTCCTCGGCTACGGCGGCTTGGACGCCGTCGGCGTCTTCGGCCGCTCGACGACCCCGGAGTCGTTCCTCCCGTTCGGTCCGGTGCCGGTGTTCACGACCGCCGCGCTCGTGTTCACCTCCTACCTCGGGTTCGCACAGGTGGCGACGGTCGCGGGCGACATCAAACGTCCGGGCCGCAACCTCCCGCTGGCGATGGTCGGGTCGGTGCTGCTCGTCGGCGTGTTGTACGTCGCGACGATCTTCGTGGCGACGAGCGCGTTCGGCAGCGCTCGCCTCGCGGGGTTCGGCGAGACCGCGATCGTCGAGGTGGCACGCAACTTCGGCGGCCGGTTCGGAGCGATCGCGATCCTCCTCGCGGGGTTGTTGGCGACGGTCTCCAGTGCGAACGCCTCCGTGTTGTCGACCTCGCGGGCGATCTTCGCCGTCAGTAAGGACGCCATCGTCCCGCGTGGCGCGAGTCGGGTGAACCTCCGCTACGGGACACCACACGTCGCGTTGGCGATGGCCGGCGGGCCGGTGCTCGTGTTGGTCGCCACCGGCGAGGTGGCCGTGCTCGCGGAGGTGGCGTCGTTTCTCCACCTCGTGATGTACGGGTTGATCTGCGTCGCACTGCTCGCGATGCGTCGCGACGAACCCTCGTGGTACGACCCCGACTTCCGGGTGCCCGCACACCGACTCGTCGGCGGGGCCGGTGCCGTCGCCAGTTTCGGACTGATCCTGTTCATGCAACCGCTTTCTCAGATCGTTGGACTCGCGATCATGGTCGTCTCGGCCGTGTGGTACGCCTACTACGCCGCGGACGTGACACTGGAGGTGGCCTAGATGTCCGAGCACGGAGAGACGGACGGCACTGACGGGAGAGTCACGAACGCCGCTGCCGACGGGGACGAAAACGCCGCCGACAGGGACACGAACGGTGCCGACCACGGGGACGAAAACGCCGCCGCCGACGGGGACGCGGTCGCGATCCGCCGCCCGCCGACGGTGCTCGTCCCGGTGCGCGTGTTGGAGGGCCAGACACTGTCGGCGTCGCTCGTGGAGTTCCTCGCTCCGGCGCGGGTCGTCGTCCTTGGCTACCACGTCCTCCCGGAGCAGACCTCGACAGAACAGGCGGGGCTCCAGTTCGAGGAGCGCGCTCGCACGGCCGTCGACGACGTGGCGGCGGTGTTCGCCGAGGCCGAACACGAGACGGACGCGGGTGGCTCCGTCGAGACGCGCGTCGTCTTCACCCACGACCGCGACCAGACGATCGAGCGCGTCGCCGCCGAAGTCGAGGCGACGGCGGTGTTGCTCCCGAATCCGGCCGGCGAGATCGACGACGTGCTCGTCGCACTCCGTGGAGCCGTCGACACACGGCGACTCGCCGACCTCGTGGCGACGCTCGCCCACGAAGGTATCGACGTGACGCTGTTGGGGTACGAGAGCGAGTCGTTCGACGCCGCGAGCGAGGTGGATCGCGCTCGCCGACGGCTCCTCGACCGTGGGGTCTCAGCGACGCGACTCGCGATCGAGACGGGCACTTCCGAGGCGCCCGTCCGCGATATCGTCGAGCGCTCGGCGGAGTTCGACGCCATCGTCGTCGGCGAGGGTGGTCGAACACTGTTCTCACAGATCGTCGGCGACGACGCCGACCGCGTCGCCGCCGGTGCCGTCGCGCCGGTGTTGGTCGTCCGGAACCCACCCGTCGACGAGGCGTAGCCGACCGGCCGATCGCCGCTCGTCGAAACCGATGACTACGGCGAACAGTTAACAAAGTAGGCTGGAGAAGTTGTTAGAATCTGTCACCGAGAGTGGGGTCGACAACAGGCGAATTAATAGGTCCGGAGAGTCGAGGTGATCCTGATGACGAGGACAGACGAGGACCCGGCGGCCGGTGGTGACGCAGAGAGCGCCGACTGCGTCACGACGACTCTCGGGGTCCCGGAGATGGACTGTCCCTCCTGCGCGGAGACGGTCGAGCGCAGCCTCGAGGGACTGGACGGCGTCGACGGCGTCGACACACGTCCGACGAGCGGGACGGTGACCGTCGCGCACGACCCCGACGAGAGCACTCCGGACGCCGTGGCCGAGGCCGTGGAGGCGGCGGGATACGCCGTCGAGTCACAGACTGGAGCGGTGACGGAACGGTTCACGGTCCCGGAGATGGACTGCCCGTCCTGTGCGGAGACGGTGGAGAGAGCCCTCGACGACGTAGCGGGCGTCGCGAGTGTGGACACCCGTCCGACGAGCGGGACGGCAGTCGTGACGCTCGACCGCTCGCACACGTCGGCCGAGCGGGTTCGAGAGGTGATCGAGTCGGCGGGGTACGAGGTCACCGAGACGACGGCCGACGCCGAGACGGCGGGGAGTGCCGTCGCGGAGCCAGCGTCCGTCTGGCGGAGCCGGCGGGCGGTCGAGACGTGGATCGGTGCCGGGTTCACACTCCTCGGGTTACTGTTCGAGTTCGTGCTCCGTGGATCGAACGCGGAACTGTTCGCGGCAGGAGCGGTGACCCTGTCGACCGCGGACGTGCTGTTCCTCGCCGCGGTCGTCGCCGGGGGGCGAGAGATCGTCCGCGGAGGGTACTACTCGCTCCGGCAGCGGAGCCTCGACATCGACCTGCTGATGTCCGTCGCCATCCTCGGTGCCGTGACGGTCAGCGTCGGGTTCGGAGAGCGTCTCTACATGGAGGCGGCGACGCTCGCGGTTCTGTTCAGCGTCGCCGAACTCCTCGAGCGCTACTCGATGGACAAGGCACGCGACTCGCTGCGGGAGTTGATGGAACTCTCGCCCGACGAGGCGACCGTCCGCCGCGACGGCGAGACGGTGACGATTCCGGTCGAGGACGTCCGAGTCGGCGACACTGTCGTCGTCAGGCCGGGTGAGAAGATTCCGATGGACGGCGAAGTGGCCGACGGGGAGAGTGCGGTCGACCAGTCGCCGATCACGGGCGAGAGCGTCCCGGTCGACAAGCGAGCTGGCGACGAGGTGTACGCGGGGACGGTCAACGAACAGGGGTACCTCGAGGTGACCGTCACCGGCGAGGCGAGCGACAACACGCTCTCGCGGATCGTCGACGCGGTCGAGGACGCCCAGTCGAACGAGACGGACCACGAGCAGTTCGTCGAGCGGTTCGCGGGCTACTACACCCCGGTCGTCGTCGCCTTCGCGGTCCTCGTCACGCTGGCGACACCCTCGGTACTCGGCGTCTCGTGGACGGAGTCGATCGTCTACGGGTTGACGCTGCTCGTGTTGGCGTGTCCGTGTGCGTTCGTCATCTCGACGCCCGTCTCCGTCGTCTCGGGGATCACGAGCGGCGCGAAGAACGGCGTCCTGATCAAGGGTGGCGACCACCTGGAGGCGATGGGGCAAGTGGATGCCGTCGCCCTCGACAAGACCGGCACGCTGACGTGCGGCGAGTTGCGCGTCACCGACGTGGTGCCGCTGGGTGACAACACCGAGCGCGACGTACTCCAGTGTGCGCGTGGTTTGGAGACTCGCTCGGAACACCCCATCGGCGACGCCGTCGTCGACCGCGCCGAGGCGGCCGGGGTCGACGACCGGACGGTCTCCGAGTTCGAGAGTCTCACCGGGAAGGGCGTGCGGGCGGATCTCGACGGCGAGACGCACTACGCGGGCAAGCCCGGTCTGTTCGAGGAGTTGGAGTTCGACCTGAACCACGTCCACGCCGCGACGGACGGCGGCGTGGTGACGCAGACGAGCCAACGGCTCTGTGAGGAGAACCGCTGTCTCGACCTGCTCGACTCCGTCGTCCCCGACCTCCAGGCGGCGGGGAAGACGGTGATCCTCGTCGGGACCGAGTCGGAACTGGAGGGTGTGATCGCGGTCGCGGACGAGGTCCGCCCGGAGGCCGAGCGCGCGGTCGAGCGACTCCACGAGTTGGGTGTCGAGCACGTGGCGATGCTCACCGGCGACAACGAGCGCACCGCGCGTGCCGTCGCGGAGACGGTCGGCGTCGACGAAGTCCGCGCGGAGTTGCTCCCCGAAGAGAAGGTGGCAGCGATCAGAGAGTTGGACGAGGCGTACGACGGGGTCGCGATGGTGGGTGACGGCGTCAACGACGCCCCCGCACTCGCCACCGCCACGGTCGGCGTGGCGATGGGTGCCGCCGGGACGGACACGGCGCTGGAGACCGCGGACGTGGCGCTCATGGGCGACGACCTGTCGCGGCTCCCGTACCTCTACGAACTCTCACACGACGCGAACGGGGTTATCCGACAGAATATCTGGGTGAGTCTGGCCGCCAAAGCCGCCCTCGCGGTCGCGGTCCCGTTCGGACTCGTCCCCATCTGGGCGGCAGTGTTGATCGGCGACGCGGGGATGACGCTGGGTGTCACCGGCAACGCGATGCGACTGTCGCGGATTCGTCCAGAGGTGGCTGGAGACGGAGCGGCAGTCTCCGAGTGAGGCCACAGTCGGGGGAAGGTCCCGATCCGTCCGAACGGGTTCGGGACGGTCCCGCGTCGCGAGGCTCGTTCTCCCGGCTGTGGAACCTGAGACACCTCTTTTTCCCCGTCTCCCCTCGTCCCGAGTGTGAGGTGACAGACGATGCCCACCACCCGACGCACGACACTGAAGGCGCTCGGCACGACAGGAGTCGGCGCGGCAGTGGCCGGCTGTCAGGCCGGCTCCAGCGTCGACCAGGCTACCGAACGCGAACGACAGGAGAGTGAGACACAGCCGACGAAGCCGACCGCCGAGCGCGTCGCGGCGGACCCGACCGACGTGCCGGAGCCGATCGACCGGGACGAACCGAAACACCACGAGATCACACTGACCGTCGAGGAGGTGCGTGCGGAGGTCGAACAGGGTGTCGTGTACGACTACATGACGTTCGACGGGCAGATCCCGGGGCCGATGATCCGTGTCCGACAGGGTGACACGATCTCGTTCACCCTCGAGAACGCTCCCGAGAGCGTCATGCCGCACAACGTGGACATGCACGCCATCTACGGCACCGGTGGTGGGGCCGAAGCGACTCACGTGACACCCGGTGAGTCTGCCGCCGAGCGGTTCACGGCCACGTACCCCGGGGCGTTCATTTACCACTGTGCGGTCCCGAACATGGACTACCACATCTCCAGTGGGATGTTCGGGATGATCCTCGTCGAGCCGAAGGAGGGGCTCCCCGAGGTCGACCGGGAGTTCTACTTCGGCCAACACGAGCTGTACACGGACAAACCGGCCGGCGAGAAGGGGCACCACAAATTGGACATGGAGGCGATGAAGGCGGAAGACCCCACGTACGTCCTTCTCAACGGCGAGCAGTACGCGATCACGCCGAAGAAGTACGGTGCCGTCCAGGCGGAGCGCGACGAGACGGTCCGGGTGTACATGGTCTGTGGCGGGCCGAACCTGAACTCCAACTTCCACCCGATCGGGAACGTCTGGACGGAGGCGTACCGCGACGGAGGGTTGGCGAGTTCACCCGAGGAGTACCTCCAGACGGTGAACGTCCCGCCGGGGTCGTGTATGGTCGGCACGATGGACCTCCCGGTGCCGGAGACGATCAAACTCGTCGACCACGCCCTGACGCGCGTCGCCCGGAAGGGGATGATGGGCGTCGTCGCGGTCGACGGTGAACCGAACGAGGAGGTGTTCGACCCAGATCCCAACGCGTAGCGCCCGACTGGACCGCGACGACCGTCCCGACCGTGTAGCGACCGACCCGAGCGTGTAGTGGTCGACCCGAGCGTGTAGCGACCGATCCGACCACGTAACGCTCGACTCCGGCGGGCCGTCCCCGGAACTCCGACCCCGTCTCGACTCAGACTTCCTCCGGTGCGTCGTCGGTGAGGAACGCCTCGGCGGCCCAGTCGCGGATCACGCGACTCTCGGCGCGGTGGAGCCGCTCGCTGGCGGAGGACTTCGCCACGCCGACCGTCTCCGCCAGTTCCGTCAGCGTACACTCCCGGGGGGTGTCGTAGTACCCCTCCTCGATCGCCGTCACGAGGATCTCTCGTTGTGGCTTCGTCAACACCGCGGCGGGGTCGACGGACTCGTGGAGGTACAGCAGCTCGAAGGACATCCCGACCGTCTCCAGTTGGTCACCCAACTCCGAGATCCGGTCTCTCGTCGCCGTGACGATCAGCTCCGCCTCCCCGTCGGCCACGACCAGCGGCGTGTCGAAGGGGATCTGTGACGACTGGAGAATCCGGAGCAACAGCGGGCGGTCGGTCTCCACCTGCACGAGCGCGTTGTCGCCGACCACCCGCAGGAGTCCGATGTCCGTGACGGCCTCGTCGCCTTCGATCTCCTCGACGACGGTCCGGAGCTCCGGCGAGGTGACCTCGAGGAGTGCCGTCCCGGTCCCCGACTCCCCGTCCGTGAGTGCCGAGACCACCTCAAGTCGCGTGTCCGCGTACGTCTCCGTCACGCGCCGTGCCCACACGTCCTCGGGCAGCGTCACCGCCAACTTGGCTCGGGGCATACTGTGTGTTCCCACTCCCCCGTCTCGGTTCCACGCCCGAACCTGTTCGGGTTCGGGTTCGTGGCCGACGGCGTGCGGTGCGACGAGGTGAGGCACCCCCAGCCACCAGCGCGTGTCGCGTCACCCGTCGCCTCCGTCGAACCGGAGCAGTTCGCCGGCCGCCAGCTCGTGTTCGACGCGGTCGTCTCCGACCCGCGCCGTCACCGCACCCTCGATGACGTGGAAGTGGACCGTCGTCCCCGGGTGTTCGTGGAACGGGACTCGCTCGCCCGCGTCGAGCGCGAGGAGGACCGTCTGCGGGGCCGACTCGTGGACCACCGCGTGCGGCTCGGCGTCACCCGCGACCGCCCCGAGGTCGGTCACCTCCCCTCGCTCGGTGTCGTCGGTGTCGTCGGGGTGCCCCACTCTGTCGGACTCGGTCCCCGTCACGGCTCCACATCCGCGCTCGTCTCCGTCTCTGTTTCCGCCTCTATCTCCGCCCCTGCCTCCGTCTCTGCCTCCACCGCCACGCGGAGGACGTGGCCGCCACAGCCACATTGCTCGACGTAGGTCCAGTCGTCGACTGCGGGGTGGTCCGCGAGTCGGTCGACGAGGTACGACTCGGGATGCCCGTGTGTGGCGTGTGTCACCAAGTTCACGTGGTTCCCCGGGGCGGTATGGTCGATCGCGTCCAGTGCCGCCGCCACGAGGCGCTCGCGGTTCTCGCCGTGGCGTGGCTGCTCGAGGTTCGCGGACCACGACGTGTCGTGGACCCTGTCGGTCACCGACGCGTCGCTCGGTTGATCGCCGTTCGTGGGCGGTGTGTCGACTCTATCGCTCCGTTCGACTCGATCGTCGTCGTCATTCGTCGGTTCTGTCTGGGTCACACCCTCAGATTCCCGTCGTGCCCTCGTCAGTCCCGCCGCCAGTTCCGAGCAGCCGAGAGCCCGTCCGAACACGTTCGGGACACCACCGACGGGTGCGTGGCTCGAACGTGGAGCCATGCGTGTCGTACCCGACGCGGTGGAGACCGACGCCGGCCCGCCGCTGTCGATCCCACTCGCTCACTTCCTCGCGGCGCTCCCGGCGCTCGTCGGCGGGACGCTCCTCGTCGTGGCGCACGTCGCCGGGCGACTCCCCGTCGACGGACGGGCCGTCGTGGCACACCTCCTCTTGGTCGGGTTCGTCTGTGTCACGATCGCGGGCGCGCTGACGCAGTTCGTGCCGGTGTGGTCGGGCGTCGCGTTGCACTCTCGCCGCCTCGCCCGTTGGCAGGGGCGACTCCTCGTCGTCGGCCTCCTCCTGCTGGCGGGCGGTCTCTGGACCGTCGCACCGATCCCGATCACGGTCGGCGGCGTACTCCTGTTGTGTGGGTTCTGGCTCCTCTGCTACAACGTCGGTCGGACGTTGTGGACCGCCGCTCCGTGGGATCGGACGGAACGACACTTCCTCGCCGCGCTGGGGTTCCTGGTGCTCGCGAGCGTACTCGGCGTCCTGCTGGCCGTCGGCTACGCGACGCCGGTGTGGGGGCGTGCCGGTCTCGGCCGACTCGGCCTCGACAGACTCGCGGTGCGGAGCGCACACCTCACACTGGCTGTGTTCGGTGTCGTGATCGTCACGATCGTCGGCGCGCTGTCGCAACTGGTGGCGATGTTCACGCAGACCGACGCCGACGGACACGACCGCCGCCTCCAGTGGGTCGCGTCCGTCGCCTTCCCGGTCGGTGTGGTACTGCTCGCCGCCGGGCGACTCGCGAGTGCACCCAACGGCGAGACGGTCGGTCGGCTCGGCGGCGTCGTGCTCTGTCTCGGACTCGCGGCCGCGCTGGTCGCCGTCGGGCGCCGACTGCTGGCGAGTGTCGTCCCGTTCGGTGCGACGCTCCGGCGGTACGTCGTGGTCGTCGTGGCGGGACTCGGCTGGGTCGCACTCGCGCTCCCGACGTGGCTGGCCGCGCCGACGGCACCGACGACACTGCTCGGGCCGCCCGTCGCGGTGCCGCTGCTCGTGGGCGGTGTGATCGGCCACGTCGTCGTCGGGACGCTCTACCACGTCGTCCCGTTCCTCGTGTGGGTCGAGGTGTACAGCGACCGGCTGGGCTACGAGCCGGTCCCGTCCGTCGACGACCTCTACGACGGCCGCGTCGCGGTCGTCGACCTCTGTTGTTCCGCCGCGGGTGTGACGACACTCGTCGCGGCCGGATCGCTCGGCTGGCCGACGCCGGTCGTGCTCGCCGGGCTCTGTCTCCTCGCGACGAGTGCGGTGCTGGCGAGTGCGAACCTGATCGGCGTCGTCGTCCGGCACGACCCGGCGCCGCTCCGGCGACTGCTCCCTCGGTGGGTGACGGCGTTCCGGTCGTGACCGCTCCGTCGTCCGTCCGAGTCAGAATCCCGCGCTCCAGTCGGCGAGACGTGCGCCGACCCCGTCGCCGGTGTCGTCGCTCTCGTCGCTCGCGGTGGCGGTGTCGGTACCACTGTCGGCGTCGCCGGAGGCCGCTCCGCTCTGCTCTCCGCTACCGCCGACCTCACCCGACGCGACGAACTGTCGCTCCAACTCGCGGAGTCGGTCGTCGACCGCGGCGCTGTCGTGGTGTGTCGGAGCGACCCTCACCCGAACGAGCGCGTAGTCGTGCCGGTCCGCGAGGCCGTTCCACGCGCGGAACGCCCCGACGGTGAGCGTCTCCGTCTGCGGGCAGAACTCCGTCGTCGGTGTGAACTCGGCTCGGAGAACCGGTCCGTCGACCGCATCCAGTGGTGCCGCCCCGCCGTCCGCGTCCTCCCCGCCAGTGTCCGGGTGACCGCCCTCGCCGCCGGCCGACTGCTCGACGGCGTACCGGAACCCGGCCGTCTCGTGTCGCCGGTCCAGGTTCAACTCCGCCAGATTGTAGTCGAACGTCACGTCGTACACGCCCCGTTCCTCGAACAGCGTCCGCGTGAGTTCGTGGAAGACCACGTGGTCCTCGTCACGGAGGACGCGGTGTGGCTCGAGGAACGGTCCCGGATCGGGGAGGTGCTCGGGGACGAACGAACCACGGTCGTCGAACGTCGCGTCGCCGCCGCCGAAGGGTGTCCGGAGATTCATCGTCTCGACTCTCCCTTCGTCTCCTGTCACCGTAGGCCCCCGCCCGAACGTGTTCGGCACAACCCACCCGGATGCAGAGGCAAAACGAGTGGGTATGGCGACGACCGACCTGCTCGGCCGACTGGACGCCCCGGACGGACGACCGACGACCGAGATCGACGTGCGACAGTCGCCGCCGCCGGAGCCGCTGTCTCGGACGCTGGGGCGGTTGGCGGACCTCGACGACGAGGCGACGGCCACCGAGGCCACGCCAGTGTTGCTCCAGCGCAACGACAGAGTCCCACAGCACCTGTTCCCGAAACTGGACGACCGCGGGTACGAGTACGACCACGCGGCGGTCGACGACCACGTCGTCACCGCCATCTGGCGGCCGTGAGCCGTAGCGGCTCGACCCAGCCGAGGGGACACAACTCGACCGACCGTGAGGGAACGCGAGACACCGAAAACACCGGCGCTGGAGGTGAACGGAGTGAGTTCGAACGGCGTGACACGAGACACGAGAGCGATCGAGGAGTCGGAGGCACCGGGGATCGAACGACGGCCCGACTCGCGAGAGCGACGACCCGAGGCCCCGAACGGAGCAACGACGGGGTCCAGCGCGAACGGCTCGACCGACGCCGACAGCGACGGAGCCGACGCCGCCGAGCGACACGCGCGTGCTCGGCGAACACTCGACAGACACGCGGCGACGGTCGAGCGCCGGACACTCCGGCGTGCGCTCCGTCGACTCGAGGACCAGGGTGGGCTCTCGCCCGCTCAGCGAACGGTGGTCGAACGGCTCGTCGAACGCCTCGGCGACGGCGTCCTCGCCGGCCCACGGGCCACGCTCGCCGTCGCCGATGGAGACGCGTCCCGAACTGGCGACAGGGACCCGTCCCGCGATGTCGACGGCGACGGCTCTCGCACGGACGGCGGCGACGAGAACGGGACCGGGTCCGCACCCGGACGAGCCGACACCGCAGCGGTCGTCGACCGTCTCTTCGGGTCACCGGCAACCGAGTCGGACGAGTGACCGGGGAGTGACGGCGGTGTCGGCGGCGGAGCGTCCCGCCGCGGTTACTCGCCGCCGCTACCCGCTGCCACTCGCCAGCCAGTCGAGTTGGTCGGTCAACTCGCCGCGCCGCTGGCGCCGGATCACCGTCGCGTCGAGCACGTCCCCGAGGAGGGTCACGCCGAGTTCGAACTCCGTCTCCACGTCGATCCGCGTCCCGTCCTCGGTCCCGGTGACCTCGTAGCGTGTCACCATCTCCTCGAACAGTCCCTCGACCTGCTCGTAGGCCAAGTCCGCGTCCGACGACGGCCGGAGCCGGAAGGTCATCTCGACTCGGGCGAGTCCGACGCGGTTCTCGACGTGAACGGTGTCCCCGTCTCGCTCGACGGTGTCGAACCCCGCCGCCTCCGTGAGACGGACTACGTCCTGTAGATCCTCTCGCACTGCCGCGGACGACCGCTTCGTGTCGCGACTACAGACGACTCGTTCCACCGGGATCACCTCCTCCGAGTGAGCCGTCCCTCTCGACACACTCGACGCTGTCGTCGACCTCACAACGACTCTCTCCGCCAGTCGACTCGTGTGATCCGCCGTCCGTCACGGCCTCCTCGTCGGACGCTCCGGGGACGTACGGACACAGCGGGTCCGGTCCGAGGGGGTTCCCCGAGTGTGCGAACGCCCGCGAGCGACTGCCGCCACAGACGCGCCGGAAGGCACACTCACCGCACTTCCCCTCCAGCGCCTCCGGATCGCGCAGGCGCTGGAACAGCTCCGAGTCGCGGTACAACTCGACGACGGACGCCTCGCGGACGTTCCCGACGGACTCCGGCAGGAACCCGGAGGGACACACCTCGCCGGTGTGCGAGACGAACGCGAACCCGTCACCGGCCAGCGCCGAGGGACGGGTCGCCGGCGGCCCCCGCGTCGGGTCGATCTCGTCGGGATCGACACCGTCGCGTTGCAGCCCGACCCGCCGGAGCATCGGCGCCTCGGTGGTCTTGACCGCGAAGTCGGCGTCCGCGCGCACCTCGTGGAGCCAGTCGAGCACGCGGTCGGCCCGCTCGGCCGACACCGGCTCCAGTGTCCGGCCGCGACCGACCGGGACGAGAAAGAACACGGCCCACCGCGTGGCGCCGAGATCCGCGGCCAACTCGCGGACGGCGGGCAACTCGTCGACGGTCCGAGCACAGACCGTGGTGTTGATCTGGAGGTCCAAGCCGAGATCGTCGGCCCACCGCGCCGCACGGAGCGTGTCCGCGAAGACACCCTGTTCGCCGCGGTAGCCGTCGTGGATCGCCGGGTCGCCGGCGTCGAGACTCACGGCGAGGCGACCGAGCCCGGCGTCCGCGAGCGCCGCGAGTCGCTCTCGGGTGAGTGCGGTCGTGCCGCTCGGGGTGAGTGCCATCCGGAGTCCCAACTCGTCGCCGTAGCGGACGAGTTCCGTCAGATCCGGTCGCTTCAGCGGGTCGCCGCCGGAGAAGACGACGATCTGGCCCTCGCCGAACTCGCGTGCCTGTTCGAGCAGTCGCTTCCCCTCGGTCGTGGTCAACTCGTCCGGGTGTCGTGCCGGCGTCGCCTCCGCACGACAGTGGTCACACGCCAACTCGCAGGCGCGCGAGACTTCCCACACGAGGACGATCGGTCGTCGGCTGGTGTCGAACATACGTCGGCGTCGAACGGTGTGGTGTGTCGGTCGCTGGCCTCGACGGCTGTGTCCCTCGCGTGGGTCAGTCTCGGGTTACTCCACGATAACGACCCCCTTCATTCCCATCGGCTCGTGAGGCCGACAGAGGTACTTCACCGTCCCCGCCGAGTCGAACGTCTGCTCGAAGGTGTGACCCTCCTCGGCGGTGAGCTCGCTCTCGAAGCCACCTCCCTTCTGAACCACGTTGTGACTCGCCCCCTTCCCCGTCCACTCGAAGGTGACGGTCGTCCCCGTCGACACACGGACGGCGGCGGGCCCGAACCCGTACGCGCCGGCTCCGTTCTGGACGCCGACTTCGACCGTGACGGCGTCACTACCGGTCTCGTCGACGACGCCGTCGTAGTTGTCGACGTCGGAGAGCCAGCCGTCGAACGAGGCGCTGGCGCCCCCACTCGACCCGCTCCCGGCACCCGACTCGCCGCCACCGCCGGACCCGCTCGACTCGCTCGCCATCGCGGACGGCGTCGACTCGCCACCCGACTCACCCGAGTCGGCGGGTGTGTCGGTCCCGTCGGAGCCACCGGAACAGCCAGCCAGTCCGACTGCGACCGCGGCGGCACCGGCCCGTACGATCTCGCGTCGACTGACGGTCGTCTGCGACATGGACGGCCGTTCCCTCCTCGTACTCAATCCCCCCTCGCCGACTCCCGCGGCGTGGGACCGAGACCGAACACGTTCCGGTGTTCCCGCGACCCGAACGTGGGACCGAGGTCGAACACGATCCGGTGTTCCCGTGACCCGAACGTGGGACCGAGGTCGAACGCGGCCCGGCGTTCTCACGCCGTGGGAACGGGCCGAACACGTTCGAGACCGGGCCACGGGACGGGAACGCGGTCGCCGATACAAGGGGACGCGAGCGGAACGCCCAGCCGTGATGCAGGTGACACGTCGTACCCTCGCGAGACTCCTCGTGGTCGCGTTCGTCGTCAACCTGATCGTGATGGGCGCCGGCGCGTTCGTCGCGTACCAGGAGGCTCCCCCGATCCCCAAGGAGACGGTGGGGCCGGACGGCGAGCAGATCACGACCCGGACGGCGGTTCAGGAGGGCAAGGCGGTGTTCCAGCGTGACGGGCTGATGAACCACGGGTCGATCCTCGGCAACGGGGCGTACTTCGGTCCGGACTACACGGCCAACACGCTGGAACTGAAGGTACAGTACATGCGGACCTACTACGCCGAGGAGCGCTACGGTGAGCCCTACGACGCGCTCCCCGGCCCCGAACAGTCCGCGGTCGACAGCGTCGTCGAGTCGGACCTCTCCGACGGCACACCGGCGGACGGTACGGTGGACTACTCCGCAGCCGAGGTGTACGCCCACGAGCAGGTCCGCGAGGAGTACGTCGAGCGGTACCACGAGGGCGCCGCCGAGCGCGGCGTCCCGGTGGACATGATCGACTCCGAGACGGAGGCGCGGCAGTTCGCCGACTTCGCGCTGTGGACCGCGTGGATCTCACACACCGACCGGCCGAACGGCGACCACAGCTACACGAACGAGTGGCCCTACCAGCCCACTGCCGGCAACGAGCCCCCGGTCTCCTCGATGACCTGGAGCGTGATCGCGATGGTGTTGCTCGTCGCCGGCGCCGGGATCGGCGTCTGGCTCTACAAGTCGATCGAACTCCCCGAGCCGGACACGACGGGGGTGAGTGTCCCGTACCCGGACGAGTTGGACCTGCTGCCGAGTCAGCGTGCCGCGGTGTTGTTCGTGCCCGTCGCGGCGTTGCTGTTCACCGCACAGGTGTTCCTCGGCGGCCTCCTCGCGCACTACTACGTCGAACGCGGAGCGTTCTTCGGGATCGAGGAGGTGTTCGGCGTCGGTATCCTCCAGGTGCTCCCGTTCGCGATGGCGAAGACGTACCACATCGACCTCGGCATCCTCTGGATCGCCACACTGTGGCTGGGTGCCGGGCTGTTCCTCCCACCACTGTTGACGGGCTACGAGCCGCCGAACCAGGCGCGGTACGTGAGGGGGCTGTTGGGCGCACTCGTCGTCGTCGTGGTCGGTGGGTTCACCGGCATCTGGCTCGGTGCACACGGCTACCTCGACGGGCCGCTGTGGTGGATCCTCGGCAACGAGGGTCTGGAGTACCTCGAGGTCGGCAAACTGTGGCAGGTCGGTCTCCTCGCCGGCTTCCTCGGGTGGGCGGTGCTCGCGGCACGGGGCCTGCGACCGCTGCTCGCCGAGGAGCCACGCTACGGGCTCTCGCACATGATCCTCTACGCGGGCGGTTCCATCGCGCTGTTGTTCACCGCCGGGTTCTTTTTCACCCCCCAGACGAACATCGCCGTCACGGAGTTCTGGCGGTGGTGGGTCGTCCACATGTGGGTGGAGGGCGCCTTCGAGTTCTTCATCGTCAGCGTCGTCGGCCTCACACTGGTGTCGATGAACCTCCTGCGGCGTCGTGCCGCGGAGAAGGCGGTGATGTTGGAGGCGCTGCTCGTGATGGGCACGGGCGTGATCGGCGTCTCGCACCACTACTGGTGGATCGGGATGCCCGACGTGTGGATCCCCATCGGGAGCGCGTTCTCGACGCTGGAGTTGATCCCGCTGGTCGTGATCCTCTTCGAGGCGATCAACGAGTACCGGGCGATGGCGACGGCCGGCGACTCGTTCCCGTACACGCTGCCGTTCATGTTCATCGTCGCCTCCGGCCTGTGGAACTTCGTCGGCGCGGGCGTGCTCGGCTTCTTCATCAACCTCCCGTTGGTGAACTACTACGAGCACGGCACCTACCTGACGGTGGGCCACGCCCACGCGGCGATGTTCGGCGCGTTCGGCTTCCTCGCGCTCGGGATGGCCGTCTACGCGCTGCGGTTCACGACCCGGAACTGGAGCGAGCGGTGGCTCCGCCGGTCCTTCTGGACGCTCAACGCCGGGTTGGTGCTGATGGTGTTCGTCTCCGTGCTCCCGGTGGGGTTCCTCCAGTTGGAGACTGCCTTCACGCAGGGGTACGACGCCGCTCGCTCGCTGGCGTTCTACGAGGGCAGTCTCGTGCAGGCGCTGTTCTGGGCGCGGCTGCCGGGTGACACGCTGATCATCCTCGGGACGCTGCTGTTCGCGGGCGACGTGGTCGCGAAACTGTTCCGTCGCCGCGCGGCCGACGACCCGGACGACACGGTCACCGGTGCCGCGGGGACCCGCGACGCCATCGCCGACGACTGAGTGCTCGGGCAACGGTCCGTCGACTCCTCCCCTCGCGTGGCTCTCTCCCCGCCGTGCTACGCGTCGACGAGCGCGCGTGCCGCCTCCCGCCCGACGAACTCGACGACGAGCAGCGCCGTGACGGCGGCGACGACGACCGCCGCGTCGCGCGGCGAGGTGAGCAAGCCGAGTGAGACGATCAGCGTCGTCGCGCAGGCCGGCGCGTGACGTCGCTCGGTCGCGAGCATCCCCAGCGTCGTCCCGGCGACGGACAGCGTCCCGGCGAGTGCGAGCGTGCCGCGGCCGACGGCGTCCACACCGCGGAACGTCGCGAGCGAGGGTGTCTCGACGCCGGTCTCCACCACTCCGGCCGCGACGACCCCGTGGAAGGCGACGAGGCCGGCCGCGAGGCCGATGACGTGTGCCCAGAACACGTCGCCGCGGTCCGGCACTCCCTCCTCACCCGTCGCCAGCGCGTACGCCGTCGGGCCGAGACTCGGGAAGACGAACGGCTCGCCCGTGCTCCACGCCACGACCCCCACGACGACGAGGAGGAACCCGGCAGTCGCGGCACTCTCGACGGTGCTGGTGCTCCCGGGGCTCGCGTCTGCCGTCCCTACGGACTCCGGATCACTGGTGTCGCCGGCCACGCTGGGGTCGACCGGCGGTGGAGGGAAGTATCTCTCCGTTCGGGAGAACGACGCGTCGACGCTCTCACTCCCCGTCCGCCTCGACGACGAGACTCGGATCGTCGCTCGCGATCACCCACATCTGGTCGGTGATGTCCTCGACGCCGTCTACGAGGCGGTCGAACAGGAGTGCGAACTCGCGGTAGCGGTGCGGATCCGGCACCGTCTCGTCGCCGAACGCACTCGCGAGCGTGTCGTTGCGGTGGCCGTCGCAGGCGCTCTCGATCTCCCGGATCGTCGTCACCTCGTCGCCGAGCGAGCCGGACGCCTCCGGCGCACTCAACAGGTCCACGAACTCCGTGACGACCGTCTCCAGTGCCGCCACGGCGCGCGTCGCGTCTGCGGCCATCTCGACGAGCCCATCGAACGCCGCGGTTTCGGGGTCCAACGGGACGACGAGGAGCTCCTCGGCGATCCGCTCCGCGAGGTTGACGACCGCGTCGACCTCCTGGTAGAGGTCGAGCAACGACGGCGTGTTGACGTGGACCCGCGAACTCAACAGGCCCATCTCGCGAGCGTCGGTGTTCGCCAAGTGGGCACTGATCGCGCGCAGCGTCTCGTCACAGTCGCTCTCCAGCCGCTGGATCTCGTGGGCGACCGCCTCGTAGTCCTCCTCGGCCGCGTACGCCGACAGGAGATCGGGCAACAGGTCGACACACGCGGCCGCGTCCTCGAGGTACGCCTCGGTCCGGGTGAGCAGGGTGTCTCGGAAGTCTCCGTCCGTGGTCATCGACTCGAACTTCGCGCCGGCGTCACCTATAGGTTCGTGCGCCGGGCCGTGGACCCGTCCGACTCACGCTCCGTCCGGCGCGACGATCTCGACGGGGTGACACGCCGGCCGGTCGAGCAACGAGTCCAGTTGGTCGACACACGAGGTCCCACTCGCGACGACGCGGCGCTCACGCGTCTCGGGGGCGTCGAACTGCTCCGCGAGACGCTCCCCGACGTCGACGCTCAGCTCGTAGAACTCCGACTTGTAGCCGAACGACCCCGCCATCCCACAACACTCCACGTCGGAGGTGACGACGTCGTACCCCAGCGTCTCCAACACCGCGACCGTGTACTCCGCCACCCCGAGCGTCCGCTGTTGACAGTGCGCGTGGTACGCCAACGCTGGCGTCTCCGCCGACGCGGCCCCGCGCAACCCGCCCAGATCGGCGCCGTGCGACGACAGCCCGTAGAGGTACTCGAACACCTCGTAACTCGCCGTCGCGAGCGGCTCCGGGTCGGACAGCAGCCGGTCGTACTCGCCGCGGAACGCAGCCAACGCGGACGGTTCGACGACCACCACGTCGCGGTCTGCGGCGAGGTGCGTCTCCAGCGCGTCCCGCACCGCCTCCGCCTTCGCCTTCGCCGTCTCGATCAGTCCCTGCGAGAGCGGCGCGCGACCGCTCCCGCCGACCGACGGGACGCGGACGTGGACGCCGAGTGCCTCCAGGGCGCGGACCGTCGCCTTCCCGCGTGCCACGTCGACGTAGTTCGTGTACACGTCCGGGTACACCACCACGTCGCGCCGTGCCGCCCGCGGCGCGACTCGCGACCCGCCGCGCCGCCGGAACCACTCGACGAACGACTCGCGTCGGAACGTCGGCAACTCGCGGTCGCGCGAGACGCCGAGCCAGCGGTCCATCGCCCACCGGACGGGGCGTCGTTCGGCGAGCCAGTTCGACACCGGCGCGGTCGCACTCGCGAGGCGGGCGGTCGTCTCGACGGTCCCGAAGAAGCGTTTCCGGAGACTCGGCCCGTGTGACTCCGCGTCCGGGGACAGGCCGTCCACGAGCCAGTCGAACGATCCGGCGTCCTCTCGGCGCTCGATCCGGTCTCTGACGACGGTGTTGATCCACGGAATGTCGATCCCGACCGGGCAGGCGTCGACACACCGCGAACAGCCGGTACAGAGGTCCTCGAACGTCGCCGCCGTGTCGTACCCCTCGACGCCGGCCTCCCACCCGGTCGCGATCCCGCCGGAGTACGTCTCGCCGCCGAACTCGTGGCCGCCGACCGCCTGGAAGTTCGCACAACTGTTCGAACAGGCCGAACACCGGATACAGTACAGCGTCTCGCGGAGGTCGTCGTCCTCCCGCATCGCCATCCGGCCGTTGTCGAGCAACACGAGGTGGAACTCGCGGTCGGACTCCCCCTCCGTCAGCGGCCGGTCCGGCGCGTCTGGGTCGAGCGACGGGTACGACACCGGCGGTGTGAGCAGTGTGAGGTACGAGGTGAGATCCTGCCCCGTCCCCGAGCGGCCGATCAACTCGACGAACGGCTGGAGGTCCTCGACGGACGGGAGCAGTTTCTCGACGCCCGCGATCGCGATCTGCGTGTCCGTCGCGGCGACGGTCTTCCTGGCGTTGCCCTCGCTGGTGACGAGCGCGAGCGAGCCCGAGTCCGCCGTGACGAAGTTCGCGCCGGTCATCCCCACGTCCGCCCGCTCGATCCGCTCGCCGAGGCGCTCCCGAGCGAACCGCGTCAACTCGGCTGCCGTCTCCGGTGGGTCGTCCAACTCGAACTGCTCGGCGAACAACTCGGCGATGGCGTCGCGGGACTTGTGGATCGCCGGGGCGACGATGTGCGAGGGACTCTCGTCGGCCAACTGCAGTACCCACTCGCCGAGGTCCGTCTCGATCACCTCGCGGCCGTCCGCCTCGACGGCGGCGTTGACCTCGATCTCCTCGCTCGTCATCGACTTCGACTTCACGACGGTCTCGGCGTCAACGTCGTCCAACACGTCTCGGACGTACCGGTTCGCGTCGGCGGCGTCGTCCGCGAGGTACACCGTCCCGCCGTTCGCCGCGACACGCTCTCGGAGTCGCTCGATCAGCTCCGGGAGACGCTCGATGGCGTCCTCCTCGATCTCGCGTGCGGCCCGGCTGTAGCTGTCCGCCTCCGGCAGGTCGGCGAGCGACTCGTAGCGCCCGCGGTTGAACCCGCGGGTGTTCTCGCCGACGGCCTCCCCTTCCGTCTCGAGCAGGTGGCGGATCCGCGCGGCCCGCTCCTCGCGGGTCAACTCCGACCGGTCTGGCCCCGGCGTGTCCGTACTCATCCGTCTCCCTCCCGCAACAAGACGACGTGGACCGCCTCCGGCCCGTGCGCTCCCTGCACCAGCGCCCCCATGTCGGCGGTCGCACTCGGACCCGTCGCGACGACGGCAGACGCCTCCTCGGCGCGCAACAGTGGCCCCAACTCGGCCAGCGCGCTCGCCACGTCCGGGCGGAGGTCGCGCTCCGCCAGCACCACCACGTGGTGGTCGACGAACAGACTCGCGGCTTCGGTCAGGTCGTCCGTGTCCGTCCGGAGGACGACGCTCCCGTACGGGACGATCCCCAACGTCGCGTCCGTGATCCCCGTGTGTGCGTCACGGAGCGTCTCTAGCGTCGGCTCCGTCTCGACGGGTATCGGAAGCGTCTCGGGGGACACGCACTCGTGGTCCGAGGGTGCCGCGACGACCGGTGGGTCGGCGGCGGCCGCGAGTACGTCCCCCACCTCCTCGGGCGTCGTCTCGCTCCACTCGACACCGAGTGCGTCGAGCTCCGCGGTGAACGTCTCTACGTGGGTCGTCGACACGTCACACCGTTCTCGCGGTTCGAACTTGGGTGTTTCCCAGGTTCGACTGCGTACGGCTCACCAGTGGGTCGGGAGTCACCTGTCGCCCCGAGCGTCCCCGAGGACCGGTGCTACTCGATCTGCGACAGGCGCCGGTCCAAGTCCTCGTGGAACCACTCGGTCAGTTCCGCGACGGACTCCGTGCGCCACTCGGCGAACCGCTCGACGTAGCCCGCGGTCCCGAGTTGGATCACTGCCTCGTACACCGGCCCACGCGCGCCGAGACCGTCGGGGAGCGAGCCGGCCACGTCCCGGTAGCCCGCGTGGAACGCCTCGACGAGGTTTGTGGGCGGGGACTCGCGGAGACTCGCCAGCGCCTGGACGCGAGCTCGCGCCACGTCGCGTGCGGGGTCGCCGACCTCGGCGTTGCCCCAGTCGAGCAGCGTGAGTCGGTCGTCGCCGGTGTCGAAACAGTTCGGCGTGGCGGGGTCACAGTGGAGCAGTCGGGCCGGACCGTCGGTGAGACGGTCCCGTTCGGACTCGATCGCGTCGAGCAGCCGCTCGTACGCCGCGTCGAAGCGGTCCGTCTCGGCGTGCCGTCGGTTCTCGCGCACGTCGGCGGCCACCACGTCCGGCCACGGCGCGTGGTCGACGGCGAGCCCGTCCGCGTCGCCGTCCGTGATCGTCCCCGGCCGCTCGAACCGTTCCTCGTGGGTGGTCGCCAGCGTGCGCCCGAGTCGTCGCGCGAGCGTCTCCCGGCGCTCGGTGGTCGTCTCCTCCGCGTGCCACTCCGCCGAGACGGCGTCGCCCGCCACCGGCGCGGTGAGGAGTCCGGGCACTGGGTCCCTCGTCGTGGCGACGACCCGCGGGACGGACACTGGCGTGTTCGCGGCGACGTAGCGGAGCGTCCCCGCCTCGGCTCGCAGTTCGGTGGCCGTCTCGGCGTCGGGCGTCACCTTGCAGTACACCGGCTCCCGGTGGTCGAAGGTGACCCGTGCGACCCGCGTCGTTCGGTTCCACGACGGCCCGGCGTCCGCGACGCTGGCGACCGACGCGTCGGGGAGTGCCCGCCGGACGACCCGCTCGAAGAGCGTCTGCCCACCGTCGGCCCCGCTCGCTCCTCTCTCGTCGTCGTCTCGGCTCACGAGGTGACCCTGCGGTGTCGTCCGCATAGCCGTTGTGGCACCACGAGAGTACCTCACACGCTCCGCCCCTCGGTGGACCGGTGTCGAGTTGGGTGTGGTCAGTCTCTACACCCGTAGACGGGTCGCGCGACGGACAGACTGTTGTGGGCGGAGTCCGACGGGTCGACGAGTACCCGTGACCGCTCACACGCCCTCTTCCGATGGCACCGACGGCTCTCCGGACCCCGGCGTCGGCGAGTGCTCCGACGACCACAGCGGAGGTGCGGACGCCCTCCTCGACCCCCACACGGAGACCACCGGAGCGACCCGCCGACCCGCCACTACCCCTCGGCGGTCGTCCACGACCACACGCCGAGCAGCCCTCGCGGCGGGAGCAGTGCTGGTGACCGGCGGCTGTGTCGGACTCGGTGGGTCGGCACGCGGCGTCGCCGACATCACCCTGTACAACCCGACACGGAGCCCACGCGAGGTCGGCGTCACGGTCACCGGGACCGAGGAGACATTGGTCGACGCCAGTCTCACCGTCCCGCCGCGAGCGACCGTCAGACTCCACAACCGCGTGGTGATGGACCAGCGCGTGTCGCTCGCCGTCCGTACCGGCGACACGGAGACGACACGCGAGTGGCGCGTCGACGGGACGCTGGCGGCGACACTGGGGACGGAGGTGGCCTTCGAGACGGAGTCGGAGCGCGCCACCCCACGTGGGACTCGACCCGACGGTCGTCTCGACGTGGGCGTCGCAGCGGGTGGCGCCGACAGGACTGCGACAGTCCGGCTCGACCGCGGCGAGGAGTCGGTCTTCGAGACGCGACGGACCTTCCCGGCAGACACCAGAGTCGTCTACCACGACCGCGTCGCGGCGACGGGAACGCTCGCGGTGACCGCGACCACCCGGACGGAAGAGGTCTCGGAACGTGTCGACGCCTCCGGGACGACGCAGGTGATCGTCCACCTCGACGGCGGGTTCGTCTCGACGGTCGACTCGACCGAGGCGGGGTGAGGTTTAGGCCGCGCGAAACTTTGTTAGGTCTACCAAATCCCCTAATTATATACCGTGACGGGCACTAGGTGGTCGTGTATGAGCGCAGAAGGTCTGAAGCGACAGACGCGCAGCTTCCTGAACGCAGAGGTCCCGCAGATCCAAGACCACGGTGGCAACTTCGAGGTCCGCGACGTCGACGAGGGGTCGGGGACGGTGACGGTCGCCATCGGCGGCGCCTGTTCCGGCTGTGGCATCGCCCCGATGACGATGAAGGCGATCAAGGAGCGACTGCCGGCGGAGGTCGACGACCTCTCCGACGTGGAGGTCGTCCGGACGAGTGGCCAGCGCGCGGCCGTGATGCCGGAGAAGACGGACGAGATGGAGGAGATGGACGAGTACGAGAACTACTCGCCGCCGTTCTGACGGCGTCACTCTCCATCTCGTCGACTGAGCGCGAGCAGAACAGTTTTGTGAGTCGTCTCGGCAGTCACAGAGACGCGTGACCCAGACACCCCTCGACGCGTTCCCGCCGGAGTTGTCGACACCGGACCGACGGCTCCGGCCGGGACCCGTCTACGCGAGTCTGCACGACGAGGGCCCGGTCCGCTACGACGAGACGCGCGAGTGTTGGGACGTGGTCGGCCACGCGGCCGTCGAACGGGTGGCGGCGGACCCGGAGCGGTTCTCCTCGCGACCGGCCACGGACCCCGCGAACGACCCTCTCGACGGATCGACACTTCTCGGCGAGTCCCTGCTCCACGTCGACCCGCCGCGCCACGAGCGACTCCGGTCGGTCGTCGACGAGTGGTTCCGGCCCTCCGAACTCGACCCTCTCCGCTCGTTCGTGACGACGCGAGCAGACGAGTTGCTCGACACGGCACTGACGGAGGGTGACAGCCTCGGGAGCGACGCCGCCGACGCGGGCGGTCACGGCGAGGCGCGGTTCGATCTGGTGTCGGCGTTCGCCTACCCGCTCACGGTCGCGACACTCGCCGAACTGCTCGGCGTCCCCACCTCGGAGCGCGAGGCCTTCTCCGAGTGGACGAGGTTCACCGCGACCGCACCTCACGAGCCGTCCGACCCGGGAGCGCTGCGGTCGCGACTGCAGACGTACCTCGGCGAGTTGGTCGACGGCGAGCGCGACGCCGAGGACAGCGACGTGTTGCGCGTGATCCGAGCGGCGACGGACCGCTCGACGACCGAACGGCGGAGTCTAGCGACCGTGATTCTGTTGGGCGGGCTCTCGACGACCCACCTGATCGACAACGCGATCTGGTCGCTGGCAGAGGCGGACGCACTGGCTCGGGTCCGGGGAGACGACGACGCGGTCCAGGCGGCGGTCGAGGAGACACTCCGGCACCGCTCGCCGGTGCGCGCGGCCGCCCGGTACGCGACGACCGAGACGGAGCTGGCGGGCCACACCGTCGCGGCCGGCGACCACCTCTGTCTCTGGTTCGGCGCCGCGAACCGCGACCCGAGTGTGTTCGCGGCGCCCGCGGAGTTCGACCTCGACCGGAACCCGAGTCGGCACGTCGCCTTCGGCCACGGGCTCCACTACTGTCTCGGCGCGGCGCTCGCACGCCTCGTCGCCCGTGTCGCGCTCACCCGGCTGCTCGCTCGCTGTGAACCGCTCACGGTTCACACCGACGAGCTGGAACCGACGGGGAGTATGCTCGTGTACGGCCCCTCGATACTCCCGGTCACAGTCGGGCGGTCGACCTGATTCCGAAGAGGCGACACCCGGACCGAGAAGACCGTCCACCGCGCGCCGAGTCGACCCACGAGCGGGCTGATCGTCCCCACTGCCAGAAAACTGATGTTCGTCGCCTCGGCAGTACTTCGCATGCTCGACTCCGACTTCGAAGTGTGCACAGACTGTGGGAACCTCCACATGGAAGACGGGGCCGGGCCGCGACACGTCGACGAGTGTGTCGTCTGTGGTGGCCACGTCACGGACGTGGAACTCGACGACCTCGTCGGGCTCTGAACGACGAGTAGTCGTCTCACGCGAGTCCGGCGACGAAGGGTGCGAGGCGCTCGTGGTCGAAGACGGCGGCACGCTCGTTGAGCGTCGCGACGACCGTCTCGACCGGTCCCGGATCCATCGCCAGGAGGTCGTCGTGGTCGACACCGCCGGCCAGCAGGAGGACCCCCGACTCGGTGACGATTTCGACGTGCAGGAACCGGACCCCGTCGGCGTCGGCGACGGCGACAGTCGACCGCTCGGTCGTCCCGGGGTCGGCCACCGTGGTGACTCGCTCGGCGGTCTCGCTCCCGACCGTGAACTGTACCGCTCGACGGTCCGGAGCGACGGCAGTGTGGTCGGCGAGTGCCCGGACCACTGTCCGCCCATCTGCACGCAGTGTCGCTGCCCTGTCTGCCGTCTCTGCTCTGAGTGACTGCCAGACGTTCGTGAGTGGTGTCGTCATCGGTGGTTCGGTGTCGTCGTATTCTGTCGGTCGATCGGATGTCGGTGCGTATTGTGTCTCGTCGATCGGTCAGCTGTCGGTACCACGTCGTGTCGTCCGTCGGTGTTACTCTCCGACCCGTGATCCAAACTCGGTCCTCCCGATCACCCCCCGGCTCCGCTGGCAGCGGCACTGGCCTCCTCCTCGTCGCCGACACCGGCTTCGGCGTCGATGGCGTCGCGAACGCCGTCACCGAGCGCGTTGAACCCCGTGACGACGATCACGACGAGCAGTCCCGGTACGACGGCGATGTGCCACGACGTCGTGGCGAGGAACGGCTGCCCGACGTTGACGAGTCGTCCCCACTCCGGTGTCGGTGGGGAGATCCCCAGCCCGAGGAACGACAGTCCGGCGATGCCGATGATGATCCCGCCGAGGTTCATCGACGCGTACACCATCAGATAGCCGGCCACGTACGGGAGGATGTGGCGTCGCATCGTCGTCTCCGGAGACTGCCCGAAACTGTCCGCGGCGTCGACCCACGTTCGTTCGGACACTTGCAGTGCCGGACCACGGATCGCCCGCCACAGTCCGGGCCACCCGGTCAGCGCGAAGATCACCGCGAGCAGCACACCACCGCTGTACAACGAGGCGATCCACGTTCCCGAGAGGACGACCGACAGGAGGATCACGACGAGTAACTGTGGGAGCGACTGTGTCGCGTCGCCGAGCAGCACGATCGCGAGATCCACCACACCCCCGTAGTAGGCACTCACCATCGCCAGTGTCGCCGCGAGGACGCCGCTGATGGTGATCGCCAACAACCCGACGAACAACGACACCCGCGAGCCCATCGCGACCGCCGTGAACAGGTCCTGCCCGCTCGGGAGTGTCCCGAACGGGTGGAACCGGCCGTACGCGTCGTACTCCATCGGACCGACGTTGCGATCCTCGATCCCCTGTGAGACACTGTCGAGGTTCGCCGCGCCGACGGTGGTCGTCGCCACGGTGTCCGCTTCCTCGTCGTAGTACGAGAGTTCGTAGCTGTACGGCTCGGCAACGTTCCGTTCCATCGTCGTCGGCCCGAGAGCGGGTGCGAAGATCGCAGAGAGTACGAACAGCGCCACGACAGCCAGCCCGAACTGTCCCCACGTGTGTCGTCGGAAGCGTCGGAGCACGTCGTCTCGCGGCGTCCAGTCGGCCGCACGGTAGTGTCGGCGGTACACCCAGTAGCCACGGTAGAGCCACACGAGCCAGAGCCCGCCGTAGAGGTAGACGGCGACGACTCGCAGTCCCCAAGCCACAGCGGGCGAGAGACCGAACACCGGGCCACGCCACCCACCGAGTGACAGCCCTAACGTCGTCGATCCGGAGCCGGGCACGTTCGCACCCTGGTTCGGAATCGTCTCTCGCGACAACAGTGTCGGGATCGCGTCACCGAGCGCCCGGAGCCCGAGATCCACGGGCACCGTCGCGCCGAGGAACGACACCAAGGCACCCACCTCCGGAAGCGTCAACAGCACCGCGACGGCGACCCAACGAACTGCCGGTGTATCCCACCTCGGCGACTCGCTCGTGTCGGACGTGGCGGTGCCACCCGCCGTCCCGACCGCTTCGGTGTCGTTCGCGGCAGTCATGCTCTCCCCTCGTACCCGACGCGTGGGTCGACGACCGTGTACAGGAGGTCTTGAACGATGTTTATCGCAACCGTGATCAGGATGAACACGTACATCAGCGACCCGGCGAGTGGCAAGTCTCCGGCGACCATCGCGTCGTAGAACAGGGTCCCGATACCGTTGATCCCGAAGACGACCTCGACGAGAACACTCCCACCGACGAGGAGGTACGCCTCGCTCGTGATCACTGGAATCAACGGGATCAACGCGTTCCGGAGGACGTGTTTCCCGACGATTCGACGCTGCGAGACGCCGATCGCTCGCGCTGTCTCGACGTAATCCTCGGTGATGATCTCCAGAACGGCAGTCCGCGACAGACGGAGTTCGTTGCCCATCGACGCTGATCCGAGGACGAACGCCGCCGGAAGTACCTGTTTCGTCGCCTTCAAGAACCCACGCGGAGTCGTCAGAGTGGTCAAATCCGGTGGCCCGACGAGTTCGGTCTCGATCAGGAACGACTCCCAGCCGACGCCGAAGAACACGGAGTCGGTCAGCGACAACAGCGCCAACAGGACGACGGCGAGCCAGAAGTTCGGCATCGCACGCCAAACGATTCCACCGACGGACGCCGCGTAGTCCCGTTTCGTGTTCGGGTTGAGGCCGGCGTAGATTCCGAGTGGGATACCGACGAAGATGGGGATCAAGACGGCCCAGAGACCGAGCCACACCGTTCTGGGTCCGAAC
This sequence comes from Halobaculum sp. MBLA0147, assembly GCF_041361345.1. Lineage (NCBI taxonomy): Archaea > Methanobacteriati > Methanobacteriota > Halobacteria > Halobacteriales > Haloferacaceae > Halonovum > Halonovum rutilum. The sequence continues at coordinate 107,124 of NZ_JBGKAD010000002.1, read as the reverse complement.
TCGACGAGTAACGAGACCGTGTCTTGTCCGGGGTAAACGACCCACGACTGCCCGAGGTTGAACGTGACCAGGTCGAGCATGTACGTCGCGTACTGTTCTGGGAGCGGCTCGGTCAACCCGAGTTGTTGCTCGATGCGAGCGAGTCGCTCTCTGGCCGCTGCACTGTTGACTGGTCCGACGATGGCTGCTGCAGGGTTCAACGGCCCCAGTCGGACGATCAAGAACGTCACCGTCGTCCCCAGCCAGACGACCGGGATCGACAGTGCCAGTCGACGTGTGAAGTAGGTTAGTCGGTTCACGTGTCGAAGTCGTCGTGAGTCGAGGTCAGGACGGGTCGTTCACAGCTGTACGTCGTCGTAGAGCAGATCGTGGAACCCACTGGACTGTACCGGCACGTCGACGTCGTCGTACCAGAACTGCTGTCCACGCGGGTGGTAGTTCGTCAGGTAGATTGCGTCCTCCCAGATTGCCTCCTCCATCTGGACGATCATCTCGTCGCGCGTCTGTTGGGCCGCCTCGCCCGGACCGAGGTTGTCTTGGATCGTGCTCCACGCCGACGCAGCGCGCTCGGAGGCGTCGGACGGGTCCTTCCGCCACCGGACGAGGTTCCCCTCGTACGGTCGCCCGAACTTCAGCATGTCCACCGGCGACGGGTACTCCAACCCGTTTCCGAGCGTGTACATGTCGAGGTTCCCGTTGATCGCCTCCTCGATGATCGTCCCGAACGGCGCACGTTCGATCGTGAGGTCGATGTGGATCGACGACGCCTTCGTCCGAATCAGGTCGGCGATCCGGGAGTACGCGTCCGGGTTCCGGTCGTTGTACAGGGTGAGCGTGATCGACGCACGATCACTGTCGGAGTAGCCCGCCGACTCCATCACACTCCGTGCCTTCTCGACGCGTGCCTCGCGGTACCCGTACGGGAAGTTCTCTTCGGCGTGACGGTCGTAGGCTTCCTTCCCACCCGGGTACACCGACGGCGGCGACTGGTGGAAGGCGGGCTCGCCGACCCCTTTGAAGCCCTGTTCGACGAAGTTCTCTTGATTGACGGCGTAGTTCAACGCACGCCGAATTGGCCGTTCGACCCGCGAGCAGTCGAAGATGAAGTACGCGGTGTACGCTTCGTCCCAGGTGGAGTACCGAGCAGTCCGGTCGTTCGAGAGGGGGCCGTACGTCCCCACCTCCTGCCCGAGTGACCGCGTCTCCTCGATGGAGACCTTGCTCGGATCGAACCGAGAACTCGGGAGTTGGAACACGTCGACGTTCCGGTTGATCGCCCGCTGGAACCGCGTATCGGCACTCTGGACCACCTGCATCTCGATCCGATCTGGACCGGGCTCACTCCCGTGGTACTCGTCGAACGCGTCGAGGGTGACGTTGGTACCCGTCTCGACGGATCCGATCCGGTAGGGGCCGGTCCCGATCGGTCGCTCCGCCGAGAACGTAGCGTAGTCTGTCTCACCCTCGTACCCGTCGATGTCACCTACGATTCCCTCTGGGACGGGACTCAACGAGCCGTACGCGAACCAGAACAACGCGTCGAAGAACGGCGACGCCAGCGTCACCTCGAGCGTCCGTTCGTCGACGGCCTCCACGGCCAGCGTCCCCGGCTCGTACACCTCCTGTTGTTCTCCGTCGACGGTCTCCGTCGTCGTCTCGTGTGCAATCTGGAACCCACCTTCGAGGATGACCTGTGCCTCCTGACTGTTGTCGGAGGCGGCGAGCCGCTCCCACGAGTACACCACGTCAGCCGCAGTCAACGTCGACCCGTCATGGAACTGCACACCCTCCGCGAGCGTGAAGGTGTACGTTCGGCCGTCATCGGACACCTCGTACTCCTCGACCAGTTGTGGTTCGGGCGTCAGTCCACCCTGTGGGAGTGTGAACAGCTCCTCGAAGACGTGATCCGACACCCGCTGTGAGCCGTCACCTTTGATCTGGACCGGATCGAAGTTGGCCGCCTCTGGAATAGACAACGACAGCGTCCCGGTCTCTGCACTGGAGCCACCCGACTCCGTCTGGTCGTCGTCGGCCTCCGGGGTCGCGGAGTCGGCGTTCGTCGTCTCTGCGTCGTCCGTCTCACCAGCACACCCTGCGAGTGCGGTCGTCGCAACCGTTCCGGTCACGGTCAGTACGTCTCGACGGGTTCGCTCCCCGCTCGCTGTGTCTTCGGACACAATACACGTGTCGTCGGCCGACTGTCTCAAACGACGCCTCTCGGAAACACTAGCTCGTACCACTACCTATTATACGAATAAGTGGAGAGTGTATGTGGGGTTATATAGCTGTATAGAGCGGAGCACAGATACGGGGTTCTGGGTGCCGACGAGCAGGAACGGACAACGGGGACGTCGTAGGTCTCCCAACGATCTCGTGATCCTCCGACCGTTCACATCGGCCGAACACCTGCCACCTCTCGTGACACGAGTCGCCATCATCGGCTGTGGCGCGGCGGGTGCGGCGACGGCGTACGTACTGGGGGCCACCGACACCGACTGTGTCGTGTTCGAACGACGCGAGTCTCCGGGTGGTCGCGCGGCGACACGGCGTCGCGAGACGGCGAGCGGAACGGTGACGTACGACTACGGAGCCAACTATCTGGAGACTGAGGACGACCGCGTCACCGACCTCGTCGAGACGGTCGCCGCGCCGAGAGACACACCGGGACCGATCTACACGTTCGACGGCGACGGGACTGTCACGCCCGGTCGCGACGCAGACGAGCAGAAGCTGTCGACACCGGACGGCGTGACGGCCCTCGTTCGACGCCTCGTCGCCGACAGCGACGCCACGCTGCGCCCCGACACTCCGGTGACCCGACTCCACCACGAGACGGCGAGCGACGGCGCCGATGAGTGGGTCGTCGAGACACCGAACGGAGACCACGGTCCCTTCGACGCGGTCGTCTGTACGCCGCCCGCCCCGGTGACGGCAACTCTCCTCGCGGACAGCGAGTGGGACGAACCCGTACGAGATCGACTGGTCGCGGCGGCACGCGACGTACCGTACGCGACCGTCTGGAGCGTCGTCGCGGGGTACGAACGAGCACTCGACCGCCCGTACTACGCACTCGTCGACACGAGCGACGATCACAGTGTCGGGTGGATCGCTCGGGAGTCCCGCAAGCCGGGGCACGTCCCGTCCGGCGAGGTCCTGCTCGTGCAGGGTGCTCACGACTGGTCTGCACGGCACGCGGACGCCGAGGCGACCGACGTCACTGCGGCGCTGGTTGAGGCCGCTGGGAGTGTGATCAACGAGCCGTGGCTCCGCGATCCCGACTGGACGGACGCTACACTCTGGGAACGGGCACTCCCGGAGGGGCGACTCGTCCCCGGTCCGCGCCGCGCCGCCGAAGCCGCCGGCTGCTACGTCGCCGGTGACTGGGTCGTCGGCGAAGGCCGACTCCACGCCGCGCTCCGATCGGGGCTGGATGTCGCCGAACGGCTCGTGTACGGGCTGTGAGGGCCGCCCACGATCGAGGACCGATGCTGCGGATCCAGGTCGATCTCACCGTAGGCTCCTCCGTGAGTACAGTGGTTCGTCGTCACGTCTCACGCCTCCGCCGGACACAAGTCGCTCGCGTGTCTCCGAGTGGTCGATGGCCACAGATCAGACGGAGGCGCCCTCCCCACCGGAGACGGACCGCGACCCGGTGACGGAGGACCGTCACGGCGAGACGTTCACGGACCCGTACCGCTGGCTCGAAGACTCGGACGACGAGCGTGTCCAAGCGTGGACCGACGAGCAGAACGCGTACGCGGACTGCGTGCTCGACACGCCACAGGCGAACCGGCTCGAAGCGGTCTACGAGGATCTGGCGCGTGTGACAGACTACGAGACCGTCGAGGCCGCCGGCGACCGGTACTTCCAGCGGATCGGCGGCCCGGAGGAGGACCACCGGACTCTCTACGTCTTCGAGTCGCTCGCGGCGCTGCGGGCGGGTGACGGCCGCGTGGTCGTCGACCCGAACGAACTGGGTGACACCACGACCTCCGTGGACTGGTACGTTCCCGGCCCCGAGGGACGGACGCTCGCGTACGGCGTCGCCGAGGGCGGCGACGAACAGTACGACGTGGTCGTCGTCGACGTGGACGACGGCGACGAAATCACGCGGCTGGACGCCGTCGGCCGGGCGCAACCGAACGCGTTCGGGTGGGTGCCGGCAGCGGGTGACGAGGCTGTCGAGGGTGACGAGGTGGCTGTCGACGACGAGGCGGCCGCCGGCGACGACGGCACCGCAGCGTCTCCACGTCCGCGTGGGTTCTACTACGTGGCGACGGGTGGCGTCGGCGACGGGTCACAACTTGAGAAGGCGGTCCGCTACCACGCGCTGGACGGCGAGACGGACCGGCTCGTCACGGACGCGTTCGAGCCACAGGAGTGGCCGAGTGTCGACACCGACGGCGAGACGGTGGTGGTCGGGCGACACGACGGGCGAACACAGTCGGACGTGTTCCTCGCTCACGGCCCACCCGAGGAGACGAGTCTCACCCCGGTCGTCGAGGGACGCGACGCGACGTTCTTCCCCTCGGTGTCCGACGGCCGACTCTACCTCTCGACGGACCTCGACGCGCCGTTCCGACGCGTCCTGACCGCGGGAGTCGACGAGATTCTCGCGTCCGAGTCGACGAGCGAGGTGGACGAGGGCGGGGAGACGAGTGAGACGGACGCGACCACCGAGACGGATACGCTCGATGTCTTCACCGAACTCGTGCCGGAGTCGGACGCCGTGATCCGCGACGTCGTCCCCGCTGGCGACCGCGTGTACGTCCACGCACACCGGGACGCCCGCTCGGTCCTCACCCTCCACGATCCCGAAGAGCCAGACGCCGAGCCGACGACCGTCGACCTCCCGGCGTTCGCGAGTGTCGACGGCCTCGCCGGCACCGACGACGGTACGGTGTTCGCGGTCGTGCAGTCGTTCTCGGAGCCGAGATCCGTGCGCCGTGTCACGCCCGACGGCGAGACGGAGACACTGGTTCGACAGGACGTGGCTCCAGCGTTCGAGATCGAGACGAGCCAGGAGTGGTTCGAGTCGGCCGACGGGACGGAGATCCCGGCGTTCGTCGTCCGCCGTGCGGGTGTCGAGCCCGATGGAACCAACCCGGCGGTCGTGACGGGGTACGGTGGGTTCCGGATCAACAGTACGCCGTCGTTCGCCCGCTTCCGGATACCGTTCCTGCGAGCGGGCGGCGTATTCGTTGTGGCGACGCTGCGGGGTGGTGCGGAGTACGGCGCCGAGTGGCACGCCGCCGGTCGCCGCGAACACAAGCAGAACGTCTTCGACGACGCGATCGCCGTGAGCGAGGGGCTGATCGAGCGTGGCTGGGCCCACGCCGACCGCCTCGCCGCCGTGGGCGGCTCGAACGGCGGCCTGCTCGTCGGCGCGCTGCTCACACAGCGACCGGATCTCTACCGTGCCGTGGCGTGTCACGTCCCGCTGCTCGACATGCTCCGGTTCCACGAGTTCCTGCTCGGGGAGTCGTGGACGCCGGAGTACGGTTCCCCCGACGATCCGGAGGCCTTCGAGTACCTCCGGGAGTACTCCCCGTACCACAACGCGCCGGAGACGGCGTACCCCGCGACCCTGTTCACCACCGCGCTCGGTGACACCCGCGTCCACCCGGCACACGCCCGGAAGATGACCGCGCGGGTGCAACGACGCAACACCGGTCCGCACCCGGTCGTGCTCCGTATCGACGACGACGCCGGCCACGGGACCGGCAAGCCCCTCTCGAAAGAGGTCCGCGAACAGACCGACCGCTGGGGCTTCCTGTCTCACGAGTTGGGGATCGACCCCGACGCCCTCGCCCGGTAGTGACCTCGGGCGGATCGTCACTCGGACGACACTCTGTCGTCGCCGTTATGGGATCGGCCCCACCACTCCCGTGAGTGTCCCACCACACGAGACGTAGTCTGCTCGCCGCCCTCGGGACGACGGGTGTCATCGGTCTGGCCGGGTGTTCGAGCGGTCGGCTCGGAACCGAGTGGCCCGAGACGGTCGAGTCGACCACCGATCCGCTCCCGGGTGAAGACGATGGGTGGCCGCAGTTCGGCCGGACTGCCGGACACGTCGGGTTCGCACCCGAGGTCCGGATCGACGACCCGGAGCCCGTCTGGACAGTCGCGTTCCCCGGTGGACTCTCGTCGCCGGTCGGCGCCGGAGATCGCCTGTTCGTTCAGACGGCTCCCGGTCCCGAGACGGACGGTGCCGGGACGGTCGTCGCACTCGACACCGACGGCGGCGAGCGGTGGCGACGGGAGCTCCCCGGTGGCGGTGGTGGCTGGTCCGGTTGCCCACCGATCCTCCACCGGGGGTCGGTGTACGTCGGCGGGGTCGGGGGCGTCTACGCGATCGACGCTCGAGACGGGACTCCCAGGTGGGGGCGAGAGACCGACGACTCCGTGAACGAGGCCGTCCTCGGGCGCGAGGGACGCGTGTTCGCCTCCACCGGCGAGACGCTGCTCGCACTCGACACGGCCGGCGGCGACGGGTGGCGGTACGTCACCGGCGACGACCGGTTCTCGACGGCCGTCCCGGCCGTCGGTGCGGGGCGTGTCCTGTACACGACCCGCATTCTGGGGAGTGTGGTCTCGATCCGTCCCGGAACCGTCGGCGATCCACAGACGGAGTGGCGCTACGCACCCGGCGGGACCGGGTTCGGGACGCCGACTGTCGTGGACGGGACAGCATACGTCCCGGGGGACGACCTCCACGCACTGTCGGCTGCGACCGGGTCGGTGCGGTGGACGGTACCCGTCCGGGCGGCTGCCGGCGTCTCGACGGACGGCGACCGCGTCTATCTCTCGACAGAGGACGGCGACCTGGTCGCACTGGCAACCACAGACGGCACCGAGCGCTGGCGCGTCTCCGTCGCTCCCGGCGAGGACACGTACCTCCGGACGCGCCCGCTCGTGACCGAGCGATCCGTCGTCGTGACCACGGAGAAGCCCGGTCGCGACGATCCGGTCGACACTGTCGCCGTCGACCGCCGAGACGGGACCGAACGGTGGCGACGCGAGCAGCCGGGGAACATCGGGTACGACGCCGTTGCCCTCGGCACCCAGATTTACGTGCCCGTGTTGTGGGGCTTCACGCTCGACCGCGAGTCCGGTGGGACGCTGGTCGCACTCGACGACTGAACTGCCCCCGCGACAGCCGTCGACGAGACTGCGTCGGAACCGAGAAAGAAATCACGATTTCCGAAATCGTGTGCTCCGAACGCGGGATTTCGGACCGCGTGACTTCGGACCGCGTGACTTCGGACCACAGATACCACTCCCGTCTCTCGGCGGCACCTCGCCGACTCGATCACCTACCCCTCGACTGCCGACTCGACACGCGAGACGACGGTCTCTGCGACGGCGTCGACCGCCGTCTCCCAGTCTGTCGGGAGCTCGCCCCCGCGCTTCGGCGGGTCGAGCGCCAGCGTGACCGGCTCGTACTCGACCCCCGGCTCCGAGGCGGCCGCCCGCTCCCCGACGAACTCCGCGTTCTCGCGTTTGGAGGACACCCCGCCGCTCGCGAGGTCGTACTTGCCGGTGAACACCTGGACGACGACGACCGTCTCGGCGTCGAGTGTCCCCGCCGCGAGGTGCCGGAACAGTTTCGCGGTGTTGTCCGCGGGGTCGGCGCGTCGCCACTCCAGTTCGACGACGACCGTCGCCCTCTCGCCGAGGCCGGCCACGTCGACCGGGGTGGCGGCGACGTGGCGCTCCGTCTCCCAGTCGAAGCCGTCGAGTTGCGTCCGCAGTCGCTCACACAGTGTCTCCTGTACGGTCGTCGCGAGTCGGCCCATCTCCTCGTGCCTCCGCGTCCGTCTGGTGGCTCGCCACTCGTGTAGCTTCGTAGCTACGAAGCCGACGGCACACCGTCGTGCTCTCGTCTACCCACACTCGCCGGTCCGACTCGGACACCGAACCTGACTTCCCCACGACGGTCCAACCGGTGGACGGAGAAGAACGACGGAGTTCACCGGCCGCTCGGCGACGAGGCGACGCCGGTCGGTCACCCGTCGACGACACCACCCGGAGCCAGATCGACCACTCTACTCGTGCCCGAGGAACCGACAGCCGCGGACCGCGACCGCGCGAGAGCCGGTCGCGACCGCACGACCGACGACAGCGACACCACGCCAGACGGCGGCGACACCACAGTCGCCGACCGCGACCGCCGCCGACTGGCGCTCGTCGTCTGGTCGGTGCTGGTCTCGCAGGTCCTGTTGTACCCCGGGCTCGCGGAGACCGTCGCCGCGCTGGGCGGTGGCACCGGGATCCTCGCCCGGAGCCAGTTTCTGATCGCGGAGTTCGGCGCCCTCGTCGCGTTCGCGGTCGTCTGGGGAGCGGTCAGCGACGCCGTGGGCGCACGGCGACCGCTGATCGTCCTCGGCGCGGGCGGCGGTGCGGCGAGCTACCTGCTCGTCGCCGCGAGTCCGACGCTCGGCCTCGGGTTCGGCGCGGTCCTCGGCCTGCGAGTCGTCGGCGGTGCGTTCGTCGTCGGCGCGTTCTCGTTGGCGATCACGACGCTGATGGATCTGGGCGGCGGGAACGGCCGGAACATGGGTGCGGCCGGCACCGCGATCGGGCTCGGTGCCGCACTCGGCTCCGTCGTCGGCGGCCGACTCGCCACGGCCGACCCGTTGGCACCGCTGTACGGTGGCGCGGTGCTCCTCGTCGGTGCGGGACTGCTGGCGGCGACCGTCCCGGACCGCGTCGACGGCGGCGGGCTCCCGGTCGGCGAGGTCGGCGAGCGACTGCGGTCGCGGCCGACCCTCCTCGTCCCGTACGCGTTCGGCTACGTCGACCGCCTGACGGCCGGATTCTTCGCGTTGACGGGTGTGGCGTACCTCCGGGACACGTTCGGGATCGACGCCACGGTCGCGGGCGGGGCGCTGGCGCTGTTCTTCCTCCCGTTCGCCGCGTTGCAGTACCCCGTCGGGTCGCTGTCGGATCGCGTCGGCCGGTTCCTCCCGGTCGTCGTCGGCTCGATCGCGTACGGACTCGGGATCGTCGCCGTCGCACTCGCACCGACGTTCGTGACCGCCGCGGCGCTGCTCGTCGTCGTCGGCGTCTGTGGCGCGTTCGTCTCCCCGACGACGATGGCGCTCGTCACCGACGTGACCCCGCCCGCAGAACGCGGCACGGCGATGGGTGGGTTCAACGTGTTCGGGAGCCTCGGCATGTTGAGCGGGTTCCTCGTCGGCGGTGTCGTCACCGCGGTCGCCGGCTACTGGCCCGCCTTCCTCGTCGCGGGCGGGCTCGAAGTCGCGATCGCCCTCGTCGCGTCGGGTGCAGTGCGACGGATCGCGACCGGCTCCACACCTCGGCCCCCCACGTCGGCGGATCGAGGGGACTGATCCCCGGCGGTCGTCGGGTCACTCGCCCTCCGTCACGCCGGGTGGGTCTCTGGACGTAGCGTCGTCGGTGTCGCTCTCCCTTCTCTCGCGTTCGTCACCGTCAGTGCCTCCGTCGGACGCACTACGCTCGCCGCCCGCCGTCTCCGCCGCGACGGTGAACCGATCCGTCGCCGCGCGCAGGTCGTCCGCCTCGCTCGCGATCTGTTCTGCGGTACGAGCCACCTCGGAGACGGTGGCGGTCTGTTGCTCGGCGGCCGCGGCGGCGTCGCTGGCCTCGTCGGCGTTCTCCGTCGCGATCTCGCGCACCTCCTCGACCGTCGCCGTCACCTCTTCGGTCGTGGCCGCCTGGTCGTCGGTGGCCTGGTCGATGTTCTGGACGCCGTCGTTCGTCCGCTCGACGACCTCGCCGATGTCGACCAACGCGTCGATCGCCGTCTCGACCGTCTCCACGGACGAACGGAGCCGTTCGTTGGTCGTCCGCATCCGATCGGCCGTGGCCGTGGTCTGGTCCGTCACGTCGCTGACGAGCGCCTCGATGTCGTCGGCGCGGTCGCCCGCCTCCTCGGCGAGTTGCTTGATCTCGTCTGCCACCACCGCGAACCCGTCGGAGTCGCTGTCGGTCCGTGCCGCCTCGACGTTGGCGTTCAACGCGAGCATGTCCGTCTGCTCGGCGATGTCGCCGATCACGTCCGCGAACTGCTCGATCTGTTCGACCTGCTCGACCAACTCGTCCACCTCCTCGACGGCCTCGGCCGTCACCCCCTCCACCTCGTCCAACGCCGCCACGGCGTCTTCGGCCGCGTCACGTCCCTCGCGACTGAGTTCTGCCGCCGTCGCCGCGTTGTCTGCGACTTCTCCGGAGGTGGCGGCGACCTCCTCGACCGTCGCCGACATGTTGCCCATCTCGTCGGCGACGGAGGCGAGTCGCTCGCGCTGTTCGTCCGTCCCCGCACTGATCGACTGGACCGTCCCGGAGACGTCTGCCGTCGCACTCTCGATCTCGTCGGCGCTGGCCGCGAGTGCGGTCATCGAGTCTGCGACCTCCGTGGCGAAGCCCTGGACACCCGCGAGTGTCGTCTCGAGGTCGCCGACGACCTCGTTGAGCGTCTCGCCGATCTCTCGCATCCCGTCGTGATCGCTCTCCGGGTCGACGCGGACGGTGAAGTCTCCCTCCGCGAGGGTCTGGATCGCCACGCGGTAGTCGTCGGCCTTCGTCTCTAGGTGGTTCGAGAGGGCCTCTGCCTCCTCCCGTGCGGCCTCGGCGTCCTCGCGAGCGGCCTCCGCCTCTTCGGTCGCCCGCTCCGCCTCCTCGATCCGTTCGCGGAGTCGGGTCCGCATCGCCTCCAACCCGTCGCCCAACTCGCCGAACTCGTCGCGTCGCTCCGTCTCCACCGCGGTTTCGAGATCACCCGACTCCATCGCGCCGACGCGTCTCGTCAACCGCCGTAGCTCCCGCACTGCCGGGCGTTCGACCACGAGCCCGAAGCCGACGAGCGCGACCGCGACGCCGCCGAGTAACACGAAGAGGTTGTTCCGCACTTCACCGACGGAGGCGAACAGGACGGACGGTTCGGCGTACGACACGGCGACCCAGTTCGTGGAGCCGATCCGGGCACTGTGGCCGACGACCAACTCCGTCCCCGTCGCGCTGTTCGCGCCACTCACCGACGTCGAACCTGTGCTCCCGTTCAGCCCCGCCCGGACGGCGGGCGAGGAGACGCCCTCGCCGTCGGTGTGTTGGGTGCCGACCGCGGCGGGCGTGCGACTGTCGTAGACGACGACGCCGGCGTCGTTCACGATCCGAACGCGACTCCGATTGACGAAGCCGTCGACTGCCTCGTCGACGTACGAGTACGGCGTCCGCTGGACGATCAGGTTCCCTTGGTTCGTCCCGGCGTACACGACCCACGAGCCGTTCTCACCCGCGCTGTCGACGTACGCGATCTGGGTTCCCCCTCGTTTGACCGTCTCGGGGAGTGGAATCCCGACGGCGGTGATCTGGTCGCCGACCGCCGCGGACTGCGAGGATGCCAAGACCTCCCCAGACTCGGGGTCGACGAGGTGGAGTCCCGCGACGTTGTTGGCGAAGCTCCGCCGCTGGTAGCGACTGTTCAACTCGTCGCGCGTCTCCGCGGAGATCTCAAGCCTCTCGCGTGCTCGGCTCGTCTCGTCGGCAGCCGTGATCGCGGAGCCACGGAGGTCGTCCAGTGTGGCCTCGACCACGTCTCCGACGGCCGTCGCTTCGCCCGAGATGGTCTCGACGTTGTTCGCCTCGACGGTCTCACCGACGGAGACGACCGTGAACGCGCCGAGTGCGGCGACGACGATCAGGACAACGCCGAATCCGGCGACGAGTTTCGCCGGGTAACTCCGACGCGGGTCGACTCTCACGCCGTCTCACCCGCCGTGTGATTCGACGCAGTGAACGGTCGTGGCCCTCGGACAGTCCGTCGAGCGTCCGGTGTCCGCTGCACGTCGCGACCGGCGTGTGGTGCCACCGACATGATAACTGTCACACGTTACCGCGGTCCCCCCCGTGAAACTTCGGGTGACGGAGATCAGGTGTCGTCTCCAGTGAGGTCCACACCGTCGGTGGAAGAGTCGACCGACTCGTGTCACTCGATCTCCAGTGGCGCCGGTCCGGACGTGTCCGTCGGAGCCGACACGGCGTCGGGCGCGAAGACTCTCTGTGGATCTGTCGGCCCGTGGTCGGCCACTGGCAGCCGGATCGTGATCGTCGTCCCGGTCGGCCCGGTCTCGGTTAGTTCGACTTCGCCGCCGTACCGAGTGGCGAGCGTCGCGACGATCGAGAGTCCGAGGCCGTGGTCGGTACCGTTCTTCCCGACGTGCTCGAACAGTGTCTCTCGGTCTGTCTCTGGAATTCCAGGTCCGTCGTCTTCGATCTCGATCACGACGGTCCGTCCGTCGACCGTCGCACGTACGTCGACCCGACGGGTGTGGAGTCGTTGTGGCCGACACTGTTCTCCAGTACGTTCGAGAACAGCCGCGAGATCAACGAATCGGCTCGGACGGATGGTTCTGTTGGTGCTTCGGTATTTCAGATAATTGTAAAATATCTATATTTTAGACTTGTGATTATATAGAAATTTATTTTGACTTCGTGAAGCATCCAAGCTCCGGACAAAGCCAGTTGCCGGCTCACAGTTGGCTAGCTTGTTTATAGATAATAAATTATTTGTACCCTCCCGTTGACTAGCTGATGCTGACATGAGTACTGGTGACGTAGACCACGTCGAGCGACCCGGCGATAATCAAAATGCGACAGCAGCACGGATGGCTCGAGAGGTCTGCCGTGGGTTTCGTGCGCACGACCGCGGACGCAGAGCAGAAGCGATCGAGGCCTTTTCTACCGTTGATAGACTACAATTCAAACATCTTAACACTAAGGCAGCTAAAGAGGCGGCTCAGGCATATGTCGATGCACTGTTCCGAAAAGATGAGGTTGAGTTCGCTGCACTCCAGTCGTCCGTAAGTGCTGGTGATGATGGTCACGATGAGAGTACCAACGGGTCAAAAAGTGAAGACACCAACTGTCCGGAGACTGACAGTCCTCAAGCAGCGTACAACTGTGTCGACTGGGCTCCGGTCGCATCGAAGTTTCGTGAACGTGCGGCTATCGTCGGTATGAATCCAGCATACGCGAAACAGAGCACCGTTGGTTGGCGCAAACACAAGTCAGGCGGCAACTATCATGAGCATCTTCAGCGCGCGCAAATGTACGAACTGCGGGCAGCCATCGGTGACCAGTCATACCCAGACAAGCCAAAACACGGACAGTCAGGGTACGGACCAGAGGCAGCCCGGTATACGCTCGCCGTCGAACTACACGATATGCACAGTGAAAACCACTGGCAACAAGCTGTCAACGTGATGATACCGTATTTCAACCGAATCCTGAGGGGGCACCGCGATGACTAATCGGAGCGACCCCACCGACGCCAAATCACTTCGTGACGGGTTGCCACCGTTCCTCCGTGGGACCATCGTGCCGTCGACGGTTGACGTGCTGGTGGTTGACGACGATCCTGCAGCCGCTGAGTTGACAGAGTTATATCTTGAACGTGAAGAGGAAGGATTTGAGGTCCAAACCGAAACGAGAGTGCCACCAGCTGTTAAGACGGTTGAGGCCGGCGACATCGATGCTATCGTCAGTGATTATGAAATGCCGGGACAGGATGGACTTGAGTTTCTTGACAGTGTCAGGGCAATTGACGACGAACTGCCATTCATTCTTTTCACTGGTCGTGGCTCCGAAGAGATTGCTAGTGAGGCAATCTCGAAGGGAGTCACAGACTACCTCCAGAAAGAGACAGATCCAACGCAGTATTCCGTACTGGCAAATCGGTTGTCCAACGCTGTTGAGCAATACCGTGCAAAAGGAGCAGTCGAGGAGGCACACGAGTGGTACAGTACCGTCGTTCAGAATGCGTCAGACGTAGTATCGATCGTTGATGAGAACGCGCGGTTCCAGTACCTCTCGCCCGCCGCACAGCAGGTACTGGGTTACGACCCAGATGAACTTGTTGGCGAGTACATTTTTGACTACGCGCACCCAGATGATCGCTCTGAAGCAATGGAGAAGTTCTTCGAAGCCGTTGAAGATCCCACATTGGAACCGATAGTTAACTTCCGGTTTGACGACCCAGACGGAGAATGGCCGGTTTTAGAATCTCGTGGGCGCAATTTACTTGATAATGAAGTCGTCTCAGGGTTTGTTGTCAACAGCCGAGATGTGACAGAACGACACGAACGAGAACTCGAAGTGCGACAGCAGAACGACCAACTCCGCGAGATGCGTCGGACAATTTCCCGGGATCTTCAAGATCCGCTTGATGTCATTCAGCAGTCACTCTCGTTGTATGCTGAATCCGGTAACGAGGAATACTTCGAACAGGCTCAGGATTCAGTCGATCGGATGGAAGTACTTCTGGAAAGCGTTTTACGCCTCTCGGATCAAGAGATGCACCTTGACGACCTCCAACCGGTTCCACTATCCGAGGTCGTTGAGGCAGCAGCAAGTGCGGTCGACGCTGACCCCGACGTGACCTGTGAGGCTGACCGCGAGATTGAGGCTGACCCGAGTCGTCTCCAACGACTTTTCGAACACCTGTTGTCGAACTCTATCGAATACGCTGGAAGAGATGTTTCTATCCGAATTGATATCGATGGTGGAACACTCCGATACCGCGATGACGGACCGGGTATCGATCTTGAAGACCCGACTGTCGTCTTCAATTCTGGGTTCACGACAAACGACGACAATCCTGGATTCGGGATGACGATTGTTCGACAGATCGCTCTAGCACACGGGTGGGATATTGAGGTAGCCGAGAGTAGTGGTGGTGCAGAGTTCCTCGTGTCTGGCATCGGGACTATCCCGGTACCGACTCGCTGACTCCGAGTTTATTTTGTTTCGTCATATCTCGTCTCGACACCAGTCACTTCGACACGGACACCGCCAGCAGCGCTCTCCATCATCGATACTTCCCACCCGTGCTCGCTGGCCACGTCAGAGACGATTGCGAGGCCGAGGCCCGTCCCAGAGTCAGCTGTCGTATATCCGTGATCGAACACGTGGTCGTATTCGTCAGTCTGCAGACCCGAGCCGTCGTCTGTGACCGCGAATCCGACAGGCTTGTCGTCCGAACGGACTGTCTCGACCGTCACTGTGACTGCCGGACCACCATGTTTGACGGCGTTCCCGAACAAGTTCGCTATCAGTTGACGGAGTCGTGACTCTGTGGCGGTCACATTGACTCCAGTCTGGATATCGAGTATTGCCTCGGGTCCATCGATGGTCGTCCACACCTGCTTGGCGATAGTTTCGAGGAACACAGTGCTCTCAGAATGGTCGGATTCCGAATTGGTCAATGTGAGGAGATCGTCGATTAACTGCTGACTCCGGTTGATAGCCTCTTCTGCCGCCGCGAGGTGATCACTCCCACACTCGCGTTGAGCGAGTTCGATCCGGCCGGACGCAACGTTCAGTGGATTTCGGAGGTCGTGTGATACGACAGACGCGAATTTTTCCAACCGGTTATTCTGGTATTTAAGGTCCTTTCTTGATTCTAAAAGGTCCAGCGCATTCTCGGTGTACTGTGCCAGTGTCTCGGCAAGTTCGCGATCGGTGGCGTCGAACGCACCCGGCCGTTCTGCGGCGGCCTGCAAGTTCCCGTGGTCACCAATCGGAACGCTGAGTAGTGACCGATATGGTGGATCATCATATACTCTCTCCTCCACGGTTGTGTCGTTGACGATCATTGACTCGCCGGTCCTGTACGTCCGTCCAGCGATTCCTTCGTTGACGGGTATTTCGGAGAACTCCTCTGACGAGAGGTCTTCTGTAGTCGCTTGGGGCACCAGCCTATCTTCAGAAACGAGGCTGACGAGGGACGCAGAGAATCCAAAAGCAGCTCTACTCGCCTCAACGGTTCGCCGACAAATCCCCTCGACGGAATCGGCGACCGTGATCGCATGTGTGAACTGGTGGAGCGTCTCGAGTTGGTGTTCTTGCTGTTTCTCGATAGTTACATCGGCGGAATGCCCAACGAGTTCGTGGTGAGTGTCAGTTTCTCTGACAAATCCGTCTACGGCGAGCCACCGCACGTCACCGTGTTCGGGGTGTGTCCGATAGGTGATGTGGACTTCTTCTTGACGTCGATCTCGAACCGCCTCGTAGGCGTCGACGACTCGTTCTCTGTCGTCTGGATGGACGATGATATCAAAGTACTCGATTACGGAGGAGACATCTGGGGCCGCTTCCGGAAACAGACATTCGGTGGCTCCTTGGAGAAATGAGATTCCATCCCCGTCAAACTCGATACTCCAGGTTGCTGCGGTCGTCGACTCCAGGACCCACTCAGACCGCCTCTGTACGCGCCTGAGTTTGGATTCCCGCTGTGACCGTTCGGTCACATCACGCGCGATCAAGACGGCCTGATCGGTCCCATCGACGACGATAGGAGTCACAACGCCCTCGAACACGCGGCGGCCTTCGACTGCATCGACTGGGTACTCGACGGTCTGTCGTGTGTCAGTCTCGACTGCGGTCCGGATTGCATCGTGAATCCGACTTGCTGTCTGCGCCGGGAATACGTCTGTGAGCGTCGACCCAATGAGTTCCTCACGAGTAATGGCAGATACGTCACGTTGACCCAAGAGCACGTCTTGATAGGTCCCGTCGGCATCGTAGAGGAAGGCGTAGTCAGGGTAAACCTCTCGAATAACGGCTGGTAAGATATCTTCACTGGACAAATCTGAGGCGGTCGTGGTGAATTGGTCACGACTTACCCCATCGTCTACAAGATGGAGTGCTGTCCCAACTACTGTCGCGAACCGAGACAGCCGATTGTGATTTATGATTAGCTCTCGATCTGATTTAGGTTCTACACCGACGATCAGTCCGCCTTCACCCGTCGGTGCCGCACACCATTCACTGTCTATTGGTATCGCACTCGGTGGAGTACCGCTCACAACGGTACCATCGTGGAGAAGTTGACGGAGTGTGTCGTGCTGGATCGAGAGGTGCTCAGGGAAGGGCGTTTTTGTATCTGTATTTTCGGTGACTAAACATAGTCGCTCGCCGACACGCTCGTACAATGCAGCCCGCTTGAGGTCGAACGATTCGACGATGAGTTGGACCGTGGTCCTGGCTACCTCATCGGTCGTTGAGGCACTTAGAACATCGTCGACACGTTGTTGAAACCGCTCGTGGTTAGCCGATACGGTTGTTGCCTCTGTATCCTCCTGATATTGTCTGTCCGTCAATCCTCGTCGTGCTTCGTCTTGGGAGCCGTCTGCGTCGGGACTCATCTGGTTGTATATAACTCTGTGAAGATAGTGTTCATACTAATTAGCTTGCTACACTGCCTGACGTGATGCTGTTCCCATTCACCGTGTGTTGACTCCGGTAGGCTTGGTATGGCCAGTCCTTGTATTGAATGTGCATGCTGACCTCGTGGACAAGAAGTAAAACTTGTCCTTTAAAACTGGATCCAAGTGAGTGCATCAGCACGGGCAGGGCGGGGTAGTTCACTCCCGTGGAGACTGACCTGTTGTCTCCAGTCTGCTCGCCGTCTCGCGGTCGACTTCGGTCGCCGTCCGCCAATAGTGGTCGAACGTCTCGCCGGCCCACGCGAGCACCGCCGCGTCCGTCGTCTCCAGTGCAGCCTGCAACAGCCCCTCCTCGTCGCGCAACAGGAGGTTCACGCGGTCGTCCGACAGCGTGACCGCCAGTGGAATGCCCTCTTCACGCACACGCAGTTCCGCGTTGGGCGCGTCGATCAACGCCAGCGTCCGCTGCCACACCTCCTCGTCGTCGGCCAAGGCGGTGTACGCCTGTCGCGAGAACACGCCCGCGAACGTCTGCTCGCCGCTCGTCACGCGGTCGTGGACCGTCGCGAGACTCTGCTCGTTGAACGTGTGCGAGAACGCCCGGAGGTCGGTCGCGGTGTCGGCCAGATCGAGCGCGGTCTGCAGCGGTGCACTCGGCCGCGACCGAGAAGGGGTCGTGATCGCCGCGTCGGCGAGTCGCCGGAGGTCGAAGTCCATCGCGTGTGTCGGCAGGTACCGCACCACTCCTCGCAGCGTCTGTTCGGCGGCGAGCGTGTCCAGTAGCTCTCCGATCCCCGTCGCGACGAGTCGCCCGGTGGCGGTCGCCACGTAGCCGTCTCCCTCGTGGCGGATCCACGACCGCTCCTCGAAGTCCTCGAGGATGCGGCCGAGCGTGGCCTGTGACACGTCGACCTCGGTCGCCAACTCGCCGCGGTCGTACCGCCCGGTCGCCAGCAGGCGCAACAACGCCACCCGGTTCTTGGAGCGGGCGAGGAACTCCACCTCCGCGAGCGCGTCCATACGCCGGATTCGCTCGCCCCCGGTAAACGACCTTCGCAGACGGCGACTGGTCCACCTCAGGTACCTGAGGTGAACCAGGTGCACGAGGTGGCTTCACCGAGGCGTATCGCGACGGAGCTCGAAGTCGACACTGTTCGCGAGCAGCGCACGGCGTGCAATCCGTGCACGGCGTGCGAGACGACGGCGGCGCGTAACAGTTCACGGCTCCGCTCAAGCCCGTCGCGCCCCTACGAGCGATGTGAGAGAGACACCGAGCGAGACGGCGGCGACGGGGTGGCGGTAGCGTGTCGCGACGACGACACGCCGGGGCGTTCCTCCTCACCGCACTGTTGTTCGGTGGGACGTTCGTCGCGGTGAAGGCCGGATTGGCGTACCTCCCGCCGCTGACGTTCCTCGCGATCAGGTTCGACGTCGGAGCGGTCGTCCTCGCCGGCTACGCGGCGACACGGCTGTCCTGGAGTGACCTCAGACCCCGAACCGCGGGCGACGTGGTGGCCGTCCTCGCGACGGGCGGCCTCGTCGTCGGCCTGACGAACGCGCTCCTGTTCGTCGGCCAGGAGTCGACGAGCAGCGGCGTGGCGGCCATCGTCTTCAGCCTGAACCCAATCCTGACCGTCGCCGCGGCCGCGGTGTTGCTGCCGGGGCGGCGGCCGACCAGACTCGGTCTCCTCGGCACCGCGCTCGGACTCGTGGGTGTGATCCTCGTCGCCGGGCCGACCGCACTGCTGACGGGTGAGGCGGCGGGTGTCCCGCTGTTGGTGGGTGGCGCGGCGAGTATCGCCCTCGGGAGTGTGGTGATCCGGTGGGCCGAGCCGACGCTGTCGACCACCGCACGGACCGTCTGGGGCGTCCCGCTGGCGGCACTGCTGTCGCACGGGCTGGCGGTCGCCGCGGGGGAGTCGCTCGCGTCCGTGACGCTGCCGCCGACGGCACTCGTCGCCGTCGCCTACGTCGGCGTCGGCTCCGGTGCGGTCGCGTACCTCGCGTACTTCGCGCTGGTGGACGGCGTGGGGCCGCGGCGTGCGAACCTCGTCTTCTACGCCGTGCCGGTCGTCTCGACCGTCGGCGGGTGGGCACTGCTCGGCGAACGGATCGGCGCGACCGCACTGGCGGGGTTCGCCGTCGTCGCCGCCGGCTTCGCGCTGCTCGTCGCCGAGTCCGTCGACCGGCGGCGACTCCAGCGGCTCGTCTACTGGCATCGAGAGGGTGAGCGTGCAGAGACGCGCGCCGAACCGCGGCGGGCGGACTGAACGCCGGTCTGACCGGTTCGCGTGTCGCGTCTCACCGCGGTCCGTCCCACCACGTCAGTTCCACTTCGTTGCCGTCCGGGTCGTCGAAGCGGAGTGTGTTCACCCCGGTGTCGTACGGCCAATCTCTGGCCTCCAGACGGCGCTCGACAGTCCGAGCGTGTTCCGTGGTCGTCCCCAGTGCGAGCATCTCGACCTCCTCCGCGAGTGGCGCTCGCTCCGGGTCGACGGCGAGGTTGACGAACGTGTCGTCGCCGACGGCCAGCCAGTAGAAGGTCGCCGTCGCGACGGTCTCGTCGGGGTCGTCGGGCCGAAGCGGCTCCGCACCGACCACCGTCGCGTAGAACTCGACGGCTCGCGGGAGGTCGCTCACCAACACGAACCCGTGGTGGAGTCCACCGAGTCCGTCGTCAAGACGCGCCGCGTCTGCAGTTGACACCGGCGCGACTGTCTCGGCGTCGGACGAGATCTCGTCGTCACCTGTCACCGCGTATCACGGGCCGTACCCACCCCGATCGGTCTGCTGCGGGTCGGGTCGACTGATCGTAGTGACATCGTTGTCGACTCGGCTGACCCGTGGACGTGGACTGGATTACGCTTTGTGGCACGGGTGAGGTGGACCGTCGTCTGCGCTCGTCGTGTTGGGGGTCTCCCTCGTCGCCGTGACGAACTCGGCGGTCCACTGGGCTGACGTGTCAGGAGAGTGTGTACTCGTCGAAGTCCGCGCCGAGTTCACAGCCGAACTCCCTCGCACGCGCGGCGAGTTCCTCGGTGTGTTCGCGACGGCCGTGTTCCGTGGCGTTGACTAGGACCGTCCGGTCGGCGTCGACTGCGTCGACCGCGGCGCGGAGTTCCTCGACGGTCCCGTGGCTGCCTCCGACGACCGGAGACCCCTCGCAGACGAAGAGGTCGACGTCGGTAGTCGGCGGCTCCCCCACGAACGTCGCCATGTCCGGCGCGTACGCGAGGACGCTGTCGCCGTTTCGGACGAGGAACCCGACGGTCTCGTACTCCGGTCGCATGTGTTCGACGGGGAACGAGTCGACCGCCAAGCCGCCGACGGTGGTACCGTCCGGGTCCCACTGCGGATCGAGCGTGTCTAGAAAGTACGCGAAGGAGTCCCGGAGGTGCTCGGTGGCCGTCTCCGTCATGTAGAGGTCGAACGCGTGACCGTCTCGATCCTCGTTCCAGGCCGCCTCGGTCCCGGTACGGAGCGTCTGGAGCAGTTCGAGCAACCCGTCCGCGTGGTCGCGGTGGAAGTGTGTCAGAAAGAACGCGTCGACACTGTACGTGTCCGTCCGCTGGAGTTGGTCGCAGAGGTCCGGCCCGACGTCGAGCACGACGGTCGTGTCGTCGTGCTCGACGAGCACCGCGGGGCGAAGACGGGGCGCACTCCCGACACAGTACTCGCAGTCACAGAGCGCGGCGGGGACACCCGTCGCGTCGCCGGTCCCCAGCAGTGTCACGTCCATGCGCCCAGTGGGATAGCGGGTGTGCAAAGTTCTTGCTCTCTCCCCCGACGGGTCGACCCCACTCACACCCGCCGTGTCAGGTGATCGCGCAGCGTCCGCTGGGCCTCGCCACACAACTCGTCGAGGCGGCCGAGTGTCCCCAGCGCCGGGTGGTCGTCCGCGAACGACGAGTAGAGGTACGCGACGAGATCCTCGTGGCGGATGCCGACACGCGCTCGTTCTCCGGTCGCCTCGTCCAAGAACGCCTGTCGGGTCTCGGCCGCGTCGTCGAGTCGCCGTCGGAACGTCGCCAGCCGCTCGTGGTGGGCTGCCAACTCGTCGAACGACAGCGACGACAACGGCGTCGGGTTGTGCTCGCCGAGCCACTCGACCACCGCCCGCTGTGTCTCGCGTGTCGTCGCCAGCGAGGACGCCTCGCGTTCGAGTGCGGTCTCCATCACCGACAGTTCGGCCTGTCGCCGCTCCGTCTCGTTCACGACGCCGCGTTTGAGTTGCGGCGTGAACAGCCCGCCGCCGTTCCCGCTCGCTAGGGAGACGGCGATCTCCTCGGAGAACTCCGCCGCGATCGCCTCGTGGACCGTGTCGTGACTCTCGTCGGCGTCGCCGCTGTACCCGCCGACGCAGTCCGCGAACGCACGGCGGACGGCGGCACAGCCGCTCGTATCACCACTCCCGGAGGCTGCGGATCGCGACCCTCCGCCGTCGTCGCCACGCCCTCCCGTACCACCGCCGGCACCACCACGGATGCCCCCGGGTCCGGCGGGACCACCACCGGCAGCGCCCGCTCCGCGTCCACCACCCGCACCGAACGCACCGCCGGAGCTGCTCGCCCCGGCCGTCCGGGGGTCCGTCGCGTCGATCTCGCGGACCCGTTCGTGGAACCGGTCGAGTGCGTCGCGTTTCGCCGCCGTCCGCTCACGTTCGGCGTCGACACGCTCGACGGCACTGTCCAGCCCGGAGGTGACGGCGTCGGTAGTCACGCGGGGCTGCTCGTCCGCCTCCCGTCGTCCCCCTGTCGAGGAGTCGCCGCCCTGCGGCGGGGACGACACGTCAGATCACCTCCTCTGCTCGTGCCTCGTCGTCGAGCCCCGCGACGTACTCGCGGATCACGTCGTCGTCCAACTCCTCCAAGAGGAGTTCCTGCCCCCGACGCTCTCGTTCCGCACGCTCCGACTCGTCGACACACCGGTCGAGGAACGACTCCTTGGCGGCCTCACGCACCTCGGCGAGCTCGCCGTCGTCGACATCGTCCGGTGCACCGGGTGCCATCTCCCGGTCGAACCAGTCGTCGAAGTCCGCCGCCCACTCCTCGCCGCCGTAGCGGTCGTCGTCGACGACCCAGTCGACGTAGATGTCGGCCAACGCGTCCCAGTAGCGGTCCCGCAAGTCGTCGCGCGCCAGGGCGACGGCAGCGCGTGCCCCGTCGCCCGCGTTCACGATCGCCTGGTGGACCGTCTCTCGAGTGAGCCACCCGGCGGCGTACAGTCCCTCGACCGGCGTCCGTCCGGCCTCCGCCTCGACGAACCCGTGTTCGGCCTCCCGGTCGAGGTCGTCGACGAGCGGTTCGAGGTAGTCGCCGTCGTAGGCGCTCGCGACCAGGACGTACCGCGCGTGGAGTGTCCGGTCGTCCTGCGTCTGGACGCGGAACCGTGCGGGGCAGAGTCGTTCCGTCGAGTCGCCGGTCTCGGTCGCGTCGTCCGCAGCGGCAGACCCGTCGGTCGCCGTTCCTGTCTCGTCCTCCTCGTCCGCCGTCGTCTCGTCGTCGTACACCTCTCCGACGCGTTCGACCCACTCGACGAGGTCGTCGACGACGCTGGCACCCTCGTGAGTCGCCTGCCGCCGGCCGAGCGCCAGGAACCGCTCGGGCGAGATCCCGCCGGGGAACCCGAGGTAGTTCTCCAGGTGGGCACACTGCCGGATCGCCGAGTGACCGCGGGCGAACACGGTCGTGTCGAGTCCGTAGCGGGCGAGGAACGTCGCCGCCGACAGTCCCGCCGCGCCGCCGCCCACGACCACCACGTCCGTGTCGACGGCCGACTCCGGGTCGCGGGCCGGCGTCTCGTCGGGCAGCGTCGACATCAGATCTCACCTCGGACGATCTCGCGGACCCGGCCACGGTCGAACAGTCGTCGCTCGCTCGCCACCGCGGGAAACGCCTCGGCGTCGAACTTTCCGAACGCCTCCGGGAACAGTTGCTGGGCCGTCATCTCCGTCTGGAGCAGGTTCGTGATGGGTCCCTGTTCGCCGTAGGCACCCGGGTAGACACGACGGTTCTCGACGGCGGTCAACTGACTCCCGACCGGGTGGTCCTCCATCGGTTCGACGTACTGCTCGCGGAACGCCGCCCGCGAGAACCCGTCGCCGTCGCCCGTCCGGCCGATCCCCCAGTGGATCACCAGGATCTCCGGGTCGACGGCGAGCAGCCGCTCGTAGTCGATCGCGGCACCGGTCGCGGAAGCCGGGAACGCGTTGCCGACCCCGAGGTCGCGGTACGGCTTCGTCTCGTACCCCGGCGCCGTCGGGTCCAGCGGGAAGAACTGTCCCTTCTGGGGGCTCGAGCCGCCGTTGAGCAGTCCGATGGACGGCCGCTCGGAGGCGGGCGGGAGTCGGGACTGGATCGTCGACTGCACCTCCTCGTGGACCGCCGCGAACGCCTCGTACCGCTCTCGCTGCTGAAACGCGTCCGCCAGCCGCTCGAACGCCTCGTACAGCGTGTACAGTTCGTAGTCGTGGAACTCGCGGCGGCGACGGCAGTTGTTCCCGAAGAACGGCGCGACGTTCCGCTGGAGTTCTCGCGTGTCGGACTCGTCCCACGAGCCGTCCCAGCCGGTGCCGTGCATGAACTCGGGGTCCATCAGGATCACGTCCGGGTCGAGTTCGTAGAACACCTCCTCGTCCCACCCACCCGAGAACAACTCGGGGGTGTCGGCCGCGGCGGGCAGGTCCAGGTCGAACGGCTCGTAGAAGAACCGCGGGACGGCGTTGCCGACGGCTCGGAACCCGTCTGCCTGGCCGAGCGCGAACGCCATGTCTGCCCAGCCGCCGTTGTACGCGACCCACGTCTCGGGGACGGACGCGAACTCGACACACCCGACCGGCTCGATACACGCCTCGTAGCTGGTCCCGCTCGTCGACGACTCGGCCGCGCCGTCGGACCCGTCTTCGCTCTCGCCCGCGGTGGCAGTCGGTGACCCCGTCGCACCGGCGGCGCCGCCACCGGCGTCGGTTCGTGTCGACTCGGCGCCGGTGCCGGAACAGCCGGCCAGCCCGGTCCCGACGACCGCGCCCGCGGCACCGAGGACTCGTCGGCGCGTCACCGAACCCGTCCGGTCGGTGGGCCTGTCCGCCGATTCTCCACCGTGATCTCTCTGTCCGCTCGTGCTCCCGTTCACGGGATTTAGGCGAGCCTAAAGAGTACAAGTACGTTCCGGTATCGGTGGCGTGGACAGGCGAAGTCGAGACGAGAGAGCGGTCCGGTCGGGTCGGGTCACTAACCGTTCCGAGTGGACACACGCCGAACGAATATGGACTCTCCCGTACACTCGTGTACAGTATCGGCGAGATTCGACTCGTTTGCACTATCGATCCTGAGAACGTGCGAGATAGAAATAAGTAGTGGTGAATATCAGCTTGAATTGTGATGCTCGGGGTCTTGGGGGCGATTCGAGACCGGGGGGACAGCCCGTCCGAGAGTGCGGCTCGGTCGAGTCAGGCGACACAGGTGGGTGCGGCAGACGGCGAGGAGGCGATCGACAGCGTGTTGAACGGACTCGCGACGCCGGCGTACATCACGGACACCGCGGGGTACGTGACGAACCTGAACGAGCAGGCCTGCGAGTTGTTCGAGACGGACCGGTCGGCGGCCGTCGGGCGCCCGGCGACGGCACTGCTCGACGACGAGAGCGACTCGTCGGACTTCGTCGAGCGAGTGCTGGAGACGGAGGAGGACGTCCAGCAGGTGAGAGAGACCATCACCACCGGGGCCGGTCGGGACGTGCCGGTCGAGCGGACGACGACGCCGCTGTACGACGCGAGTGGCTCGCTCGTCGGCGTGATGGAGTTGAACCGCGACGTGACCGAGAAGGTGCGCGAGGAGGAGAAGGCCGAACAGTTGGAGGCGTACCAGACGACGCTGCTGGCGGACCTCCGAGAGAGTCTCTCGGCGTTGGCCGACGGCGACCTGACGATCTCGCCGACGGTCGCGGAGCCGCCGGCGGAGTTCGCGGAGATGCAGACCGTCCACGAGGAGTTCGCGGCGATGAACGACGACCTGGAGCGGGCGGTCGGCCAGATCCGCGAGCTGGTCGACACCGTCACCGACTTGGGTGACTCGCTCGCCGACACGAGTGACGAGCTCGGGAGCACGACGGAGGAGGTCTCGGTGTCGATCGACCAGATCGGCTCCGCAGCCGAGCAGTTGACCGACGGCGCCGAGGATCTCGCGGAGCAGTCTCAGCGGGCCAGTGGGAACGTGCAGGAGCTGAGCGCCGGGGTCGAGGAGGTGACGAGTTCCGTCGAGACGATCGACACGCAGGCCGATCAGACGCGCTCGCTCGCCGGGGACGGGGCCGAGGCGGCGACGGAGGCACTCGCGGAGATCGACGCCGCGCTGTCGGCGACGGACCAGATCGAGTCCGAGGTGGCATCGCTAGACGAGCGGATGGACCGCGTGGCTGAGATCACGGAGTTGATCGGCGAGATCGCGGACCAGACCGACATGCTGGCGCTGAACGCCAACATCGAAGCCGCACGAGCGGGTGGCGAGGGCACCGACGCCGGCGACGGCTTCGCGGTCGTCGCCGAGGAGGTGAAGAGTCTCGCCGAGGAGTCGAAGGCGGCGACCGACGACATCGAGTCGATCATCGACGAGACGGCCGATCAGACCGCCACCGTCGTCGACAGCGTCCAGACCGTGACGGAGCGTGTGTCGACGGCCGCGGAGGCGGTCGACGGCGTCGAGGGCCGCCTCGGCGAGATCCAGGCCGCCGCCGAGCAGACCGCCGACGACGTGAGCGAGGTGCGTGCGACGATGGAGACGCAGGCCGCCACGGCCGAGGAGATCGCGACGATGATCGAGGACACCTCGGCGCTGAGCGAGGAGATCACCGCCTCCGTGCAGGAGGTGTCCGCGAGTGTCGAACAACAGGCCGCCGCGACCGACCAGACGGCCGAGACGGCCGAGACGCTCAGCCGCCAGAGCGACGAGCTGGCAGAGCGACTCGACGTGTTCCGGACGAGTCGCGACGAGACCGCCGATCTCGGAGAGTGAGCCGAGCGCACACTCTGCCGGGAGTGAGCGGGACGGCCACTCCACAGAGAGCGGTTACGTCCCGCCGGTTCGTGGGATCGTGACGGTGACGGCGGTACCGGTGTCGTCTGTGTCGAACGTCACGGACGCGGCAGTGCTGTCGACGACCCACTGGACGATCCACAGGCCGATCCCGGTGCCGTGTTCCAACGGCGTCTCCTCGCCGTCCGCGAGCACCGAGAGTTCGTGATCCGGAATCCCGGGCCCGTCGTCGGTCACCGTCGCCACGACGGCGTCTCCCCCGTCGGTCACCGTCACTGCGACCGACGGATTCGGGCCGTCGTTGTGTTCGGCGGCGTTCTCCAGGACGTTCTCGAAGACCAACTCGACGGCCGGGATCGTCTCCACCTCGCACGACTCGGGGGCGTCCACGGCGAACGACACCGCGGGGAACGCCTCGTTCGTCTCGGCGACCTGTCGTCGGAGTGTGACCGCCAGGTCGAGCGTCCGGGGCGACTGTTCTCTGTCGACGAGTCGCTCGACGGCGCGCGCCTTCTCGCTGACGGAGAGTAACGCCTCGGTCCGCTCGCTGGCGCGTTCGACGATCGGTCGTCGGTCGTCGTCGACCGTCTCCAGGGCGGCCTCGACGGCGGGTTCGATGATCTGGACGTCGTGTCTGATGTCGTGTCTGAGCACACGGGACTGCACCTGCCGCATCAGGTCGAGTTTCCGCTCGCGCTCGCGGACGACGGTCACCTCCGACAGCGAGACCACGCGGCCGCGGTCGGTCTCCTGTGGTCCGGCAATCGGCGTCGTGGCGAGCGTGAAGTGGCGTGTCCGACTGCCGCCGTCGACGCTGACTTCGGTCTCGACGGCTGGCTCTCGCCACAGTCGCTCTCCGTCGACCGGGAGGGGGTCGAAGAACGTCGCCGCGGGTGTCCCCTCCCACCCGTCGTCGGCGTCGACCAACTCGCGTGCCGCCGGGTTGCTGTCGACGACACGGCCCTCGGCGTCGAGCGTCACGATGGGGTCGGTGGTGTCCTCGAAGACGCGACGCCGAGCGACGCTCGTCACGTCGAGGAAGCGACCACTGTACAGTGCCACGGCGAAGACGCCCAACGAGAGTGCCCACCCGACCACCGTGTAGTCGTAGGACACGTCGGCGGTCGCCATCACGACGCCGTTGAGCACACTCGCGGCCAACGCCGGCGTGATCGCGAGCGCGAGCAACCCGGTCTGTCTGCGACGGAGCCCACCGGTCGTCGTGAACTCCACGACCAACAGTCCGGTTCCCACGAGCACCTGTACCCACGCGCCCCCGAGGAGGAGCCAGAAGCCGACGCGGCCGACGACCTCGAACTGCGTGCCCGACACCCCCGCGCCGCGAGCGAGCACCACGCCACCCGGGTTCACCCAGTTGAGTGTCCACTCCGCGAGGACGACGACCACCAACGCGGCGACGAGATGCCGCGAGTCGTCGACGCGGTCCGTGACCGACACCGCCAGCGCCAGCCACGCGGCACCGACGAGGACCCCACAGGCGTTGACCACCTTCTGGAGCGCCAGCGAGACGGCGTAGTTCGTCGTGAAGAGGTCGAGTCCGGACGCCGACGCGTACCCCGCGACGGCGACGGCGAAGACCGCGAAACTCCTACTCCCCGGGTCCGACCGGTTGCGCCAGGCGGGCCACAGTGTCGCGAGCGCACCCACGCCGGTCAGGAGGAAGGCGACACCGACGAGACGCACCGGCGGCCACATCGAGTACACACTCTCCGACTCGGGTGATGAAAATTGCGGACGCCTCGGTGGGAAGAATCCCAGCGGTGGCCAGCGGGAGGGCGACACTACTCGTCTCTGTCGTCGGCGAGTGACCCGGAGACGCGGTACCGCCCACGAACGTCGCCGTCACGGTCCAGCGTGAGGTACAGCGACGGCCCGTCGAGGTCTCGTCCGACCGGGAGACACACGCGGAACGGCTCCCGGGAGACGAGTTCGGCCGTCCCACCGCGGCGGAAGGGGTGCCGCCACGGAGACGACCGCCGGAGGTCGACGCCCTGGGTGGCGTACAGGGAGATCACCCGCGGGTCGGTCGCCACGCAGCCGCCGACGGGCGTCACGAACAGGTTCCCGCAGGTGTCACACGGCGCACGGTAGACGTAGTATCGCGACCGATCGTCGCTCTGCGTCTCGGGGACTGCGCCTCCGTCTGGGTCCGACGCGCCGCCGTCACCGAGGTCGTCGACGACGGGGAGGCGGCCTGCGACGCCCTCCGTCCGGAGCCGCTCGACCCGCCCGTCCACCGGGGCGTGACACGTCGGGCAGACCCCGTTCGTCCCGAGTTCGACGGCGTGTGTGGTCAGCAGGGCGAGCGCCTCCGTTGCGCTCGCCGAGTCGTGGTCGACGACCAGCCCGGGTGAGGCGACCAGCCCGGCGTCGACGACGTGGTCCCGCTCACAGACGACTCTGAGGACCGCCTCGGCGAGTTCGACGCGCACCGCTCCACCACAGATGGGACACGACCCCTCGACGGGCAGGTCGTCGACGGCGATGTCGGGGTCGTAGTACCCTGTCGCCATCGGTCGCAGGACCCGGCGTCCGAACTTCGACAGCCGGTATCCGTCGTCCGTCTCCGTCACGAGCGTCCCGACGAGTTCCCCGAGGTGGTAGTTGAACCGGCCCGTGTCGTCGATCCCCGCCCGGCGCTTCAGGTCGCTGAACGCCACGCCAGTCCCTTCGCCCGTCGCGTCGGCCGCCAACAACGCCTGCAGAATCGCCATCTGCGCCTCCTGGCCGACCAACTCGAACGGACTCGTCGGTGCGTCCGTGTCTGGGTCGTCGTCGGTCACGGTCTCTCTCGTCGGCACACTCGTCGCGGCGCGACTTATCAGTTAGCGTCGAGAAACTGGCTTCTCACAGCGCCTTTGCCGTCGGGGCACGAGCGTGAAATCGTGCCCAGTGGACCAGAGCAGACCGCGGGCGGCGGAGCCGTCTACACCAGACCGGAACTGCGGGAAGACCTCGGCGAACTGGTACGTCTCGTCGAGCAGATCCACCCGGAACCGTACGCGGGCTACGACGGACGGGTCGCCCTCCACGCCGCGGTCGATCGCACCGCACGACGACTCCCGGAGACGGCGACACGAGAGGCGTTCTACCGCCTCGTCGCGCCACTCGTCGCCGGGCTCGACGACGCCCACTCGCTGGTGCTCCCGCCGGACGACGTAGGCGGCGACGAGGGTGACCACGGGGACAACTCCGGCAACAGCCCTGCGAACGACTCCGAGACAGCCGGCGGTTCCTCGGTCGCTACGGACCGACGCCTCCCGCTGTCGCTCCGGGTCGTCGACGGCGACCTGTTCGTGACGGCCGTCTCCGACGACGGACTCGACGACTGGCTCGGGTGTCGTGTCCCGTCGGTGTGTGGTCGTCCCGCGTCGGATCTCGCCGACCGCGCGGCGTCGTTCTACGGGACCGAGAACGCAACCGGCAGACTGGACCGACTCGCCGGGCTCGTGGAGGCGTACGACCCGCTCGCACGGCTGCTCGATCGGTCCGAGCCACCGGAGCGGCCGACGGTGGCCGTCGTGGACGGCGGCTCCGAGCAGCGTCGGGAGCTCTCCCCGGTCGCGGCGGAGACGGAGCCAGTCGCCGAACTGCCGACCACGGTGCCGACGCCGAGCGGCAGCGGTCCCGACTACCGGTCGTTCCACGACGGGGCCGTGGCGCTGTTCAACCCGGGGAACCTCTCCGACTACCGGGAGAGTCTGGAGGCGAAGTACGCCGCAGCCCCGGACGCCGCAGCCTCGCAGGTCGAACGCGCCTACGAGCGACAGGTGGGCGGTGATCCCCCACCGGAGACGGAGAGCGCCATCGCGGCGCTGCCCGCCTCGACCGCTGCCGTCGAGGAACTCGCCGAGCGGATGGCGGCGGCCGAGACGGAGGCGCTGGTCGTCGACCTCCGCGACAACCCGGGTGGCGACTCGCAGTTCGTCTTCCACCTGGCGTACACGCTGGCCGGTCGCAAGGGACTCGCTCGGTCCGTCGAACGGGTCGAACTCGTCAGACGCCGCAGCGCCCCGTACCGCGAGCGGTACGGGGACGGCGTCGCCGAAGACGGCGGGGGCGCCGACGCCGACGACGCAGACGGCGAAGAGAACGACGGTGGCGCAGACGCCGAGAGTGCGGACGACGACCGCAGGGTCGCGGCGCCGACGGAGTACGACTTCACGGGGGTGACCGACGGAGAGACGACGGCGGTCGATCCGGTCGAGATCGTCCGCGCGCGGCTGAGCCGGTCGCCGACCGCCACCGCGTTCCTCGACCGCGTCGACGAGACGGGGGTTTACAGACCGGAGCGACTGATCGTCGTCACCACCGCCAGGACCATGAGCTCCGCCTTCGGCGCCGCCGCACAACTCACCGCGCTCGGTGCCGAAGTGGTCGGTGTCCCGTCGGGACAGGCACCCACCTCTTTCGGCGAGCCGGTGGTTCGCTCGCTCCCGCACACTGGACTCGACGTGCGCCTCGCCGGGTCGATGTACTGGTGGTACGGCCGCGACGCCCCAGACACACTGCAGCCGACGCGGGAGCTGACCGGCGACCGCTTCGCCGCCGAGCCGACAGCCGACGCGGCACTACGGCTGGCGTTCGATCACCTCGACGGTGGCGTACCCGGCGACGAGTGAGACCCCTGTCGATCACACCGGTCGTCGGGGGCGATGGGGTCTCGACACCCTGTCGATAGACTCAATCCTCGGCCACAGATATTCAAGCTATCTTCAGACCTGGGAAGCTATTATACCCCTAGACACCGTGATATCAATCATGGCCCGAGCGAAGGTGGCAACGAAGTACGTTGAGGCGTTCGTCACGAGTGCAGGGGCAGTCTCCGCGGTCTACGAACGGAAGACACACGAGATTCTTTCGAAACACGGCGTTGAGAACGTCGAAGACGCCGACTGGGTGGACATAGGTGCGTTCACGGACGCGCTTGCGGAGGTGGAGTCTGAGGTCGGTGAGATGACACTCACCGAGGGTGGCAGAGAGATGGCGGCGCGCAACGATGTCCCCGACCACGTCGATACAATCGCCGGTGCGCTCAAGAACCTCGACGAGTCGCACCAACTCGCCCACAAGGACGGCAGCCAGTCCGACTGGGGGTCGTACGCCGTCGAGAAGGTCGACGCCACACAGTACCGCATGAGCTGTTCTCCCGACTACCCATACCCGTACCCGCTGGCGAAAGGCGTGTTCGAGGGACTCGCTCAAGAGTTCTCGGACGGAGACGTGTCGTTGACGACACACGAGATCGACGACGCAGATCTGCGGTCGGACGAGGGGTTCGCGGTCGACATCAGCTGGTGATCGAGTTCGAACGCACTCTCGTCCGTGGACGGTGAGTGTGCCGTCACGACGGTCGTCAGTCGTCGAGGCTGGTGGCGACGACGGCACACGAGACCGCGACTGGGAGCCACGCCGTGCCCCCGCTCGCGGCGACGCCACCGACGACGAGCGCCCCGACGAACACCGCAGCCGTCGCGGCGGGTCCCGCGAGTCGCCAGTTCCGTAGTCGTACGAGCAGCGCCCGCGCCCGACTCCGCTCTGAGGGTTCTGTGTCACCCTGTCGGAGCAGCACTACGGCGGCGACGCCGACTCCGATCCACGGGAGTTGTCCGATCGCACCGTGGAATGCGACGACTCCCACGATCCCTCCGAACAGCGCGTAGACTGCCGTCCGGGTGCTCGGTGCCGTCCAGCCTCTCCCCTCCACCGTCTTCCTGGCTTCCATGAACCGACTACACCGGAAGAGTATAGAAGTGTTGTCGCAGCAGACAGACAGGATCGAGCGTGAGTCGTGGCGCCGAGGTGACGACGGGCAGCCGGTGTCACCTCACACCGGAGTCCGAGTCACTCCAAGTCGAAGCGGTCCAGCGTCGTGACCTTCTGCCAGGCGTCGACGAAGTCCTCGACGAGTTTCTCCTCGCCGTCGTCGGCGCCGTACACCTCTGCGATGGCACGCAGCCGCGAGTTCGAGCCGAAGATCAGGTCGAACCGCGTCGCCTCCCAGCGGAGTTCGCCGGTCTCGCGGTCGTACCCCTCGAACAACTGCCGCTCCTCCGTGACCGGCTCCCACCGGGTGTCCATCCCGATCAGTTCCGCGAAGAAGTCGTTGGTGAGCGCACCGGGCTCGTCCGTGAACACGCCCACGTCCGTGTTCTGGTACGTGGCTCCGAGTGCGCGCATCCCGCCGACCAGCGCCGTCATCTCCTGGGGCGTCAGGTTCAACAGTTCCGCGTCGTCGACCAACAACTCCTCGGCGGTCCGATCGGCGTCTTCGGGCAGGTAGTTGCGGAACCCGTCCGAGGCGGGCTTCAGCGCCTCGAAGGACTCTGTGTCCGTCTGGTCGGCCGAGGCGTCGACACGACCGGGCTCGAACGGCACCGTCACGTCGTAGCCGGCGCGCTCGGCGGCGCGCTCGACGGCCGCGTGCCCGCCGAGGACGATCGTGTCCGCCAGCGAGACGCCGGTGTCTCCCTCGGCGTCCGTGTTGAACTCGAAGCGCACGTCGTCGAGCGTCTCCAGCACCGTCGACAGTTCCTCTGGCTCGTTGACCTCCCAGTCCTTCTGGGGGGCGAGCCGGACGCGAGCACCGTTGGCGCCGCCGCGCTTGTCGCTGTCGCGGTACGTGGACGCCGAGGCCCACGCCGTCTTCACCAACTGTGGGACGGTGAGGTCCGTGTCGAGGATGGCCGCCTTCAGCTCGGCTGCCTGCGCGTCCGAGATCGGCTCGTACGTCGGCTCCGGCAGCGGGTCCTGCCAGATCATCTCCTCGTCGGGCACCTCCTCGCCCAGGAACCGCTCCGGCGGACCCATGTCGCGGTGGGTGAGTTTGTACCAGGCGCGAGCGAACGCCATCCCGAACTCCATCATGCTATCCTGGAACTCCTCCATCACCTCGCGGTAGTCCGGGTCCCGCTTGAGCGCGATGTCCGTCGTCAGCATCATCGGCGTGACGGACTCACCCTCCTCGTGGGCGTCCGGGACGGAGTCTTCCAGTTCCTCGGACTTCGGGGTCCACTGCCAGGCGCCGCCGGGGCCCTTCTCGGGTTCCCACTCGTACTCCAGCAGGTTGTCGACGTACCCCATGTCCCACTCCGTCGGCGACTGGGTCCACGGGCCCTCGATCCCGCTGGTGATGGTGTCTGCTCCCTTTCCGGTACCGTGGTCGTTCTCCCAGCCGAGGCCCTGCGCCTCGATGGGTGCCTCCTCCGGCGGGACGCCGAGGTTCTCCTCGGGATCGTCGGCGCCGTGGACCTTCCCGAAGGTGTGGCCGCCCGCGATCAGCGCGGCCGTCTCCTTGTCGTTCATCGCCATCCGCGAGAACGTCTGACGGATGTTCTTCGCCGACTGCTCGGGATCGGGCTGGCCGTCCGGCCCCTCCGGGTTCACGTAGATCAGGCCCATCACCGACGCACCGAGGCCATCTTTGATCTCACCCGGTTCCTCGAACCGGTCTTGGGTCTCCAGTTCCGCCTCCGGTCCCCAGTCGACGGGTTCCGGCTCGAAGGCGTCTTCGCGCCCGCCGGCGAACCCGACCGTCCGCGCGCCCATCGACTCCAAGGCGACGTTGCCCGCGAGGATCATCAGGTCCGCCCACGAGAGCTTACGGCCGTACTTCTGTTTGACCGGCTGGAGGAGTCGCCGCGCCTTGTCGAGGTTCGCGTTGTCCGGCCAACTGTTCAGCGGGGCGAACCGCTGTTGGCCGGAGCCGGCGCCGCCACGGCCGTCGCTCGTCCGGTAGGTGCCGGCGCTGTGCCAGGCCATCCGGATGAACAGCGGCCCGTAGTGGCCGTAGTCGGCCGGCCACCAGTCCTGGGAGGTCGTCATCACGTCTTCGATGTCCGCCTTCACCTCGTCGAGATCCAGCGACTCGAACGCCTCGCCGTAGTCGAACGCCTCGCTCATCGGGTCGACCGACCGGGCGTTGCGGTCGAGCACGTCCAAGTTCAGTCGTTCCGGGAACCACTCGCGGTTGGAGCTACTCATGTGACCGTACTTGCTCGCTTTCCCTCATAAGATTGTCTAACCCGGAACGAAGTATTCGAGGCCACCAACGTCTCTTCGTGGTGCGTCAACCGTGGACGAACTCCCGTCGAATACTGCGAGCGGGCGCCGATCGTGTCACCGGCACCCACGGAGGCGGAAGGGACAAGTCCCGTGCCGGTTCCAACGAGTCTGTGACACTGGACGACGCAGTCGCGGTCGTGACCGGTGCCTCCTCTGGCATCGGCGCGGCGACGGCTCGAGCACTGGGGCGAGAGGGCTGCTCCGTGGTCCTCCTCGCACGCCGCGAGGAGCGGCTCCGAGAGGTGGCCGCCGAGATCGACGGGGAGACGCTAGCGGTCCCGACGGACGTGACGGATCCCGAGGCGGTCGACTCGGCGGTCGAGCAGACCCTGGACTCGTTCGGTCGGATCGACGTGCTGGTGAACAACGCCGGGATCGCCCGCGGTGGGCCGGTCGGCGAGGGGCACCTGGACGAGATGCGCGAGACGATCCGCGTGAACTTGGAGGGTGTCGCGACCGTCACCGAGGCGACGCTGTCGGCGATCCGCGAGGCAGAGGGTGACGTGCTCACCGTCTCCTCGCTCAGTGCACGCTACCCGCAGGAGGGCGGGAGCGCCTACACCGCCTCGAAGTTCGGGGTCAACGGGTTCTGCCGCTCGCTCCGGAAGGAGGTGGCCGACGACGACGTGCGGGTGACGACGCTGATGCCCGGTGCCGTCTCCACGGAACTCAACGACTGGGCACACTGGGACGGGCGGGCGATGGAGCCCGAGGACATCGCCGAGATCGTCGTCTTCGCGCTCTCGCGGCCCCCACACGTCGAGTTCACCGAGGTGAGCGTCGACACGACGGACAAGTTCTGAAGAGACACGGACCGCTCCCGAGGAAACGTTCTCCACCAGCGAGCGCTCGTCGGAGTTCGGTTCGCGTCAATTGTTCTCACAGTACCGTTCGTAGTCAGATTGATACCACGGCCCGGCGGAGGCGCACACGAGGAGATGGTCCCCGACCCCCGCCACGAGACGGAGGACACGACGAGTCGACTCGAACGCGAGTACGTCGCCCTCCACCGCGAGGCGGCCGCGTTGTTCGACGCCGAGAGTCCGACGGCGATCAGACGTGCGACGACGGCGTCGGTCGCCGAGCACCTCGGTCACGAGGCCGTCGCCGTGTACCGTGTCGACGACGGGTCGGAGACGCCGTGTCACCGGACCGATGTGTTCCGTCGCCGACACGGGCTGGGGAGACTCGGTGCCGCGGCGAGGACCGTCCAGAGTGTCGCCGAACTCGGTGTCACACAGACCGTGACCGAACGGGTACCGTTCGACGGCGCCGCCGCGTACTGTGCCGCACCGACGGGGTTCGGAGAGGTCGTGGTCTGTCCGTTCCGGAACGCCACGACCCCCGGTGAGCGGTTCGAGACCCACCTCGGAGAACTCGCGAGTCTCGCCGGGGCGGCACTGCACCGGCTCGTCGCCGACGCCGGACCGCTCCCGGCGGAGAGGACGAGCGGTGTCGATCCGACGACCGGCGTGGACCCGACACCGGACGACCCGGGCCGCGACTCTCCTACCGAGCCAGACCGCTCGTGGGTCGCGACGACTGTGCCGGAGAGAGACGGCGGCGACGAGCGACCGGATCGGTCGGCCGTGCTGGACGCCCTCGACCGCGCGTTCCCAGACTACGCGTTCCTCTACGACCGCAAGGGCCGGTACGTCGACGTGTTGCTCGGGCGCCGAGACATCGGCGAGGCGAGTCGCGAGAACTTGGTCGGCGAACGCGTCGACGACGTGTTGGCGGAGACGGCCGCGACGGCGATCCGCGACGCCGTCGAGCGGGCGATCGACGAGTGGGACAGCGTCTCCGTCGAGTACCCGATGACGACGTTCGGCGACGAGCGGTACTTTGAGGCGGTGGTGAGCCCGCTCCAGTTCGACGGCCGCGACACGGCGGTGCTCGTGGCACGCGACGTGACGGAACTGCGCGACCAGCGCGAGCGACTCCGCCGCCGGAACGGTCGCCTGGAGGCGTTCACTGCCATCGTCTGTCACGACTTGAAGAACCCACTCAACACCGCACAGGGGTACCTCGGCCTCGTCGAGTCGCGGCTCGCCGAGTCGGGGGCCGGCGACGCGGTCGCCGACGAGATCGAGACCCTCCAGCACGCGCTCGACAGGATGGAGGAGATCTCACAGGGGGTCCTCGCGCTCGCCCACCACGAGGACGTGACGGTGGAGACCGAACGCGTCGCCGTCGCCGAACTCGCCGAGGAGTGTTGGGAGCTCGCCGGGAGCGACGCCGGCTCGCTGATCGTCCGGGAGTCTGTCGCCGTCGAGGCGGACCCGCGGAGTCTCCGGCACGTGTTCGAGAACTTGTTCGCCAACAGCGTCACACACGCGGGCCGCGACGCGACGGTCACGGTCGGGCCGACGGCCGACGGCACGGGCTTCTACGTGGCCGACGACGGCCCTGGAATCCCACCGACAGAGCGCGAGCGGGTGTTCGAGCCCGGAACGACCGACGGCGACGGCGACGGGATCGGACTCGTCGTCGTCGAGACCGTCGCCGCGGCCCACGACTGGGACGTGTCGGTGGGGGAGAGTGTCGACGGTGGTGCGCGGTTCGAGTTCACCGGCGTCGAGACGTACGTGGAGTGAGTCGCCGACACAGCGTCTGCTCAGTCGTCGTCGAGTTCGCTCCGTTCGCGCTCGGCCGTCTCGCGGAGTCCCCACTCGAACCCGTCTCGTGACGAGACACGCCCCCAGAGCCAGTCGTCGGTGGGGTCGGCAGGCGTCACAGCGAGTTCTGTCGCGGCCGTCGGCCTGTCGTGTGGAACGAGACCGGCGACGACGCGCTCGCCGTCGCCGACGACCCACTGGAACCCCGTCGCGAGCGGAGCCGCCCAGACGAAGCCGTCCCCGTCGGTGGCCCACAGGGCGGCGTCCCGCTCGCCGCCGGTGCCCCACCGGAAGCCGTCGCCTCCGGTACTCCACTGGAACTCGTCACCCAGACACCCTCGTCGACTGTCGTCTCCCATCGGACCCCGGCGGAAGCCGTCACGACCCGCGCCCCACCGGAACCCGTCGCGGCTCACGCCCCACAGGAAGCCGTCGCCACCGGCACCCCAGAGGAAGCCGTCCGTCTGGTGCCGTTGTCTGCCCGTGTCACGCAGGCCCGCCCCGTCCCCGTCGCCAGTGCGCCCGTCCGGTGTGACGGGCGTCGCCCAGACGAAGCCGTCCTCGGTCTCGCTCGTCTCTCTGGCCGCTCTCGTTGCCCCGTCGTCGGTCTCTCCCTCCCCGTCGTCGAACCCGGCACGGTCCATCACACCCCACGAAGAGTCGCCGCGGAGGTACTCGAACAACCCACGCCACGCGAGGTACGTCTTCCACTGTCTGTAGCCGAAGTTCTCAAGCACACCGTCACCCAGCAGTGAGAGAATCTCGCGTGGATCGTCGTACCGCCGGAAGGAGGTCACCTCGCTGTAGACGCCGAACCACGAGAGGAACACGCCGAACCCGGTCGTCACGACGAAGTACAACACGAAGAACTCCACGT
Source organism: Halobaculum sp. MBLA0147 (assembly GCF_041361345.1). Taxonomy (NCBI): domain Archaea; kingdom Methanobacteriati; phylum Methanobacteriota; class Halobacteria; order Halobacteriales; family Haloferacaceae; genus Halonovum; species Halonovum rutilum. The sequence goes on along the minus strand of NZ_JBGKAD010000002.1, from coordinate 69,305 downwards.
TCAACGCCCCGAAGTACACCGCCAGCGGGATCAGGAGGTACCCCAACCCTTCGATCAGCGGTCCGAGCAACTCCGCCAGGGCGAAGAAGGGGAGGATGTACACGCCGATCCGGCCGTACGTCGGGTTCCCGATCATGTCGCGGTTCGTCCACAGCGTCTCCACCATCCCGCGGTACCACCGCCGCCGTTGCCGACTGAGGACGGCCAACGACTCCGGCACTTCCGTCCAGATCACCGGCTGCGGGAGGAACTCCACCGCGTACTCGCGGTCCTCCTGCATCAGGTGGCGGTGGAGCCTGACGAGCAGGTCGAAGTCCTCGGTGATCGTGTCCTCGCGGTAGCCGCCGATCTCGCGGACGACCTGCGTCCGGAACAGGCCGAACGCGCCGGAGATGAGGATCAACCCCTTCAGCCGGCTCAACCCGAGCCGCCCGGAGTAGAACGCTCGCAGGTACTCCATCACCTGCACCGCGACGAGCGGTGCCTGGTCTAGCGACACCTCCGTCACCTGCCCGTACTCGATCGTACAGTCGTTCGCGACTCGGACGGTTCCGCCGACGGCGACCATCGAGCGGGGCTGCTCCAAGAACGGGCGGACGATCTCCAACAGCGAGTCCTTGTCGACGACGGAGTCGGCGTCGACGGCACAGAACAACTCCTTGTCCGTCAGCCAGAGTCCGGCGTTCAACGCGTCGCTCTTCCCGCCGTTCTCCTTGTCGACGACGAGGAGGTCGCCGCGGTCGCCGCTGCGGTACACCGCCCGGATCGTCTCGCTAGGAACGTCGATCGGCACCTCCGCGGCGACTCGGTGGAGGTCGTAGGACTCTCGGAGGCGATCGAGCGTGTCGTCCGTCGACCCGTCGTTGACGACGATCACCTCCTTGTCGGGGTAGTTGACGGTCAGCAGTGACTGCACACTCTCGCGGATCACGCTCGCCTCGTTGTACGCCGGGACGACGATGGCGATGCCCGGGAGGAACGGCGTCGTGAACGGCTCGTAGGTGGGGTCCCACTGGTCCTCGCGGACCTCCTCGCGCAGTTGCAGCAGCGCCACCACGTGGACGAACAGGTAGTTCCCGTTCACCAGCAGGTAGTAGCCGAAGATGACGACCCCGGTGACGGCGAGCAACTGCGTGAACGCCGCTTCGGGGGTCACCGGTCGCTCGCCTCCCGGTCTGCGCGCACCCACGCCAGGGCTCGGTCGAACGCCGTCGGGTCCGGTGTCAGGGACTGACCCCCGGCGTCGACTGCCACGTCGACCGCCTGGTCGGCGTCGGCGGGCTCCGCTGCCGCGGGATCGGTGGCGCCGGTCTCTGTCGGCGAGCCGGCGGCGGTGCCAGCCGTCACCTCGCCGTCGTCTTCGGTGTCGACCGTCGGCGCTGGCGGGGTGGTGTCGGCGGCAGCGTCCCCTGCGACGGGAACGGACGGCACCGGTCCGTCGTCTCGGTTGTCGTCGGCCGTGGGAACTCCAAGTTCCAGTTCGGTGAGTTGGTTGTCGTCCAACGCTTCCAAGCCTCGCAGACGGGAACGCTGGTCCGGTTCCGTTCGCAACGCCTCCCGGAGCAGCTCCAGCGAGCGGCCGTCGCCCCACTCCGCGAGCACTTCGTACGTCGCGCGTCGGACGTTGCGGTGTGGGTCCGCGAGCAGTCGCTCGACGGGGACGGACTCTCGGAAGGCCGGGTCCCACCCCGGCGGGCCGAACGCCTGCGCCGCCGCGGCGCGGACGGACGGCGACTCGTGGGTCGTGTGATCGCGGACGAACGACCAGTCGGCGTCCTGCGCCAACAGGCCGGTGTGGCGGATCACCGACAGCACCTGCACGACTAGGGAGAGTCCCCACTCGTCCCCTTCCGCGGCCGCCCGGTCGAGCAACGGCTTCGGATCCGTCTCGTACAGTCGGTACAGCGTGTCCAACCCGTGGGTGGTCAACGTCGTGGAGCCGTCACCCACCAGCAGGTCCGTCCCACGCTCGCGGGCGTCCGGATGGTCGGCCTCGTACAGCACGCGGGCGGCCGCCGCTCGGAGATCGTTGCCGCCAGTACAGGTCGCCTCGAGCCGGTCGGGATCGACGCCTTCGCCGGAGAGCGCGAACCAGCCGAGCGCCTGGAGCTTCTCGTGTCTCGCCCCACCGTCCAGCGTCTCGCGTGCCTCCGCGAAGATTCCCAACTCGCGGACGAGTTCGACGAGGTTCGCTCGCTCCGTCCCCTCGACGGTCCGGAGGTAGTCGTCCAACAGTTCGCGCGCCACGTCTCGTTCCGGGGTCGACGCAGACGCCACCCACTCGTCCCACTCCGGATCGGGGTCGGACATCCGAGACAGCAGGGCCAACTCTACGTCCTCACGGACGCGGTCGCGTCGGCGGTCGCGACGGTACTGGTAGACCGACTCTGCGAGGGTCAACACGGCGACGGCGATCAACAGCGCCAGCAGGACGATACCGGCGAAGATTGCTGTCTCGGCCGTCGGCCGTGGCAGTTGCGAGACGACGGGGTGTGCGTAGTCGGGGGTCATACCTCGCCGTCTGTCACTCCTCGCCGAGCCGCAGTCGGACACGCGAGAGGAGTTCGCGCGGACTGAACGGCTTCGTGACGTAGTCGGTCGCTCCACTCTCCAGTCCGTCGAGTACGTCCGCCTCGCGACCCCGCGAGGAGAGGACGACCACAGGCACGTCCGCGAGGGCCTCGTCGTCGCGCATCCGCTCGACCACTTGGAGTCCGGTGAGTCCCGGCATCATCACGTCGAGCACGCACAGGTCCGGGACGGGAGCAGTCTGGAGGTGGTCCCAGGTTCGGCTCCCGTTGACGAAACTCTCCACCTCGTACCCCGCAGCGGACAGTTTGTGCTCAACGAGTCGCCGCACGGAGTCGTCGTCGTCCGCGATCACGATGGTGTGTGTCATCCGTCGGTCAGTCTCCCGGGGACTGGTCGCGGAGGTCGCGTCGGGACGGGCTACAGTCGCTCACGTGGGCCGTCTCCCCTTACCGCCCCCGGTTCGTGTCTCTCGGAAGATGGACGCCCGACGGGAAAAACAGTGCGGCGCCGTCGTCTCTCGGAGGCGAGGTCTGTCCGTCGTGAGACTGTGAGAGGGTGGTCGTGTGACTGCGAGCGGCGGGTGGGGTGAAGAGATGATCGTGTGGCGGCGAGTGGTGGTCTCGTGGCGACCAGTGACAGTCGCGTGCCGGCGAGTCGCGAGTCCGACGCGATCACGAGGCAGACGCCTCGCCCTCGGGATGTGTCTCGGGCCCGCGCTGGACGCCCGTGACACGGAACGTCGTCCCGTCGTCGCCGCTCTCGACGCTCACGTCCCAGTCGTGGCCGCGAACGATCCGCTCGACGATGAGGAGTCCGAGGCCGCGCCGCTCGCCGTCGCCGATCCGGTCTCTGTCGAACAGGGTCTCGGCCAACTCCGCCGGCAGTCCGGGCCCGTCGTCGGCCACCTCGAACCCGTCGGGCGTGCCGCGGACCGTCACGCTCACGCCCGGGGGACAGTGTTCGACGGCGTTCCGGAACAGGTTCTCGAACACCTGTCTGAGTCGCGCCTCGTCCGCGAACACCTGTCGATCCGTCTCGACGACCAGCGTCGCGTCGCGCGTCTCGATCGTCTCCCACGCGGCGTGTGCGAGCTCGTCGAGGCGGACGGGGGATCGCTCGCCCACGTCGTGGCCCTGCTGAGCCAACAGGAGCAGCCCGTCGATCATCGACTCCATCCGGTGGAGGTTCTCCGCGACGACCTCCAAGTGGTCCCGCTGTTGCCCCTCCAACTGTTCCGAGACGAGTTCCGTGTAGCCGATGGCGGCCGTGAGTGGGTTCCGCAGGTCGTGGGCGACGATGCCGGTGAATTCGTCGAGTCGCCGGTTCCGTTCCACGAGTTCCTCTGCGTGGAGTGCCGACTCGATCTCGTAGCTCACCCACTCCGCGAGGAGCGTCACGAACTCGTGATCGGCACGCGTGAACTCGTCGCCACGGGACTCCGTGTCGGAGAAGCACAGTGTCCCGTACGTCTCTCCCTCGACGACGAGCGGGACGCCGATGTAACAGACCAGCCCCGTCTCCTCGCGGGCCACGTCGTCGGCGTACGGCGTCCGGTCCACGTCGTCGAAGGCCAGCGTTTCACCGTCGTCGACGACGTGGCGACACCAGGTGGTCGAGAGGTCCGTCACGGAGCCGGCGGCGTACTCCCCCTCGCGGATCGAGGACGCCAACACCTCGTAGGCGCCGTCGCGGGTGTGCGTGACGACACCGTGCTCGACACCGAGCCGGTCGCAGCCGATATCGATCGCGGCGTCGATCTTGGCGTCGAGGTCGTCCTCGCGGAGGTTCAGGAGGTCGTAGAGGTCGCCGAAGAACTCGGCACGGCCGGGTTCGTCGCTCATCCCGTAGTACGTGGGCACTACCCGGTTAATTCGTTTTGCCCGATCCGGGTCGGTGTAGCCGGTCGAACGTGGGAACGGTGCCGCTCGTGATCCGCCGCGTGGGTCGACGGCGGTGTCTGTGTCGCCGCTTCCGAGTCTCTGGCGGACGTGGTCGTGTCGCGTTCGAACGCCACCACGACGACACTCACGTACTCCCGGCGCTCGGTGGGTGCCGTCCCAGTGGCGTTCGCGACGCGGTCGACGACCGCCGCGCGCTCGTTCGTGTAGCTCACCACGAGAACCACGTCGTCGTGGCCGACGACTGCGTCCGCGAAGCTCCCCCGCGGACTGAACGAGTACAGCGGTTCGACGGCCACGTCCGAGCGGTCGAAGTAGTAGGCGAACGCGTCACTCGGACCGTTCCACGTCCACCCGGGGACGACTACCACTACGTCGTCGCCGTCGACGCGGTCGGACACGTCTGCCGCGGCCACGTCCCACTGGTCGCGCGTCGGTTCGGCGTAGTAGCTCGGGAGCGGCGCGAGCGTCCCGAGCAACAAGAGTCCGACCAGCACGTATCGTACCGGAATAATAGAGACGGCTCGACTGCCGCGTGCTGCCAACAGCAAGACCGCCGGACTAGCGACGGTCAGGTATCGCAACTGGAAGATGGGCCGCACGGTCGCAGAGATCACCAGCGGAACACCGACGGTCGCGAGGAGCCACACCGTCAGCAGGCGGACGCTCCACCCTCGCTCCCCGAAGGCACCCAGCGTGTAGAACGCGGCGACGGCGAAGAGACACAGCCCGACGACGAAGACGAACACGTCCGACGGCGCCGCGAGCGCGTCGTACGGTCGCGTGTCACGCGTCGCACCGACCGACAGCAGCCGAAGTGCGTCGGCCAGTTCCAGCCCAGTGGGTGCCCGGAGCCACGCCGCCGCGTCCGGCGGGAACCACTCCGGAACGAGTGTTCGCGCGACGAGCAGCCCGGTCCACGGCGACAGTCCAAGCAGGAGTCCGCCGTACAACGCGACGATCCGCCGCCACGAGAGGCTGCGACCGCCGCGCCACCGGCGCCGGACGGCGTCCGTCCCCTGCGCCAGTAGCACGAACAGCCCGTACACGTGGGTGTAGCCGAGAACGAGTGCGGCGACGACGTACACCGCTGTCGACCGGCGGTCGGTCGCGTCGGGCAGGCGCCGGTACGCGAGGAAGGAGACGAGCGTCGCCGCCACGAGCAGCGCGTACATCCGCGCCTCCTGTGCGTACCAGATCTGGAGCGGTGAGACGGTGAACAGCAGTGTCGCGGCCGTCGCCGTCCACCGGTCGAACAGGTCGCGACCGAGGGCGTACACGAGCGGAATCGCCGCGACTCCGAAGATCACCGACGGAGCGCGGAGTGCGACCGCCGACTCGCCCGCGACACGGACCCACACCCACACGAAGACGTTGTACAGCGGCGGGTGTGGCTCGAACGTCGGGACCACGAAGAGCAGTTCCCGGAGCGTCCGCTCGGTCGCCATCGTCGTCGTGAACACCTCGTCGATCCAGAGGCTCTCGGCCCCGAGATCGTAGAGTCGGAGTGCGGCACCGAGCGGCACCAACACGGCGAGTTCCGGCGGGAGACCTCGGTGGTCGAGACCATCGGCCACCCGTCGCAACGACACTACCACGTCCTCCGGGAGTCGCATCGTGCTTCCCTGCGACTCCCTCGGTTAAATCGTGTCGCATCCGGATGGGGGTCGTCGAGTCACGTCTCACCGAGGTCGCTCACCCTAGGGACGGGAACGTACCACGTCCCGTAGTGTGAGTGAACACCGCACCCGTTGCCCGTGGTGCACGAACACTGATACCACACCCTCCCGTCACCGGCTGTATGGACTTCGGCTTGGACGACAAGACCGCACTGGTCACGGGTGGCGCGGGCCGACTCGGGAGCGAAGACTGCCGCCACCTCGCGGCGGAGGGCGCGGACGTGGTCGTCTTGGACGTGGACGCGGACGGCGCGGAGACGGTCGCCGAGGAGATCACCGACAGCGACCGCCCAGGGACGGCGCGAGCCGTCGAGTGTGACCTCACAGACCGCGAGGCGGTGACCGACACCGTGGCGGCGTTGGAGAGCGAGACGGACGGGATCGACATCTTGGTCAACAACGCCGGGTTCGTCGACGCTGTCTCGCGGATCGAGTCGTTCGACGACGAGTTGTGGGACCGCGACGTGGAGCTGAACCTCACCGGCGCGTACAACGTCACGAAGGCGGTGTTCCCGCACATGAAAGAACGCGGGTGGGGCCGGATCGTCACGATGGCGTCTATCGCCGGCTGGCGCGGGAGTTTCGCGCAGATCTCCTACGCGACGACGAAGTCCGGCCTGATCGGCTTCGGCAAGACGCTGGCGCTGGAGGGTGCGAAGCACGGGATCACCTCGAACGTGCTCACGCCGAGTATCGTGGTCGGCGACCTGGCGGACCTCTCGCCGGAACAGTTAGAACAGTTCGAACCCCAGTACGAGCGCGTCCGGCAGGCGACGCCGATGAAGGAACTCGGTCGCGAGGAGGACGTGGCGCCGCTGATCTGTTACCTCGCCAGCGAGCAGGCCCGTTACGTCACCGGACAGGTGATCGGTGTCACCGGCGGCGCGGACCTGTTCTCGACGTGACGCCGTGATCAGCGGCCGTCGAACCCATGCCAGTACGTTTTTTGACGCCCGCCTGGATTCGGGTGGCGTGCACGAACAGCCGGCACCTCCACCGGCGATCGAGACGGACGGTGTGACCAAACAGTTCGGGGACACGGTGGCGGTCGACGATCTTGATCTCCGCGTCGACCGCGGCGAGGTGTTCGGATTCTTGGGCCCGAACGGCGCCGGGAAGTCGACGACCGTGGCGCTGTTCGCCGGGTTCGTCAACCCGACACACGGCTCCGTTCGGGTGTTCGGTCACGATCCACGGACAGAGCCGATCCGCGTCCGCAAGCGGCTCGGCGTCCTCCCAGACGACCGCGGCGTCTACCCGAACCTGACGGCACGCGAACACCTCGCGTCGCTCGTCCGCTTGACCGGCGCCGCCGACGACCCCGATGCACTCCTAGACACCGTTGGTCTCTCGGAGTCCGCGAGAGAGCGGCCCGCGGGCGAGTACTCGACGGGGATGCGCGGGCGACTCCTGCTCGCCACGGCACTCGTCGGCGACCCCGACCTCCTCGTTCTGGACGAGCCCTCACTCGGACTCGACCCAACGGGCGTCGCCGAACTGCGTACCCTCGTTTGCGATCTCGCCGCGAACGGTACGACCGTGTTCCTCTCGAGTCACCGCCTGTCGGAGGTCGAAGCCGTCTGTGACCGTGTCGGCGTCTTCGTCGACGGTCGGTTGGAGGCGGTCGCGGACGTCGAGACGCTGAGCGAGCGGGTGGGAGCCGGCGACCGACTCCACCTCGCGACGGAGACGCCGGTCGACCCCGACACTGCTGCGTCCGTCGAAGCCGCCGACGGCGTCGCGGACGTGTCGACCGGCCCTCCAGACACGTCGAGTGGGTCACCTGTCTCAACTGACGGCGCTATCTCGCCGTCAGACAGTTCGCCCACGTCCCCCCTGCCGCCGGGTGTCGCTTCGGACACGGCCGACACGACTTCGCGGTCGGGACTGACGGCGGTCTGCACCGATCCCACAGTCAAGGCGACTATCGTCCGCCGTGTCGACGACCGCATCGGCGTGTCCGACATGGACGTGACACGCCCGTCGCTGGAGACCGTCTTCGAAGCGTACACCGGTGGCGAGTCCGACGACCGGTCGCCGGAGGGGAAGTCGTCGTGACCGACCGAAACCGGCCGAGCGAGCGAGATCTTCAGAAATCGGGCGTCGGCGTAGCCCAGTTGATCCGACACGAACTCCTCGTCATCCGGCGCTCTGCGCTCGGTCGGACGACTGTCGCCGTCTGCGTGCTCGCACCCGTGTTCGGTGCCCTCCTCGGCGTTTCGAACGGGAGTCCACGAGACCCCGTCGCCTTCCGTTCCGTCCTGTTGTTCGCGTGGTTGAGCACGTCCGCCGTCGTTCCACTGGCGGCCATCGTCGCGACGGCGGGCGTCGTGGCAGGTGCCGCAGAGACTGGGACGCTCCGACTCCTCGTCGGGTTGCCGGTCCGGCGAGAACGGATCGTTCTCGGAGCGTTTCTCTCGCGAGCGCTCGTCGTCCTCTGCGGAACGACACTCGGAACGCTCGCGACCGGCCTGCTCCTCGTTGCTGCGCCGCCAGCCGTCGGCTGGGGACGATTCGTCGGATTCGGAGTATTCACAGCCCTGCTCGTTGTGAGCTACGTCGCTCTCGGCACAGCAGTGACGACGAGCGTCCGCGGTCGGACCCGCGCATTCGGGTTGGCACTCGCGGTATTCGGTGTTTCTGTCGTGTGGCCTCAAATCGCTGCCTCCGTCGGGGAGACTCTCTCCCTGTCGGCTTCGACACACCACGTCGTCGGGACACTCAGCCCCTTCGGAGCCTACGCACAGGCGATCAGCGACCGGAACGCGATCCTGGGTGCAGCACCCACGACGCCGCTGTTGGGGACCGGTGCGAACGCGGCCGTGCTCTGTGCGTGGACACTGATCGGACTCGTCGTCGCAAGACGGCAGTTCGCGGTCGCTGACCTCTAGTCCATCGGCGAAAACTCACCGCCCGTCGGCGTACCGGCGGTACGTCTCGGCCAACACGTCGTACGACTCCTTCGTCCGTTCGCGGTAGCGAGGCGTGTTCCACGTGTCCCACCCGAACCGGGCGAAGCCGCCGAACCCCTCCGACGACGCCGGGAGTACGTCGACCGCATTCCACGAGCCGGAGGTCTCGACGGCCGCCCCGTCGGCGTCCGGCGCGTAGGTCACGGCCGCGAGTCCCACGTCGTCGATCTGCCGGTCCGCGGACAGTCCCTCCTCCCACACGTCTCCGACGACGGTCCGACTACTCGGATCGCGGACGTTCAGGGCCTGCCACGGGAGGCGCACCTCGACCGTGTTCCCGTCCGTGTCGACGAACACGTCCGCCAGCGAGTCGTAGTCTGGGTGGTCTGGATCGGCGGTACCGTAGCGGAGCGCCCCCGTCTCGACCGACCGGAACGGAATCGTCCGATCCTGGTTCGGAATCCGCAGCGCGTAGCTCGTCGCGAGTCTGACCGGGTGGTAGACCCCGTTGTCGGGATCCGCGGCGTACGGGCCCGCCTCGATCGCCTCATCGCGCTCCCCGTACTCGTAGTAGAACACGTCCTGGTGGCTGGCGACCCACAGTCGCGAAGCCGACGGGCCTCCGAGTTCGACCGCGAAGTCCACACCACGCGTCGTCTCGCCATCGAGCCCACGCGGGAGTGTCGTGTTCCCGCGGTCCGGCGTCGTGTCGAGTAACAGGAGCGTCTGTGTCGCGTCCCAGTCGACGGCTTCGCCGAGGTCTTCGTAGGTGGCCCGGAGGTTCAGGTACGCCTCGTCGACGCTGGCACGGAGTTCGCGAAGGTCGCGGGACGCGTCGTCGCCGTCCCCGAATGGGTGCTGCACACCGCTGGCCCCGCTCGCGACGCGGGTCGCGTCCGTCCACTCGTCGTCGGTCCCGGAGAGCGTGATCGCGTCCTCGGGGTCGAACGACAGCAGGCCGAACCGCTGTTCGGGCGACTGGACGTTCAACCAGAAGGGCCGCCGGTTCGGGTCGGTGGTCTCCATCGTGTTCCAGGTGCGCTTGAACCACTCGTCGTGCCACGCGAACACGGCACCGCCGGCGGTCCCCGTCGCGACCAGTCGTTCGAACAGCTCGGCGTCCATCTCCCCCTGCTCCCGTTCCGTGTGGTGCCCCTGGTCCAGCCCGAAGACGTGTTCGTGCGCCGTACCACGCGAGGCCGGGACACCGAACTCGCCGACGAACACCGGGTGGTCGACGGCGTCGACGAGATCTGTCAGGTAACCGGCGTAGCTGCTCTGCTCCCCGTCGGCGGTCGTGTGCGACGTGTACCGCTCGGAGAAGTTCATGAAGTCCGGGTAGTACGGGTAGACGTGGTAGGTGGCGAAGGCTCCCGGCGCGAAGGCGTCCGTCGTGACGACGTGGTTCGGGTTCACCGACGCCTCGTCTTCCCACACGAACGGCTCCGCGGGGTGTGTGAGGTGGTCGGTGGTGGGCCAGTTCGCGAAACTCACGGGCCGGCGGTGGTCGTACGTGTCGGCGGCGTACGTCGTCAGCGCGTCGAGTCGCTCCGCGAGCCACCGCTCGAACCCGCTCGCGTCGCTCGTCGCCCGGACGAACCGTCCGTCGGTCGCGCCGCCCTCGTGGCGCTCGTCCGTGCGGGCGACGAACCGTGGTTCCCACTCGATCCCGACGACGTAGCCGAGTGTGTACGCCGACACGTCCGTGTCGTAGCTGCCAGCCGCGTAGCCGCGCCGCTCGGGGAGTTCTGCGTCGCCGTTGACCACGTCGACGACCGTCTGAAGCCGGTCGTCGAACGTCGTCGTCACGGTATCGTCGTAGGCGGTGGTCTCCCCCTCGATCAGTCTGGCGGGGAGCCAGTTGCCGTGTAACAGGTAGAGTGGGCGGTCGGTATCGGCGTTGTGAGCGGCCAGCGCCTCGTAGAACGCCGGTGGGTGGACCGTGTACACGCGGATCACGTTCGCGTCCATCGCGGCCATCTGTGCGAGCCAGCGGTCGTACTCCTCGCGAGTGATCGCCGTCTCGCCCGGGAACCGCCCCGGCTTCCCCATCCCGAGGTTGACGCCACGCAGGAGTGTCGGCTCCCACTCGCCGACGCGTCGGACACGGAACCCCTCGTCGTCGACGCGGACCGCCTCCAGCGCGTTGCGCGGGTCCGGTGTCGCAGTGTCGGCGTCCGAGGCTGTCGGAGACTGGACGGTCGTCTCCGCTTCCGTCGAGTCTGGGGCGGTATCCTCGCTTCCCCCGTCGGCTCCGTTCCCGCCACACCCGGCGAGGCTGCCGACGAGGCCAGTCGCGGCGAGCGAGCGGAGCAGGAGGCGTCTGTCCACGCCCCGACTGTCGTCGTCCATCTACTACGTGTGTGAGGACCACACCAGTCTATGTCTTACTCTCCGGAGGCGTGCCACCTCTCGTGTCTCCGGGAGGAGCCCGGAGCCTCTCCTGGGCAGAGCCAGGCTATCGTGGGCGACAGTGATTTGTCTCGGTGGAGAGACGCACTGGCGTGTCCAGAGAGACGACCCTCCACGTCGACGACGAACGGTACCCCGGGCGGGTGACACGGCCGGACGAGCCGACGGACGGCGGACTCCTGATCGTCCCGGGGGCGACTCACGGCCCGTTCGAGGACGTGTTCGACGACCTCGCGACGGCGGCCGCCGCGGACGGACACCTCGTCGCGCGGTTCCAGACGTGGGCCGACACAGATGTCCTCCAGACGAAGACCGCGTCCGACCACGCCACCGACCTCCGCGCGGCCGTCGCGTGGCTCCGCGACCGCGGCTGCGAGTCCGTCGCGGTCGTCGCGAAGAGTTTCGGCGGGCGACTGGTGCTCGACACGATCCCGGAGGTGCCAGACAGACTCGTCCTGTGGGCACCGGCGATCCTCCACGGCGACCACGACGACGCCCCGTCCGTCGACGACGAGACTCTCACCGCGATCCGGACGCCGACACGAATCCTCCAAGGTGACGCCGACGAGACCGTGACGGTCGACAACGCCGCCGGCTTGGCCGACGCGCTCCCGAACGGTGAACTCGTCACACTCGCCGGCGAGGACCACTCCTTCCTGGGAGATCGCGAGCGTGTCGTCGAGGAGACTCTCGCCTTCCTCTCGGAGCCGTAGCGGAGGGGCGTACCGGCCGCCCCGTTTCCACGACCAGCCGACGACCGCCACCGTCCGAGTGTGGTAACGTCTCACGTGAAACACAGTTCGCAGAAGCTACAAGCCGTCCGCAGCCCTGGGAACTGTCGATGACGGACGGCACGGCACGAGCGCGAACGACGGCGGTCGTCTCGCGAGCGGTCGACAGGCTCACTGCGGTGAATCCGATGTCGCTGGGGCTGGTCGGGGTCGTCGGACTGGTCGGCAGCGACGTGTTCGGGGTCGCCGCGTTCGAACCGCTGGAGCGGTTCTTCCTGTTCTTCCTCTGGCCGCTGGTCGGACCGGTCGTCCGGAGTGTCGGAGCCAGAGTGGGTGTCGTGGACCCGGTCAGACCCCGTAGCTGGATTCAGATGGGTGGCGGGCCGTTGGCACTCGTGGGGATGGTGACGACGTTCCTGAACCCGCTGGCGCTGCGGCAGGACGCGACACAGTTCTTCGGGAGTCTGGTCGCCGCGATCCGGCACCGCGGCTCGCTGCCGCGTCCCAACTCGTACCGACAGTCCGTCTCGTACCGGCTCCCCGTCGAGGGGACGTGGACGGTCGCGAACGGGAGCCCCCGGAAACAGCACTCCCACTCCTGGTTCCCGGCGACCCAGCGGTACGCCTACGACCTCGTTGTGACCGACGAGGAGGGGCGAACCCACGATCCCGACGGCGAGGGGTTGGAGAGCTACTACTGTTACGACGAGCCGGTCCTCGCGCCGGCCGACGGCGTCGTGGTCGCGGTCGGCGACGGCGACCCGGAGTGGGACGGGACGAGTGGGCTCTCGCACCCGTGCAAGCGGCGCGTGGCCGGCAACTACGTGACGATCCGGCACGCGGACGACGAGTACAGCTACCTCGCCCACCTCGTGCCGGGGAGTCCGACCGTCGAACCCGGCGACCGCGTGCGGCGTGGCGAGGTGGTCGGCCGGTGTGGACACACCGGTAACTCCTCGGAGCCCCACCTCCACTTCCAACTGCAGGACCACCCGTCGTTCGGGTTGGCAGCCGGGTTGCCGGTCGCCTTCGCGGACTGTGTCGTGGAGTCGCCCGGACCGAACCTCGCCGAGGTCGGCGACTGGGACGCCGCTGCCGCCCGGGGACAGTACGTCCACGTCGGCCAGCGTGTGCGACACGACCCCGACGACGGGGGCGACGCGGCCGACCGAACGGCGGACGAATTGTCCGATGCCGACGAGTCGGCCGACTACGACGAGACCGAGTCGGACGACCGGTCGGATCGGGACACCCCGTGGGTACCCGGACGCGGGTGGAGTGCGGTCGCCGTCTCCGTCGCCGAGGGACTGCTCGTCGCCGGGGCCGCCACGTTCCTGACCACACTCGTCGTGACGCCGTCCCAGACGCTCCTCGCGGGACTGCTCTGGGCCGGCGGGCTCCTCGGTCTCGTCGTCCGCCGCGTTCGCGCTCGCCGCGGCCTCCCGGTGGGACCCCGCGAGTCGCTGGGACTGATCGCGGGCGTCTGGCTCGTCGCCCTCGTCGCCGCGCTGTTCGGCAGGCTCCCGGCGCTCCCGACGATCGGCGCTCGGACACTGGCTGGGGCTGCGATGCTCTCGGGGGTCGTGCTCTCCGTGCTCGTCTGGGAGTACGCCCGCCTGCGGTCCGGCGACGGCCAGAGTTCGTTCGCGACCACGTCGGCCGCGACGGAGTGAGTCGTGGCGAGCGGCGACCCTCGCGCCGTGGAATCGTCGGGCTGATAGGCGTCTCGGCGTTGTCGGGAGACAGTGACGACCGAGACGGGGAAGACCGAACAGCGGGCGGAGACCCGGAACGAGTCCGGTGGCAACGGCGGCCAGTCGACCGACCGGGAGCCCGAACGGCTCGGAGCCGGCTACACGGGCCGCCTCCTCGCGAGTCTGAGCCTCGCGTGGGCGACGCTCCAGGTCGGCCGGTTCCTGCTGTCGCCGCTGCTCCCGGCGATCATAGCGGACCTCCGTGTGAGCACGGCGACTGCGGGGCTGGCGTTGGGCGCACTCCAACTGCTGTACGCCGTGACACAGTTCCCGAGCGGACGGCTCTCCGACGCCTTCTCGCGGCCGCCACCGATCGTCGCCGGTCTGGTCGCCATCTGCTGTTCGTTCCTGCTGTTCTCGGTCGCGACGAGCGTGGTCGGGTTCGTCGCCGCCGCTCTCGTCTTGGGACTCGGGAAGGGGCTGTTCGCCGTCCCGTCGCGCGCCCAACTCTCCGACGTGTTCGTCGAGAAGCGTGGGCAGGCACTGGGTGTGTACGCGGCCGGGACAGACGCGGGCGGACTGACGGCGTCCGTCGTCGGCGTCGTCGTCACGAGCGGCGCGGTGGCGGGCGTCACCGCCTTCACCGAGCCACCGTCCTGGCGTGCGCCGTTCCTCCCGCTGGCCGGGCTGGTCGGGCTCACCGCCGTCGGCTACGTCGTCTGGAACGAGGCGCCGTACCGCGTCGGGTGGCCGGAATTCGGGTTCCGGGCGACGGTACGCAGACTCCTCACGACACGCGCCCAGCGGGAGGCGTTGACGGCGTTCGCGCTGTTCTTCTTCGTCGTCGGCGCGTGGGTCGGGTTCCTCCCGACGTACCTCGCGACGGCGAAGGGGTTCTCGGAGGCGACCGCCGCTGGCGTGTTCGCGGTCGTGTTCGTCGTCGGGTTCGCGGTCAAGCCCGTCTCCGGACGGCTGGCCGACCAGTTCCCGCGGCGGGCGGTGGCGGTCGGTGGCCTGGTCCTCTCCGTCGGTGCGCTCGGCGCGGTGATCGTTCTGGAGGGTTTGGGTGCCGTCGTCGCGGCGGTCGCGGTCTACGCGGTGGGGTACAAGTCCGTCTTTCCGGTCGTCGACGCGCTCCTGTTGGACGCCGCGCCGGACGCGAACGTCGGGGGCGACCTGGGTGCCGCACGGGCGGTGTTCCTCGGTGTCGGCGCGTTCGGTCCGGTGTATCTCGGGTGGATGGCAGACACCGCCGGCTACCGCGTCGGCTTCCTCGGACTGGCGGCCTGTCTGCTCGTCGCCGCCGGGTTGTTGGCGCGTGACCTCCGGTGAGAGAGGCGCTCAGTTCTCGGCCGCGACACTTCGCGTGGCGCGCCGGGACTACTGCTCGCCGGTCCGCGCCCAGTGGATCGCTCGCTCGGGGTCCTCGAACGTCTCGATCTCGGCGTCCGGCACTCTGAGCTGTCCCTTGAGGCCGTACTTCAGGATCCCGTCGGCGACGAGCGCGGCCCGCTCGTAGTTGGGGAGCTGTGACGACTCGCGTGCCGCCTGCTCCCAGATGTCGAGCACGTCCTGTCCCAGTGCGTCCTCCAACCTGACGATGTCGGCCGTCGCGACGATGTCGGTCTCGTGTTCGCCCAAGATCCGCTCGAACGCCGGGTACGCCTCCTCCTCGAAGGCCGACAGCGGCATTCCACGCTCGAACCGCCCGATCACGACTCCGTCGTCGTACTCCAACGACCAGTTCTCGCCACGCTCTAGCATACCACACGACTGTCGCACGGGCACAAGTATGTTACTCGAGACCGGCAGGAGAGACCGGCCGCTGACTTCCCGAGACGAGTGCTCCCTCCTCCGTACCCGTGACCGTCTGTTACGATCGGTGAGATCCGGTCTCTGGCGGAGTCACTCGCCGTCGTGGCTCAAGTGCCGTCGTCCGAGAGGAGTGGTATGGACACGAGAGTCGTCTCGGTCGACGAGCGCCCGAGTCGCCTGATCGCGTTCCTCGTCGCCGTCGGTGTGTACTTCGCGGTGGGTCACTGGGCCGACACGGCCGCAGCGAGCGAGTCCGAGTTGGTTCGAGACGTGGTCGAGGGACTCTGGTTCCTCGGTCTCGCCGGTCTGGGTGCGGTGTTCCTCCGGGTAGACGGTGCGGGTGCGACGGACATCGGGCTCTCGCGTCGGTTCCTGGTGCCCGGCGTCGGTGCGTTTCTGCTCGTCTGGGTCGCGCTGAACGCGGTGGGTGTGGGGATCGCGACTGCGAGCGGTAACCCGTGGGGACTGGGGCCTCTCCAGCAGACGACTGCCGGGAATCTCCTCGTGGTTCTGTACCTCGCGTTCGTCGAGGAGTTCGTCTTCCGTGGCTACCTGCAGGTGAAGGTGCGGAGCGTCTTGGGTGCCGACAGTGCGGTCTCGCGGACGGTGACGATCGGTGTCGCGGGTGTCCTCTTCGCGCTCGCTCACGTCCCGCGGATCCTCGCCGAGGGTGGCTACGTCGGCGGCACCTCCGTCGTCGGGACGCTGCTGGTACTCACGCTCTCTGGCGTCGGGTTCGGCGTGGTGTACGAACTCACGGAGAACCTCTACTTCGTCGGGTTCCTCCACGCGTTCGGCAACAGTTGGCCGCTGCTCGTCGACGGGTTCGCGTGGGACGGACACGCGCAGGTCGCGTTCTTCGTCGCCGTCGGTGTCGTCTACTTCGGTGTCACCGGACTCTACCGACGACTCGCGACGGGAACACTGGTCACACCGCGCGTCCGCGTCGAGGGCGCTCCCGAGTGACTCCCGCGAGGGAACCGATCACTCGAGTCACTGCTCGGTCCGTGATCGTGTCCAGTTCACCACCCGACCTCGAACCGGGCGAACACGTCGTCGGGTGCGTCGACCCGGTCGACCGTCACTCGGGTCGCCTCGGACTCCGTCTGCTGGACCGTTCCCTCGATAGCCCCGTGCGGCAGCGACAGCGGGAACGGGTAGTCGCCGAGTACGTCGACGCGACAGCTGTCGTCGCTCGTCGAGAGCACATCGTACCCGCCCGCCTCGGCGACGGAGTAGTCGCGGTGGATGCCGGCGTGTTGTTCGGCCATCGTCTCCAACCCCGCCACGGCCGACGACTGCGAGACGATCGGCTCGTTCACCGCGATCATCTTCTGTCCGGCCCGTCTGACCGTCCGCTCACCGGCTTTCTCTTCGATCTCGGCCAGCGCGGCGCCGAACTCGGCGTCGTCGTAGTACCCCTCCGGGTCGGGTTCTTCGATCCCGTGACTCGCGAGCGTCTCCTGAGCCTTCTTCTCGAACACCGCCGACACCTCGCCGGCACTCTGGACGAACGCGGCGACGTACTTCCCCGATATCTTCGCAGTCACAAGTTCGTTCGACTCTCCAACCGAATTTAACTCTGACGAGCACGGTATTCGTATTCGAGATGTGTTTACGCTTCTCTTCGTTACTGTATCGGTCCGGCCGACGACCGCTGGACGGTCCGGGTCGCGGTCGGACCGTGGGTGTCGGGACCGGAAGACCCGTGTCACGCCGGACCCGACGGAACCTATGGTCGACAGACCCACACAGCGCGAGACACCACTCGCAGACGCGACCGCCGTCGTGACCGGGGCGTCGTCGGGCATCGGCGCGGCGACGGCGCGTGTCCTCGCGGCCGACGGAGCCGACGTGGTGGTGGCGGCGCGACGCACAGACCGGCTAGAGAACCTCGCTACGGAGATCGAGGCCGAGAGCGACGCGACGGCTCACGTCGTTCCCACGGACGTGACCGACCCGGAGGCCGTCGCGGCGCTGGCGGCGGAGACCGAGGACACGTTCGGCGGGATCGACGTGGTGGTGGCGAACGCCGGCGTCGGTATCGCCAGCCCCGTCGCGGAGATGTCCGACGAGACGTACGAGAGGATGCGAGGCGTCAACGTCGACGGGATGTTTTACACCGCCCGCGAGACGATCCCCGCGCTCGTCGAGTCGCGCGGCAACCTCGTCTTCGTCGGGAGTATGGCGGGCCAACACCCCCGCCCAGCCAACCCGGTGTACGCCGCGACGAAGTGGTGGACGCGCGGGTTCGCCGCCTCGCTGCAAGCGAGTCTCGGCGACGACGGTGTCGCGGTGACCTGTGTCAACCCGACGGAGGTGCGGACGGAGTTCGGCTCCGAGAGCGGCACCCCGGCCGCCGACGCCCACGACCCGGAGAGCGTCACCGAACCGATCGAGGTGGCGGACGCGATCAGTTTCGCCGTCCGCCAGCGGTCGCGCAACAGCGTCACCTCGCTGGACCTCTACCGCCGAGACAAGCTGACGCACTTCTGAGTCGCTCACTCCGCGTCGGCCTCGTAGTCGCCCACGGAGACTGTCATCCCAACGTCGCGGAGGCGGTCCGCGAGTCCGGTGCCGATCCCGGTCGCCGGCGTCAGGACACCCCCGGACAGCGGGGCGTCGGCGGCGTCTCGACACAGCGCTACCGCGGACTCGCCGAGCATCTTCGCCGTCGCGCCGTACCCCGGGTCGCGGTCCGCACCGATCTCGGCCGCGACGGTGAACGGGCCGTCCTCGCCGGTGCCGCGGCCCAGCACGCGGACCGTGAACCGCCCGTTCTCGATCGTCTCCTCGCTCGGCCCCTCACCCGGATCTGGGAAGACGTGATCCCGGAGCAGCTCCCGAACCGGGTCGACGGACATGGCGACCGTCGCCAGTCCCGCACCCGCGGCGACCGCACCCGCGGCGGCCGCGCCCCCGACGCCCGTGCCGGTCGGGATCACCTCGGTACAGTCGAACGCACGTCCCCACGGGTAGTCCAACAGCGCGTTGGATCGCCGGACGACGCGTTCGTTGATCGGCGCCATCGGGGAGGGGCCAGTCCAGCCCGGACGGAGTGGGTCCCGCCGGGGTGCTGCCTGTTCACCCTCGTCGGGCCCCTCCCGTTCGCCCGGCGGGGCGATGGAGTAGGGGTTCGCGAGGGTGCGGCGTGCCTCCCGGTCGTTCGAGGCGGCCGCGAACAACTCGGCGCCGCTGGCGAGCGTGCCGCCGCTGACGCCGCCGATCACGTCTTCCAGGTAGATCCGGACGGTGTCGCAGGGTGCGTCGTCCGTCTCCAGCGCGTACTCCTGTGCGAGCGCCGTCCCGAGGTCCGCCGGGACGGAGTCGAACCCACAGCCGGTGACGATCCGCGCGTCGGCCGCGACCGCCGCGTCGTGGTACTCGTCGACGATCTCGCGCACCCACGTCACCTCGCCGGTGAGGTCACAGTAGTCGGTGCCGGTCTCGACACACGCCGCGACGAGGGGCGTCCCGTAGGTCGTGTACGGCCCGACGGTCGTGCAGACGACATCGGTCGTCGCCGCGATCTCGCGGAGCCGGTCGGGCTCCGTCGCGTCCCCGATCACGAGCGGGATGTCGTCCCACTCGGTGTTCGCCTCGCAGTCGGCCGCCACCGCCGCGAGTCGCTCCTCGCTGCGGCCGCCGAGCGCCAGCGAGAGCTCCTCGGGCGAGTGGTAGTCCGTCAGGTGAGCGGCGACGAGCGACCCCGCCGTCCCGGTCGCACCCCACACGAGCACGTCGTAGTTGCCGTCTGTCTGTGACACGGTGATGTGGAGCGTAGACGGTGGGGGTGGTTCGGACTTGCGGTCGCCGACGGGTGTCCTCTCTGCCGGGCCACTCCGTCGGAACAGTCGCGCGACGATCGAAAAGGCGGAGGCTAACGAAGCCGGTGGCGCTCCCAGACGACGGCGATGTCACGCGCAGGACCCAGTGGACTGTCGGATCGCGTTCGAGCGGCGGCCGCGGGCGTCGCCGAGACCGTACGGCAACCGGCCTACACCGGCGAGAACAGGTGTACGCCCTGTACGGTGGTCAACACGGTGCTACTGGCACTCGCGAGCGGTGCGGTGGCACTGCTCGTCTCGCCGGTCGCGGCCCTCCCGGTCGCGCTGGTGGGTGTGGGGGCGATCGCCCTCAGGGGGTACCTCGTCCCGTACACGCCGACGCTGACGAAGCGGTACCTCCCGGACGCCGTGCTCGCCCGGTTCGACAAACTCCCCGAGCGGATCGAGCCCGCCGAGAACTCACGACTCACGGGCGAGGGCAGTACAGGAGTGACGGCAGCCGTAGGAGGCGAGAGCGACGCGAGCGACGGGAGAGACGTGGGTTCGGCGGGCGCGTCACCCACGTCGGAGCCGGAGACACCGACCGTCGAGCGACTGCTCGTCGACGCGGCGGTCCTCGTCCCGGCGGGTGCCGACTACCGTCTCGCGGAGTCGTTCCGGACCGTCTGGCGCGACCGGATCGCCACGCGGGACGCCGCGGCCGACCCGGAGGCACTGCTGTCGCTCGGGTCGTTCTCGGACGTGTCACCCGACGACGTGACCTTCGAGCGGCGCTCGGACGCGTTCCTCGCCAGCGTCGACGGCAGACTCGTCGCCGACTGGGAGTCGGCCGCCGCGGCGCGCGTCGACTTCGCCGCCGCCCCACTGCTCGCGGAGCGGTCCGACCACTGGGATCGGTTGGACTTCGACGCCCGCACGGAGGTGCTCGCCGGCCTCCGCCTGTGGCTCGACGCCTGTCCGGACTGTGAGAGCGCCGTCTCGCTGGGGCGCGACACCGTGGAGTCGTGTTGTCGCGCGGTCCCCGTGATCGCCGGCTCGTGTGACGGCTGTGGCGTCCGGCTGTTCGAGGCGCCAGTACCGGAAGACGTCGACCCGGACTCGGAGGTGGCCCCCGACTCGGCGGACGTCGAACCCGACTCGAGACGAGAGTCGGCGTCGAACTCCCACACCGAGTCGGCGTCGGCCGCCGAGGGGGAGCGGTCGGCGGGCGTCCGCGAGACGGAGTCCGCCTGATCACTCCCCGTAGACGAGCAGGTGGAGGTAGAGCCGCCGCCGTGTCCACACTTGGTACAGCAAGGAGAGCGTCAACACCCCCAGCGCCAGCGAGGTGACCACCAGCGGGTTGAGCCCGGAGAACGGGGGCCAGTCGAGGTGGACGACGAGCGACGCCCAGAACCCGACGAGTGCGACGCCGCGGTACCACTCGCCCCACGACAGCCCGAACGGCCCCTCCGGACGCCGGTACCGCGCGAGGTGTCGCGCCTGGGGCCGCAACGAGACCGTCTTCCTCTCTCTGTCGTAGGTCACCAGCCCCAGTCCCTCCAGCTTCGGGAGGTGCGTCTGGTGGAGCGAGTTGTAGACGCTCTCGCGGAGGCCGTCCGGTGGCGGCGACTCGTCGGCTTCCGTCGTGGCGAGACCGTCCGCTAGGTCGTCCAGTCTGGCGCCGCCGACCTCCTCGCCGAGTCGTTCCAACACGCGCCGCCGCCGGTCGTTCTGCAACACGTCGTACGCCTCCGCCGCCGCGAGCGTCTCGTCGCCCGTGCCGCGGCCGAAGAGCCCCTGTCCCGTTCCCATCCTGTCGACGCCTCCGTCGAACACCCGGGGCGTCGCCCCGATAACTACCCTCCGGCTTACCCCGCGTCGCGTCCGGTTCGCCGGACGGTAACCGACGGTAACGCGACCGGTAACCAAGTGACGAGTGGGAGAACACAGACGCGAACCCGTGGTGGGAGGAGACAGATGGACCCCGACAGAACGACGACACGACGAGGCGTGCTCGCGGCGTTGGGCGCCGCGGGCGTCGTGACGGCGGGTGCCGGCGCACTCGGACGCGACCGCACACCGCCGTTCACACGGTACAGTTACGCGGCCACCCCGGACGGCGACACCGACGACGGTCGACTCCGCGTCGCCTGGTACGAGTCCTACCGGGGCACCGTCCAGGAACGACAGAACGGTACTGCGGGTAGGAACGGCGCCGCTCCGAACGCGAGCCGGACGCTCGACCCCGCCGCCGACCCACAGTACGTGGCGGAGGCGAACGGCCCGGTGATCGCGTTTCACGACGTCGTCCCCGGGGACACCGGCCGACTGCTCGTCGGACTGCAGAATGCCACGGGTGACGACGCCGGGGGGAGTGGCGCCGAGAGTGGCGGTACGGCGGGAGAGACCACCGAGGGCGTGGCGGTATGGCTCCGCGCCGACATCGCACAGTCGGAGAACGGCGTGATCGAACCGGAGGCGAACGCCCCCGGCGAGGGTCCGGGCGGCGAGCTCGGCGAGGCGGTGCAGACGACGTTCTGGCTCGACGACGGCCTCCTCGGTAGCTGTGACGGGACGCTGGGTGTCGACGAGTCCCCGTTCGTCGACGACACACTCGCGGGGAGTGCGGCCGCGCTCGCGGACGGACGACGACTCGTCGACTGTCTGGCGCCCGGGGACCGGCGCTGTGTCGGGATCGCGTGGGAACTGCCCGAGACCGTCGGCGACAGCGTCCAGACCGACCGAGTCACGTTCGACCTGGTGTTCGCCGGTGTCCCGTGTGGGAGCGAGAACCCGTTCGGCGACGGGGCTGGCTGACGCGTGCGGCACCGCGCGTCGGCGGGTGACTCCGGACCGGGAGGCGATAGGGACGGGGCCGAGCGCCCGTTAGCACACGAGAAACTCGGGGATAACTGCCGCATAGCAAACCCCCCACCGTGGGACCGGAGAGACGTGCGATGAGTTCCGATCACTCCCGGCGACGACTGTTGCGGTCACTCTCCGTCGCCGGTACGCTGGGGTTCGTCGGGGGCGCGGGGACGTACGCGGCACTCTCCGACGAGGCGGTCGTCGAGGGGAACGCACTCCAGAGTGGGGCGCTCGACCTGGAAGTCGCGGCGACCGGAGCGGACGGCGGCCCGCCGGCACCGCCGACGACGTTCTCCGACGAGACGGTGGTCACCGTCCCGTTCGACGACGTACGTCGTGGCGACACCGGCGGCGCGACGATCGCCGTCCGGTCGTGTGACAACCCCGGTCGCGTGTGGCTCCGCACGCACGGGGCCGTCGACTCCCCACTCGCGACGGCGACGCGGGTCGAACTCGTCTCGCGAGTCCCCTGCGACGGGTCGTCCGAGAGCGTGCTGTACGAGGGGACACTCGCGGGACTGAGCGACGCGCTGTCCGACGGACTCCTGCTCGGACGCGACACGACCGCGACGGCGACGGTGGAGTACGAGAGCGGCCAGTTCATCGTCGAGAGCGAAGACGGGAGCGACGGCGAGGTGCGCTCGCGGGACCCGCCGCAGTTCGCCTTCGACACGCCGGACGGCGAGGTCGTCGTGGAGCTGCGGAACGTCCAGACGAAGGAGGGCGACGAGATCGTCTCCGTCGACGCGGTCGTACTCGACGGCGGCACACTCGACGCAGTGTCGGTGACGGGTGGCGGCGGCCCCGGTGTCGATCGGACCGTGAGGTACGATCCGTCCGGCTGTCGGCGGCGACTGACCGATCTCCAGCCGCCGGAGAACCCGAACAACGACACCCGGTTCGAGTTGAGCAACGCCGTCTTCGAGTTCTGTGGCTCGGCCGTCTGTCTGGAGTGTCCGCCGGGCTGTCTGGAACTCACCTGGGAGTTACCGACGGACGCACCGGACGCGGTGACCGGCGAGACGGCGGAACTCGTGGTCGAGTTCTCCGCGAGACAGTGCAGACACACCACACCGAGGAACCCATGGTAACGGAGCTTCGTAGTCACCACGGCGGACCGGGGCAGCGAGTGACGGGCGAGGGCGGTCTGTCGGCCACCGCGAGTCGGTGGCGCCGGGCGTCGACGACCCGTGGCGTACCGGATCGTCGGCGACCGCCGGCTGTCGGGGAGGTGGAGCCGTGACGCCGCGTGGGGCCGCCCACGTCGTCGGGGCACTCCTGCTGGTGGCGCTGGTGGTGCCGTTCGTGATCTACGCCTGGCCGGCTGCGGTCGGCGCGGACGCGGGGTACGTCGTCCTCTCGGGGAGCATGGAGCCGGCCATCTCGACGGGCGACGTGATCGTCGTCGACGGTGTCGAGCCCGGAGCCGTCGAGACCGGCGACGTGATCACCTTCCGACGGCAGGGAGAGCGCGTCCCGACGACACACCGCGTGATCGAGGTGGTCGACTCGGACGACGGGCGGGCGTTCGTCACGAAGGGGGACGCCAACGAGGAACGCGACCCCCAACCGGTGCCGGCCGAGAGCGTCGTGGGTCGCGTGGCGATCACGATCCCGCTGATCGGCTACGTGATCCAGTTCGCGGACACGCCACTCGGGTTCGGGCTGCTCGTCGCGGTGCCGTTCGGACTGCTCGTCGTCACCGAGTTGTACGACCTCGTTCGGGGCCGCGACGACGAGAGCGGCGGCGCCGCGGGCGCGGGTCCACGCGGCGACAACTCACGCGGAGACGGTGCTCGGAGTGGCGGGCTACCGGCGGACGGTGATCCAGTCGCGGGCGGCGGGCTCGGGGGGCGTGACCCCGACGCCGGTGGTGGACTCGGCGGACGCGTCGAGGTCGGCGAGAACGGCAGCGCCGGACTCGACGACGCCGCGTCCGGGGCGGCCGCCGGACCGACGTTCGACGTGGACGCCGACGATGTCGTCGAGGCGTTCGTCGAGGACGACGAGTCGGAGCCCGAGGGGATCGTCCTCACGCGGTCGGACCTGCGACTCGGCGGAGTGGTGACGCTCGTGTTCACCGGGTACGCGCTGTGGGTCCTGTCACAGACCGGGATCACGGCGTGGTCGGTCGCCGCCGCCGCAGCGGGGGTGCTCGGGTCGCTGTTCGTCGGGGTGGTGTACCTCACGTTGGGGCCGGCAGAGGAGGTGTCGACGGACGAGCGACTGTTCCTCCCGACGAACCTCGCGACGGTGACACCGAACGTCGCGACGACGACGCAGGTCGACCGGCTGAGTACCCTCGTCGGCGTGGCGGACCGCGTCGGGCACCCGGTGTTGGCGGACTTCTCGGCCGACCGTTACGGTGTCGTCGTCGACACACAGCTCTACCTCTACGAGGCGCCGACCAGACCGCCGGAGCCTACCGGGTCAACCGAGCAGGGAGCGACCGACGTGTCGCCGCCGACGAGTACCGACGAGCCGACGGACGCCGATCTCGCGGACTCGACGGCCGGTGCCCGGCGAGAGAACGGCCGAGCGGACTCGGTCGAACGGGCCCGACCGAACGGTCCCCTCGCGGACGAGGAACGCACCGAACGTCCGGAGCCAGACCGACGACGGGAGGACGACGATGCGTGAGACGCACGACCGGCCGCTCGTGGCGGTGGTGCTGTCGGTGCTCGTCCTCGGCACGTCGGCGACGGGCGGGTTCGTCACGGTCGGCGCGTTCACCGACGGAGAGGTGACTCGCGTCGAGTTCGCCGCGGCGACGGCGACACCGACGGCGGGGAACACACCGACACCGACCGCGGGGAACGCGCCGACGGCGACTCCCACGAAGACCACGACGGAGACCGGTCGCCGGGGTCCACCGTCGAACCCCGGCCGCGGTGACGAGCAGGGTGTGGGGCCGTCGTCACGGGGTGCGACCGCGACGGTGGCACCGACCGAGACACCCGCAGCCACGGTGACGGAGACCGCGACACCGGAACCAGTCGAGACGGCTACGTCGCCGACGGCGAACGGGACCGACACGCCGACGGCGACACCCGGGACGGCGACCGCCACACCCGACACACCGGAGGCGACACCGACCGAGACACCGGAACCGGCGTCGACTCGGACTCCAGAGCCGGACCAGACGCCGGTTCCCACCGAGAGTCCGACACCGACCGAGACGGCGGGCCCGACGCCGACCGAGACAGCGACTCGGACTCCGGCACCGGCCGGGAGCCCCACGCCGACCGACACGCCGCCGGCGACACCGACGGACACGGACACACCAGAGCGGTCCGAGACCCCGACCGACACACCGGAGCCGAGCGAGACGGCGACGCCGACCGACACACCAGCCTCCACCGAGACGACGCCAGACGAGACCTCGACCGAGACTCCGGCCCCGACCGAGACGGCGACGCCGGGGGGAACACCTGCCGAGACACCCGAACCCACCAAGACGGCGACGGCCACACCCGATCCGTCCGACGGACCCACGAAGACGCCGTCCAGTGAGTCCACCGGTTCGGGGGTCGGACCACCGCTCGCGAGGGAGTCCGACCTCGCCGCCCGCGCCGTCGACGAGTGACGAGCGTCAGTGGTCGAGCCTCTCGACGCAGTTACGTTCTCCGACTCACGCGCTCACCGTCTCCCGAACCCGCACGACGAGCGACGAGGGTGACGACTGTCTCTCGTGCCCGACGATCTCTCGCCCGATCGACGGCCCCGGCCGGCCGACGATCCCCTGACCGACCGGTCGACCTGCACCGACCGACGATCCCCCGGCCGACCGGTCGACCTACACCGACCGACGATCCCCCCGGCCGACCGATCGACCTGCACCGACGAGAGACGCCACCGCGCCGGCGGCGATCGCCCCACCGCCACGAGCGTGTGACACCACCGAAGAGCGGGTTTGCCCGGTGGTAACACACGGTTCGGGAGTGGCCAAGGTCGGCGTCGGTGTCGAGCGAACGACCTAATCGGCCGTTCTCGCGGGCGACGGACTCGTTATCTGCGGTAATCCGGCGGGTAGCAAATACCCCGTCGGCGGAAGGGACGGACACCCTGCACCGGGACGGACCGGGCGGGGATACCCAGACGATGACGGACCAACGGTACGAGCTGTCGAGACGGCGAGCACTGGCCGCCACCGGTACCGTCGGCACCACGCCGGCCGGTGCAGGTGTCGAGACCAGCGCGTACTTCGCCGACGCGGAGACGGTCCGCGGGACCCGGCTCGTCGCGGGCGAGTCGGACCCGGAGGTGTCGTACGCGGAACACTACTCGGACCGGTCCGTCGACGAGACGAACGGCGTTCCCGTCCCGGGGAACGGCCCCACCTCGGACGCGAATGGGAGCGACCGCGACTGCTACTCGGCCGCACCGAGCGTCCACGCCGTCGGCGTCGGGTGGTACCTGCCGGTGGACCGCGCCGACGGGACCCAGCCCGACTCGGTCGCCTCCGGTCTCGGGCCGTACACCGAGCAGTGTCGCCACGACCACGGGAACGGACGCCCGTCCGGGGAGACCGCGACCACGACGCCGACACCACGGTGAGTACCGCACGCGAGACACACGAAATATCAGAACGATGACAGACGACACACAGACGGACGGACGGATCGCACTCTCACGACGGAACGTGCTGGCCGGACTCGGCACCATCGGGGCCGCGTCGGCCGGCGCGGGACTCGGCACCAGCGCGTACTTCTCCGACACCGAGGAGTTCACCGGCAACTCGCTGACGGCCGGTTCGCTCGACCTCAAAGTCGACTGGGAGGAGCACTACTCGGACTGGTCGGACGACGAGGCGGAGGGGTTGGAGTTCCCCGTGCTGATGGACCCGCCGGGCGACGGGGACCCGGACGTTCCCTACGTCGGACTTCCGGACCCGGAGAACCCGCTGATCTACGTCGCACAGTCGGATCTCGCGACGTTCATGGACAACACGTCCGTGGAGGCGTACCCGGACCCGGACGACGACGGCGTCCAGAATGCTCCCGAGGAGTACGTGGTGTGTGAGGACGGCGCGGACACACCCGACGACCTCGACCCGACGGCGGACGGCGCACTCCGCACGCTGAACGCGGACACGTACGACCAGGAGACGGAGACGGCGAAGCCACTGGTCGCCATCGACGACGTGAAGCCCGGTGACTTCGGCGAGGCGACGCTGTCGTTCCACCTCTGTGACAACCCGGGGTACGTCTGGCTGCAGGGCGAACTCGACGAGGAACTCACCGGGGAGAACGGCGTGACGGAGCCGGAAGCCGACGACCCCGACGAGGAGGAGGGTGTCGTCGAACTCCTCGACGAGATCCAGACGACCTGGTGGTACGAAGACGACGGCGACAACGTCATCGACCAGGGTGCCGGCGAGACACCGTGTGTCGAGTTCGTGCTCGACGCGTCCGGGTCGATGAGCAACACGGACGGTGACGGCGTCTCCCGGAACCAGGAGGCGATCGACGGCGCCAAGCAGTTGGCGGCGGAGATCGTCGGCGCCGGCGGCCGCGTCGGTGTGACGTTCTTCAGCGCGTCCGGGTACGACAGCGGCGCACAGAACCAGCTCTCGCTGGCCGACCCCGGATCGTCGGACTTGGCGACGGTGGAGTCGACCATCGAGAGTCTGCCGGCAAACGGTGGCTCGACGGCCATCGGCGAGGGGATCGAGACCGGCGACGAGGACCTCCAGAACTGTGACGCCGACGAGCGCGGGATCCAGGTCGTCGTCACGGACGGGGGCAACAACGCCGGCACCGATCCCGGCGACGCGGCCGACGACGTGACCGGCGGCGACTCGGACGACTACACGGACGAGATCTTCGCCATCGGTACCGGCGGGTCGAGCGAGGCGGCGCTGTTGGACTTCGCACGACCGGCCGACGACGTGCACGCGGAGTTCACCACCGACCTGACGGCGGTGATCGCCAACCTCTCGCAGGTGATCCTCGGCGAGAAGGTGATCTTCCGCGGGTCGCTGCGGGAGGCGCTGGGTGCTCTCTCCAGCGGCAACGGCATCCCGCTGGACGGCAACCGCGCGACGGCGTTCGACGAGTTCGCGGACGGTGCCGACGCCGAGGGCCGCGAGTGTTACCTGCCGGAGATCACCCACTACGTCGGGTTCGCCTGGTACCTGCCGGTTGACCACGCCAACGAGGTCCAGACCGACTCCGTCGGGTTCGACCTCGGGTTCTACACCGAGCAGTGTCGGCACAACGACGGCAGCGGGATGGAGCCGGAGGAGACTGCGGCCACGACACCGTCGTAGCGACGGCCACGCGACGGCGGTGACGGACTGGCTCCGGACGCCACCGACACGGACGGACCGGACACCGGCGAGGCGGACACGGACGACAGAGACGCGGACGATCGAACCGCAGACGGCGGGACCGGCGACCGCGATCGGAGCACAGGACGACCGACCGACACCCGTCGTCGGGTGCGGTGGCTGTGCGTCACCGCGCCCGCGACACCACAACGGACCACAGGAGACACACCATGACAGACGACGGACGGAACGGACGACTCGCACTCTCCCGCCGCCGGGTGCTGGCTGGCCTCGGCTCGATCGGGGTCGCCTCTGCCGGCGCGGGACTCGGCACCAGCGCGTACTTCTCCGACACGGAGGCGTTCACGGGCAACTCGCTCGCCGCCGGCTCCCTAGACATGAAGGTGTCCTACGAGGAGCACTACTCCGACTGGTCGCCCGACGAGACGGAGGGAATCGACGAGAGCGATGTCTCGATGGAGCAGCCAGACGACCTCGGCAACACGACCGGGATCCTCGGCGACGACGTCGGACCGGTGTGGGTGAGTGACGGCAACGTCTCCACCTTCCAGGACAACACGCTGAACAACGACCCCGAGGACGGCGAACCGATCCGGCTCGACCCCGAGGATCCCTGCGGGTCGGCGGACGACGCGAACGACGACCCGGCCGCGAAGATCGACCTCGGGGACGTGAAGCCCGGCGACTTCGGCGAGGTGACGTTCGACTTCGCGCTGTGTGACAACCCCGGGTACGTCTGGTTCCAAGGGGCGCTGGAGTCCGCCAGCGAGAACGGGGTGACGGAGCCGGAGGCCGAGGACCCCGACGAGGAGGAGGGTGTCGTCGAACTCCTCGACGCGGTCCGCACGCGGGTCTGGTACGACGAGAACTGTGACAACGTGGCACAGCTCGCGCCGGAGCCGGCCTGTGTGGACCTGGTCGTCGACACCTCCGGCTCGATGGAGGACCCGGTGTACGCGAACGGCGACCCGACGATCACGAAGGCGGAGGCCGCCAACCAGATCGGCCGGGAAATCGTCACCACCGTCGACGCGCTCGACGGGAACGACGACGGCGTGCTCGGCTCCGGGCCGCCGGGCAGTCTCGACAACTTCCGGTTCGCGGTGAACTCCTTCGCCGACGTCGACACGATCCAGACCCCGCTGACGGACGACGAGCAGGCCGTCCTCGACGGGTTGGACCAGGCGTTGACGAACACCCCGGCCGGCGGGACGAACGTCGACGACGCGCTGGACCTGGCGGCGAACTCCCTCGCGGACTGTACACACGACGAGCGGTACGCCGTCCTGATCACCAACAATCCGTCGCCGGACTCCTCCGAGCGACAGAGCATCCGCGACTCCGCGGCGAACCTGAAGGACGTCGAGGGCGTGACGGTGAAGGTGATCGCGCTGGACGTGGACCCGACCGGCGCGGACGCCGACTTCTGGCGGGACGTGGCGACGGACGCCTCGGAGACGTTCTTCGTCTACCAGGACGGTGGCGTCGGCTCGCCCGGCGGGGACGACGACGTGCGCGCCGAGATGTCGGCCGCGGCGGCCAACGTCGTGAGCCAGATCGCCGGCGGCGGCAGCGAGGAACTCGTCTTCGACGGGACGCTGCGGGAGGTCCTGACCACGATCGAGTCGGACGTGGGGCTGCCGTTGGACGGCGACCGCGAGGCGGCGGCACGGCAGTGTTTCGACCCGAACGAGCGCCACTGTGTCGGGTTCGGGTGGTGGCTGCCGGTGAACCACGCCAACGAGATCCAGACGGACTCCGCGACGTTCGATCTCGGGTTCTACACCGAGCAGTGCCGCCACAACGACGGCAGCGGGATGGCACCGGAGGAGACCGCGACCCCCGACGGCGGCGAGGAGACGACGACCGTCACCGTCGAGGGGTTCCCCAGCAGCGACGACGCGGGCAACTCGCTGGAGTCGCTGGACCTGAACGCCGACTTCGACGCCTCTGGCGTCGTCGTCGAGAACCTGTCCATCGACGGTCAGTCGCTGTCGTTCGGCCGAAGTACGTCGAACGGCGGGCAGACCGTCGAGCTCCGGAGCATCGGCGGGAACGTCTCGCTGTCGACCGACTTCCCGGCGAGGGTCGAGCTGAGCGGCGTCCCGACCGGGCTCGGCACCCAGACTGTCGGGTTCGTCTTCGAGCCCGACGACGACAGCAGCGAGGACGACACGGACACGTTCACGACCTGACACGAGCGGCGGCGCGAGCGGTGCGGTCGACCCACACGGTGTACGGCGGTTCGACTCCGCCGGTGGGTCTCCCCGAGAGGGGACGACTACCATGACAGAGAGACGACTCGAACTGTCCCGGCGGCGTGTGCTCGCCGGGCTCGGCACGATCGGCGTGGCATCGGCAGGGGCCGGCCTGGGGACCAGCGCGTACTTCTCCGACACGGAGGAGTTCACGGGCAACCAACTCACGGCCGGTTCGCTGGACATGCAGGTGGCGGCCTCGGAGTACTACTCCGACTGGTCGGAGGACGAGGCGGAGTTCGCCGGGATGGCCTCCTCTGCGGAGTCGACCGACGTCCGTCTACCGGCACCCGAGGGGAGCCCCGACGCGAGAGACATCGCACTCGACCTCGACGACGAGACGGAGAACGTCTACGAGCAGTTCGTCGAGACGCTCCGGACGGGCGACGACATCAACGGCGGTGTCCCGGTCGACGGAGAACTCTGCGGCACGGAGAGTGACGCGGACGGCGCTGCGATCCTCGAGATCGACGACGTGAAGCCGGGCGACTTCGGCGGCGCACAGTTCGCGTTCGAGCTGTGTGACAACCCCGGCTACCTCTGGCTGAACGGGATCTTGGAGGACGCCAGCGAGAACGGCGTGACGGAGCCGGAGGCCGACGACCCCGACGAGGAGGCGGGTGTCGTCGAACTCCTCGACGAGATCCAGGTGGCCGTCGGCGTCGGCGGGATCCAGGACTCGACGGTGTTCGAGGACACCCAGTCCGGGTTCCAGCCGACGAACCAGCAGAGTCTCCGCGAGTTCCTCGCCGACACGTCCTCCGACAAGGGGATCCCGCTGTCGCCGACCGGCGTCGCCGACGAGGCGACCGGACGGGAGTGTTTCGCCGGGTCGACGGTCGGCCAGGTGAGCGTGCTCTGGTGGCTGCCGGTCGACCACGCGAACCAGATCCAGACCGACTCGGCGACGTTCAGGCTGGGGTTCTACACCGAGCAGTGTCGACACAACGACGGCAGCGGCCAGGCACCGGACCGGGTCGTCCTGACCAGCGACGCGACCGGCGGCGTCCGAGAGACGGACGAGTGGATCACCGCCTCCGTCGGCGCCGGCCCGACGACGACGATCGAAGTGGAGTTCGACGGCGCAGTGTACGGCGACGTGGCCGGCGAGTGGCCGAACAACCCGAACAGCTACGTCGTCGAGGCGGTCCTCAACCACGACTTCGACGGGTTGGCCGCGGCCGACTCGAACGGGTTCACCGACGACTTCCGGATCGGCTACGGCGGCGCGACGAACAGCGAGCGCACCCAGGCGGGCCAGTCGACGGCCGGCGGGTACGTCAAGCGCCGCCAGCCGGACGGGACCTTCGTCGTCGTCGCAGAGGAGGACCTGCCGGGGTTCTCGACGACGGAGTCGGGTGACCAGCTCTCGTACACCTTCGAACTCGACTGGACGAGCGACCTGAGCGCGACCGGGTCGAACGTCGGGACGCCGGGCGCCCTGATCGTGAACGAGGTGTTCGCGGGTGACGGCGGCGAGGGCGTCGCCTCGAACCCGAGCCCGAGCAACCAGGACGGGCGAGAGGACGTCGACAACACGACCGACGGCTCCGGCGTGATCTACCTGTAGGCGGTGGGTTCGACGCGACCCGGGAGGGTCGCCCGCGACGGAGCCACCCACACGGGCGTCTCGCCGCCGGGAGACCGGCGACGCGGGCGGCGGTTCGACTCCGTCGGTGGGTCTCACCGTGTCGGCGGCGGGGCCGGCGCGGCACACAGGAGGACGAGACACATGACACGAGATCGACGACTGGAGCTGTCCCGGCGACACGTACTCGCCGCGGTCGGAGGTGTCGGCGCCGCCGCCGCCGGTGCGGGTGTCGGGACCAGCGCGTACTTCTCCGACTCGGAGGAGGTCACCGGCAACAGACTGGTGGCGGGAGAACTGGACCTCATGGTGGACTGGGCCGAACACTACTCGGACTGGTCCGTCGACGAGAACGACGACCGGGTGTCCGAGGGCGTGTTCGACGGCGACCCGGACGAGAACGACACCGACACGGACGGCGACGGCGTCGACGACTTCGACGTGGTCACGACCGACGGTGACCCGGCGGCGATCCCGTCGGGGTACGTCGGTATCCCGACACCGACGGAGCCACTCGTCGCCGTGCCGGCGGAGTCGCTCGACGACTTCCAGGCCAACACCGCGACGGAGGCGTACCCGGACGCGGACGGCGACGGACGACAGGATCCGATCCTGTCGCGCGACCAGATCGCGACGGCGAACCCCGGGTTCGACCCCGAGGAGATCGAGGCCGCCTACCGCGACCAGTTCGCGCAGGTGCCCGACGATCTCGAGGCTCCCGTAATCGCACTCGACGACGTGAAACCGGGCGACTTCGGGGAGGTGACGTTCAGTCTCCACCTGTTCGACACCCCCGGCTACCTCTGGTTGACCGGCGGGCTCGTCGACGCCAGCGAGAACGGCGTGACGGAGCCGGAGGCCGACGACCCCGACGAGGCGGACGGCGTCGTCGAACTGTTGGACGAGGTGCGAGCCGCAGTGTGGCACGACGACGGAGACAACGTCTTGGAGGCCGAGGAGGTCGTCTCCTCGCCACACGCCGTCGACCAGCCCTCGAACGTCACACTCACCGCCGAGGAGGCGCGGATCACGAGCGGGACGCTCCGCGAGGTCTTGGCGGAGCTGTCGAGCGGGAACGGGATCCCGCTGGACGCCGACAGCCGCTCCGAGCCGCGGGACTGTTACCCGAACTCGACGACGCGCCACGTCGCGTTCGCCTGGTGGCTACCGGTGGACCACGCCAACGAGGTCCAGACGGACTCCGTGACGTTCGATCTCGGGTTCTACACGGAACAGTGTCGCCACAACGACGGCGGCGGGCTGGAGCCGGAAGCGACGGCGACGGAGACGACACCGGAGTAACGGACGGTGTCGAGAGACGACATCTCCGGCAGCCGCCCGCTCGCGTCGTCGCCGACCGTCCGGAACTGCCCCACACGGCGCTCCACCACGCGCTGGCCGCACTCGTCGGCGTGTCCGAACGCCAGCGCTCGCGACACCGTCGAGGACACCACCGACGAGCGACCGCCGGGAGCGTCGCTCAGCCGGTCGAGAAGATACCGTCGTCGGTCACCGTGATCTCCTCGTCGGCCAGGAGTCGCTGGAGCGCACGGCGACTCTCCTCGTGGTCGAACCCGCGCTGCTCCATCCGTTCGAGCACGCGGTGTTCCGACACCGGCACGTCCGGTGGACTCGCGTCGAGGATCTCCAGTGCCGTCTCCTGTGCCGCGGCGGTCGGGACGTAGTCGTACTGGTGTGCCATACCCGAGATCCGGATACGACGGGAATAGTTATACGGGCGTTTCGGGACGGTAGCAGGTCGTTACGGTGCCGTCTCTCTCGACAGGGGTCGTCTACCCGACAGCGGCGACCCGACCGGAGTGGGTGTCACGGGCGGTCGACGTCGCGGACTACGACGGCGCCGTCACTGTGGACGGTCACGAGCGTGTCGGCGTACCAGAGCGTCACCGACGGACCGTCGAGGTCGGGGTCACCGGAACGGATCAACCCGTCCAGTCCGTCCGGATCGACCGCGTCGTGGAGCGTCGGGAGCGTCTCCGGCTCCTGGCCGACGGCCTCCGCGACCGTCTCGACGACGGCCGACGACGGCGCGACGGCCGTCCAGTCGTACTCGACACGGACCGACTCACCCTCGTCCGACGAGTCGTGTCTCACACCGGTCACGACGGTAGCCAGCGACAAGAGTCTGTTGTGAGTCGGCGAGTGACGTGTCTGTGCCTGGCCGCCAGACTGGGCTGTCGCTGTGGAACTGTGTGTCGACACCCACTCCGACTCTCCTCCTCTCGCGAACCGGCCACGGGAGGGCCGGTCGGCACGTGCGAGGCCGTGGTTGGGACACGAGTCCGAACACGTGCCAGTAGTTCGCTAGCAGTCGCCGCGGTAAAACGATTTTGTGATCAATCGAGTGAACTCGACTCACTACCGTGTCGAGAGACGACTACAGCGGGTCTCCGAGACGGTCTTCCGGCTCGAAGCGTGTCGATTCCGCCCACACTCGTCGTCGTCTTGATCCGAGTCGTGACAACAGTAGGTCGACTGTCGGGGGTCCTCCTCGCGAGTCCCGGCGGACGGGACGGTGGCTCGCGGACGGTCCCAGCAGGTGACGACGGCTATTTCCACCTCCGCGTCGAAGGTACAGAGACCTGGATTCCTCCAGGCCGTGGTTGGGACAATGAGTAGAGACGACGCGGAGACAGAGGCAGCAGAGATACTCCAACAGCTCGGACTACGAGAGTACGAGGCGAAGTGTTTCGTCGGACTCACCCGGCTGTCGACCGGGACGGCCAAACGGTTGGGCGAGATCACCGACGTACCACGGACACGGGTCTACGATGCGGTGCGTGTCCTCGAGGCACAGGGGTTGGTCGAGGTACAACACTCCAACCCGAAGCGGTTCCGTGCGGTGCCGTTGTCCGAGGCGATCGACACCCTCAGAGGCCAGTACGAACGGCGGGTCGAGCGGCTCGCCGACGCACTCGACAGCGTCGAGCAAGCCGAGACGGACGCGTCCGAACCCGTCCAGGAGGTGTGGGCGATGAACGGCGCGGACGCCGTCGCAAACCGCACGCGTGAGACGGTCGCGAACGCCGACGAGGAGGTCGTCCTGGTGCTGGGCCACACCCGCGCCTGGACCGACGAGTTGGCCGAGACGCTGGCCGAACTCCCGCCGGACGTAGAAGTCGTCGTCGGGAGTGTCGACGAGACGTTGACGGACAGTGTGACGGAAGCCGTTCCGCGTGCGACGACGTTCGTCTCTGGACTGGACTGGTTGCGTGGAGCCGACGGCGACGACGTGACGGTCGGGCGACTGTTACTGATCGACCGCGAGAGTATCCTCGTCAGCACGGTCGACCTGGAGACGGGCGACGAGCAGGCCGTCTTCGGGAGTGGGTTCCGCAACGGACTCGTCGTCGCCACACGCCGGCTGATGGCTCAGGGACTGCTCCCGGATCGCGACCCCGGTGGCTAGACGGCGTAGCGGGGTATCGTCGGGCCAGCCGAGACACCCCAGTGGGGAGCCGACGACGAGTCACTCCCCGCCGGCGACTGGCCCCGCGCGATCGACCAACGCCCGTTCGGCACGCGTGACCAGCGACAGCGCCGCGTCTGTCAGTTCGGTCCGTGCCACCGCGTCCGCGGCGGTGTCGTAATCGACCAAGTTCGCGTCCGCCAGCTTCGGGACGTGGACGTGTCGCAGCGAGACGTACGTGTCCGGGCGATCCGACGACTCGGTCGGCCCCGTGGCAGCCGCGCGCCCGACGTAGCTCCGCCCGAGATCACCCACCTCGCGACAGCGCAGTCGTCGGGCAGCCGTCGCGAGTGACAGCGACTCCGCGGGTGACTCGGGGAGTTCCGCCAGCAGGTGCCGTCTGCGCGGGTGTGCCAGCGACGCGAACGTCTCGTCGAGACGCGCGTCGAGCGTCGACCCCCCACCGTCCGTCTCCGACGTACTGCCACTCCGTCGAACCATTGACAGAAAGCTTCACGAACCGCACACAAGAGTATTTTGGGAGCGACGATTAGTTTCGCAAATTACAACGTGTGGGCCGGTGAGTGGAAGTCGCGTGTCTCGGTGGGCTCGGAGTAGGAGGAGGATAACTAACTCTCGGTCGGTGGTGTGGAGGTCGTGGGGCCGTGCCGGGAGCCGGCCCCCAGGGTGATCACAGTGTGTGCAAGTCACGGACCCGCGGCGAGTCGAGACGGGGAGAGAGCCGACGTTGAGAGCGCACGGCGCGACGCCACGGGTGTCGGCGTCGAGGGAGTGCCGTCCGACGCCACGGGTGTCGGGACCGAGCGTGCCTCCTCCGGTAGCCGCCCGGAGACGGCGAGTGAGGTGGTCCGCTCCGAGTCGGACGACTGCGCGGCGGCGGCCGTCGACGCGGTGAGCGACGGCGACTGTCGGCAGCTCCTGGCCGCCGCGACGGACGACCCGCGATCTGCGAGCGAACTGGCGGACGCGTGCGGCGTCGCGCTGTCGACGGCGTACCGCAAACTCGACCGGCTCGTCGAGGCCGGGCTCCTCGAACAGGGGACTCGGGTGTCCACCGTCGGTCGGCACCCGACCGTCTACACCCGTGTCACTCGTCGCGTGACCGTGACAGTGGCCGACGACGGGCGGCTCACAGTCGAGCGACACCGATCGAACTGAGCCACTCGCGGCCGGACCCCGAGCCACTGCACGACGAGCGTGCGGGGACTGCTTCACGACGAGTGTGCAGGGACTGCTTCACGACGAGTGTGCAGGGACTGCTGCACGACGAGCGTGCGGGGACTGCTTCGCAACGGGTGTTCGGAGATCACCTCACGAGAGGGTGTCGACCGACGCGATCAAGATGAAGAGATCCTCGTACGCCGCCGGGAGTGAGTCGGCGAGGCGTGCGAGGTCGTCGGTCGACCCCGTGTCTGTGGCGACTTCGAGAACGACCATCGCCCGATAGGCGGTGGTGTCCACGCGGGGTCGCGTCCAGGTGAACCCTCGCCCGTCGGTACGTGCAGTGTGGCCCCCGATCGGCCCGGTCGACGCGGTCGTACTGCCACCGTCGACCGCGGTGGCTCGTGTCGTCTCCGAACCGGACCCGTCTCTGGGTGTCCGTGGAGGCCGTGACCGTTCGGCGACTCTGTCGAGGAACGTCTCGTAGTCGAACGTCTCCGTCCGGTCCTCGGTGTCGAGGCGCACCTCTCGCCGGTCCTCGGTGTCGGGTCCCCGTGTTCCCGCGAGGAGATCCGTCGGGAAGACACGCCGGAGCAGTCCCCGCTCCCTCGGCGCGACGCGTTCCGCCAGCGTCACCACCACGGCCCGTGTGACGCGTCGTGCGGTCGTCTCGTCGGAGCGTCCGAGGCGAGTCTGGACCGTCGTGACGAACTCGTCGGAGTCCACGACTCACCACCTCGCGTCCGTCCGTTCGACGGCGGCCGCGAGCGTCTCGTGGCGTCGGGCGAGCAGAAGCGTGAGCGCGTCGAGCCCGACGACGCCGACCACGCGTTCGTCGTCGTCTACGACCGGGAGCCGACGGACACCGGCACGCTCCAGCGACGCACGCAGCTCGTCGACGCCCGCGTCTGCATCCACGGTCGGAGTCGTGGTCACCACGTCGATCACCGCGTGATCGTCCGGTTCCCACCCGTCCGCGAGCGAGCCCACTGCCAAGTCGTGGTCCGTCAACACTCCCACGGGCCGGTCGTCGTCCGTCGCAACCACCACCGTCTCGACGCACTCCGTGCGCATCCGCTGGGCCGCCGTCGCGATAGACTCCGTCGGTGACGCCGTCACCACCTCTGTCCGGAGCAGGTCTCGGACCGTCGCGTGTGTCATCGTGTGAACACTACACACGCGACGGGCTAATAGCCGAGTCGTTGTTCCCAGAGTCTGACGAGAACCGTCGGAGCATCCGGGCGTACGCTCCAGCCGACACAAGGCTTAGCAGTCTAGAGCCCCCAACTACGCTCAATATAGATGTCGGAGGGACCGAATGACTGAGTCGAGCGACGGCGAGACCCCTGGGGGGACACCGGTAGGGTCCAGTCACGAACGGGAGACGACGAGCGAGGAGGCGGTGTCGACGGGAGTCGTGATCGCCGTCTCGGAGGTCTTGGGG
This sequence comes from Halobaculum sp. MBLA0147, assembly GCF_041361345.1. Taxonomy (NCBI): domain Archaea; kingdom Methanobacteriati; phylum Methanobacteriota; class Halobacteria; order Halobacteriales; family Haloferacaceae; genus Halonovum; species Halonovum rutilum. The sequence continues at coordinate 30,800 of NZ_JBGKAD010000002.1, read as the reverse complement.
ACGACGGCGGACGACCTCCGACCGATCGGCGAGGTACTCGACGCCGACGCGTTGGACAGTCTCGTCGCCGGAGACGGGGAGACGGACGTGAGCGTTCGATTCCAGTACGAGCGGTGTTCGGTGGTCGTCACCGGCGACTCGATCACCGTCGAGCCGCCACACCACACGCTGTCGTGATCGGCGAGTTGGCCGTCGGCGTACGGGGCGTGTGAGCCGGCGCCGTCGAGTTAGGCCGAAGAAACCGGCCACGAACTCGCCGTAGCCGACACTAACACGGTCGCACAGGCCCGTTAACGAAACCGTGTGGTCGCGTAGTGACACGTAGGCCGGGCCGATGGGCCAGGATCGACTCGACGACGACACCGTGTTCGCGCTGGTGAGCAACCGCCGTCGCCGACTCCTGATCGCATTGTTGTGTGCGTGTGACGGCACCGTCACCATCGACGACGCCGCCGAACGGGTCGCGCGCGCCGAGCGAGGTGGCGAGAGTGCGCCTGGTACCGACGAGAGTTCGGAGCCGACAGCCCAACAGGTTCGGAGCGTGTACGTCTCCCTGTACCAGACACACGTTCCGCGGCTGTCAGAACACGGTGTCGTCGCGTACGACCGCGAGGGACGGACGGTTCGACTCCGCCAGTCGCCGGCAACCAGACGGCTGCTGGCCGTCAGCGGACTGCTCGACCGCCGCCCCTGGTGGCTCTACTACCTACTGACCGCCGCCGGCGTGTGGACCGTGCTCTCGGCGGCGACGCTACAGACCGGCCTCGCGGGCGCCGTCGGTCCGGGGTCCGCCGTCCTGGTCGCCGCGGGCGCGCTCTTCGCAATCGTGGTCCTTCGACGACTGGCCGAACCGCGCTGGCGAGTCGACGACGGGCGCCTCCGCCGCTTCGCGCCCGGGCTCGCCGCTCGGTGTCGGGAGACGGGTGGGTGAGTCGTCCGGTAACCACCACTTGCTCTCGCTTTATGTAGTCGATTCAACAGTGTGCGGCGAGGGGTGGTTTTATCCACCAGTTGTGTGAACACCTGACACGCAGGTGGTTACGCACCCGGTACGCACACGGGACCACGGACACCGGTCGCGACCGTGGCTGGGAGGGTGGAGGGAGTGGCCACCGGGAGGCCAGGGAGCCATGAGCCTAACCAGAGAACCACGACCGGAGGAGGAACAGGGGCAGCCAGAGGGAGTGCAGACGGACCAGACGCTGGATCACGACGAGGTGTTCACGCTGTTGAAGAACCGCCGACGTCGGGCAGTACTGTCGCTGCTCTCGGACGTGCCGGAGACGACGCTGAGTGATCTGGCAGACGAGATCGCCGCCGACGAGAACGACACGACACCGGACCGACTCTCGTCGTCACAGCGCAAGCGCGTCTACATCAGTCTCTACCAGAACCACCTTCCGAAGCTCGCAGACGCGGGCGTGATCGAGTACGACCGGAACCGCGGCGACATCCGGCGACTGCCGACTGCGGACCGCCTCCAGCGGTACCTCGATCGTCTGGAGGGTGAGAGTGCCGACTCCGGCGTCGGGACGGTCCACCGCGTCGGCGGGGCCGTGGCAGTCGTGTCGATCGCGGGGTCGCTCCTCGTCCCAGGGTCGGCCGTGACCTGGGCACTGGTGGCGGGCGTGGCACTGTTGGCCGTCACGGCGTTCGAGCAGGTGGACAGCGTGGACTCGCCACTCCGGACGGCTCTCGGACGCATCGGCACGCTCGTTCGAGGTGCAGTCGGGCGGGCGTCACCACGGAGCCGCATCGGAAGACGGTGAGTAGCGAGTGGTTACCCGGCGTATAACCAAACTGTCCGGGAGCACAGCGGCCGGTGTATGAGTGAGTCAGGGGCGACTCGTGACCGGCGCACCGAGCGGGTCGAGCGTAGAGAGTTCCGCGATTCAGACTCCGTCTCGGAGGTACTGGACGTTCTCGGTGACGAGGTCTCACGACGGATCGTCACCGCCGTCGCGGACGGCGCACGGACCATCGACCCCATCGCGGCCGCGACCGACATGTCGCGCTCGACTGTCTACCGCCGCCTGGACAGACTCGTCTCGTTGGACATCGTCACGGAGTCACACGAGCACGTCACACGGAACGGACCGACGCGCTACTCGACGGATCTCGCCTCGGTACGGGTCGACTTCGACCACGACGGCCCGCGGGTCGTCCTCTGGTTCGGCGACTGCCCGCGGCCCTCGGACGGTACCGATCACGAGGTGAACGTCTCCGTCGAGACCGACCGGGACCACGTCGACTTCGGCTTCCGACTGCCGGCGGGGTCACTCGACGGCGAGACTCGGTGATCGAGAGAGTCTGTACTGTTAGCGTGTGAAGTGAGGTGGCTGGGGGCCCAATTAGGTGTATGCGCAGTACTCCTATCCTGTCGTCTGTCGCCCGAGGTCCGTCGTGAGTCTCCGTGTCTGTTGGGTCGGGTCCCCCGAGTCTGGCGCGCCGACACTCCGCGACCGCTCCGACCGCGTCGCGTCTGTCGAGGTCGTCGAGCGACCGCCGACGGGACGGATCGAGTCGTTCGACTGTCTCGTCGCCGTGGCCGACGCGGATCGGCGCGAGATCGATCTGACACGGCGGATCGCCACCCAGCCAGCCGCGCCGCCGGTGGTGGTGGTCGACGGGGGAGCGGCGACGACCGACGCGGACGCGACACCCTCGGGTCCGGCGGTCGCCGACAGTCCTGTCCGAGCGGCACACGAGGCCGGCGCGGCTGGCTACGTCCGACTGGACGGGAGCCGCGCGGCCGGCGACGTGCTGGCGACGACGGTCGAACGAGCCGCGGACGCGGGGTCGGCGGAGACCGCAACCGGCACCACGTCGGCGACGGAGACCGCCAGCGAGACCACCCGGGCGGACCGGACCGCAGTGACACCGGCCGACCCGGGGGCGTCCGGGACGGGTGGCGGGATCTGCCGAGACGGCACCGGATCGCCGGCCTCGGGACCGGACGCAGGCCAGCAAGACCCGTTCCGCGCTGGGACCGGGGAATCGACGGTCGCGACCGACGAGCCCGGCGACGCGTCCACGTCCACCACCGAGGAGGCAGACGTGGACGCGGGGGCCATCGGCGAGGCGGTCGACGACGAGACCGACGAGGCGTCCGTCACGGAGCTACTGGCGACGTTGGACGAGCTCAACGCGGCGACACGGGCGCTGATGGCGGCGTCGACGCCGGCCGAGGTGGCGTCGCGGGCCGTCGACGCCGCCGACACAGTGCTGGGGTTCCCCGCCAGCGGGATCAGACTCCACGAGGAGACCGACGAGACGGAACGGCTCCGACCGCTGGAGATGGCGGCGGCGACTGTCGAGGCGGCCGGGGACCGGCCCGGCTACGAACGCGGGACCGGCGTCCACTGGCGCGTGTTCGACGAGCGAGAGCCACTGTACTTCGACGACGTCTCGAACGTCCCGGACGACGTGACACGCTCCGGCGCGGGGGCCGTGATGTACCTCCCGCTCGGGGAGTACGGGGTCTTCTCCGTCGGGCGGACGACGGAGGGGGCCGTCGACCGTCGGGACCGGGAGTTGGCGAAACTGCTCGCGGCGAACACCGCGACCGCACTGAGACAGGCAGACCGCGAGGCGACGCTCCGGGCCCGCGAGCGGGAGCTACGCGAACAGCGCGACCGGCTCGAACAGTTCGCGGAGTCCGTCGCCCACGACCTGCGGAACCCACTGGACGTGGTCCGGCTGAGTCTCGAACGCCTGCGCGAGGAGCGACCGGACCCGGCTGCGGACACGACCACCCCGAACGAGGCGACCGCGTCGACCGATACCGAGCCGCCGGACGGTCTCGTCGCCGCCGAACGAGCCGTCGACCGCTCGTTCGAGATCGTCGACGCGTACCTCGCGCTCGCTCGTGACGGCGAGACCATCGACGAGACGGAGGTGCTCCCGCTGTCGCGGCCCGTCACGGAGGCGTGGGACACCGTCCAGAACGAGGCGGCGACGCTGGAGGCGGACCTCACGAGTGTCGTCGTCGGTGACCCCGAACGGCTGCGGACGCTGTTCGAGAATCTCTTCCGCAATGCCGTCGAGCACGCCGGTGACTCGGTCACCGTCACCGTCGAGGAGACGGCGACGGGATTCCGCGTCCGCGACGACGGGCCGGGACTGGACCCGGACGCGGCACACGCACTGTTCGAGGACGTACCCACGGACGACGAGACGACGGTGGACGGTGCGGGGCTCGGGCTCGCTCGCGTCCACCAGATCGTCACGGCCCACGGGTGGCGTATCGAGACGATCGACGACGAGACGGCGGGTGCGACCTTCGCCGTCCACACGACCGACCGATGATCGACAGGCTCTCGTCGGTCGTGTGCGGAGTCCACACGTGAACTGGGATCGACTCGCGGTGCCACACGCGGCGTTCGTGCTGGCGAGTCTCGGGGTGACGCTCGCACACGTCGTCGGGAACGACGGGTCGATCGCGAGTCGAGCCTTCGAGACGGCGCTGCCGCTGTCGCTCGCCGCGGTGCTCGCGTACTTCGGCGTCCGGTTCGGGCGAACGGACTACTCGCGACGACAGGCCGCACTCGTCGGCGGCGTCGTGCTCGGTGGGGGAGTGTACGGTGCCGGCTTCGTCGCCTTCATCGGCTGGTTCCAGACGACACACGGGGTCGCGTTGTCCGAGTGGAACTACCTGATCGCCGTCGCCGGGATCGGCGGCGTCACACTCGCCGCGCCGATCGGGGAGTACTACGTCCGGTACACGAACCGGCTCGCGGCGAGTCGCGCCAGCGAGCGGACGGCGAAGCGACTCCAACGACGGCTGAGCGTGCTCGACCGGACGCTGCGCCACAACGTCCGCAACGAGTTGACGGTCGCGACCGGGTGGGTGGACACGCTGGCGGCGGACGACGGGCGCGTCGACCGCGACCGTGCCGTCGAGATCGTCCGCGAGAGTCTCGATCGAATCGAGCGACTCGGGGACACCGCCCGCGAGATCGACCGCGCCGTCGAGCGCACACCCAGCGAGGGGGTCGACCTCAGGGAGGCGGTCCACACGGCCGTCGGCGAAGTCGACACTGGCGCGGCGACGGTGCGGACGGAACTCCCGGCGGCAGCCGAGGCGCGGTGTCAGCCACAGCTCGGTGACGCCGTCCGCGAGGCCGTCGAGAACGCGGTCCAACACAACGCGGCCGCGGATCTGACCGTGACAGTCCGACTCGAAGCCGCCGCCGACGGGTGGGAGATCACGGTGCGCGACGACGGCCGTGGACTCCCACAGACGGAGATCGACGCCCGCGAACACGGCGCCGAGCGGGCGCTCACACACGGCGAGGGGTTGGGTCTCCTGTTGATCGAGACACTCGCCGAACAGTCCGGCGGCGAGATGGACGTGCGTATCGGCGAGGACGGCGGCACGACGATCCGGCTGTGGGTGCCCGCCGCGGCGGCCGAGGAAGCGACGGTGGCCCCCGAGACACTCGACGGACCCGACGAGGACGTGGAGTCCGGCAGTGTCGCCTCACGCGGGTGAGCGTGGTTCGGAGGCGGAACACGACACCCGGTCGACTCGAACCCGAGGCCGGCGGCTCACGGCGAGAACCCCGACGAGTCGGCGTGACACGTCGTCTCTCCTCTCAGCCGTGCACGAGTTTCGGTCGCCGGCAGACCGACAGCCTCATGTATGGATTAGGCTCGCCTAAAACCCGTGACACGAGACACGAGCGGTCCGGCGGAGTCGACACGACGAGACTACGTGAAGTACGGTGGCGCACTGCTCGGGAGCGGGTTGGTGGCGGGGTGCACCGGCGACGGCACCGGCGACGCGACGGCGACGCCGACGGACACTGCGACGGAGACGGCGACAGAGACGGAGACAGCGGCGACGGACCAGACCGCGACCGAGTCCGGGGACGACTCCTACTCCGTCGAGATGGCGCCGGTCGGGACAGTGACGTTCGAGGAGCCGCCGGAGTCGGTCGCGCACTACTTCCCGGGGTACGCCGACATGGCCGTCGCGCTCGGGGCGGGTGACACGGTGAACAGCGTCGGTCTCCCGTCGCGGTACCACACGGACCACTACGACGAGCTGGACGGCGTGAGTGTCGACGAGTCCTCGATCACGAACCTGGTCGGCGACGCCGGCATCTCGAAGGAGCTGTTCTACGAGTTGGAGAGCGACCTCCACATGATCGACCCGGTGTGGCTGGTCGAGAACGGCGCGTTCAAGCTGGAACAGGCGGACATCGACGAGATCTCCTCCGGCGTGGCGCCGTTCCTCGGGAACACCATCTTCCGGCGGACGGACGACTGGCACGACTACCGCTACTACTCGCTGTACGAGGCCTTCGAGAAGGTGGCGAAGGTGTACGACGCCGAGGAGACGTTCACCGCGTTCCAGTCGTTCCACGACGAGTTCTTGGCCGAGGTGCAGGCGTCACTGCCCGGTCCCGACAGTCGTCCGAACGCGCTGTTGTGTTGGCAAGCGAAAGACCAACCGGAGTCGTTCTACCCGTACCGGCTGAGCGGGAAGGGGACGAACAAGAAGGCGTTCCGCGACCTCGGGATCACCGACGCACTGGCCCAGACCGGGATCGACGGGCTCTCCGAGAGCGACCGTGGAACCATCGACTACGAGAACCTGCTGGCGGTAGACCCCGACTCGATCCTCCTGCGCGGCCACGAGACGAAGAGTCGCGCGGAGTTCCAGGACACCGTCGTCGCGTACATGGAGGACCACGACGTGGCCTCGCAGTTGACGGCCGTCGAGGAGGGGCGCGTGTTCCGTGGTGGGCCGATCTACACCGGGCCGCTCCACCACCTGTTCCTCGTCGAGCGGTACGCGACGAGCTACTTCCCGGAGCAGTTCTCGGGTGAGCTGTTCGACCGCGACGAACTCGCCGCGATCGTCACCGGAGACGCCTGAGGATGCCGGACGCGAGGACCGATCCGACGGAGCCGAGTGCCGCCGACGCGGCCCCACAGGGGGAGTCGCCACACGACCACGCGGTGGTCGTCGTCGGCGGTGGGCCGGCCGGCTGTGCGGCGGCGGTGTTCACCGCACGGTACGGGCTCGACACGGTGGTGTTCGACCGCGGGCGGTCCTCGCTGCGGCAGTGTGCGTACCTCGAGAACTACCTCGGCTTCCCCGGCGGCGTCGGCGTCGAGACGGCGTACGAGCTGTTCCACGACCACGTCGAGCGGGCCGGCGCCGAACTCGTCGCCGACCGCGTGACGGCGGTCGAACGGTGCGCCGACGGGGCGGTCGAGGCCGACGGCCCGACGGGGGACGACGGAGCGGCCGGGACCGACGGACGGAGCGAGACCGAGAGCGTGTGTGACGCGGTACGGGGGAACGAAGCTGACGAAGCGACCGGGACTGAGAGCGTGTGTGACGGAGAGAGTGCAGCCGATCGGGACGGACCGACCGGCGGCTTCCGCGTCGAACTGGAGAGTGGCGACGCAGTGGTCGCCGAGCGGGTGATCGCGGCGACACGGTACGGGGGCGAGTACCTCCGGCCGGTCGTCGGCGACGACGCGTTCGAGACCCAGACCCACGACGGCGAGACACACACCCAGTTTGACCGCTCGTACGCAGCCCACGACGGGACGACCCCCGTCGACGGGTTGTACGTGGCCTCGCCGTCGGCCGAGTCGGATCGGCAGGCGCTCGTCGCCGCCGGACGGGGGGCTCGGGTCGGACTGCGACTGCTAGAGGCCCACCGTCGGGATCTGGGCTTCTTCGACGGCGTCGCCGCGCACTACGACTGGCTGCGGCGCGCGGCGTCACTCGACGAGGAGTGGGCCGAGCGAGACCGGTGGCGCGAGTGGGCGGAGACGAACCGCCCGGACGACCACGACGTGGCCGACGAGCGATGGAGAGAGGTGCGCGACCGGGAGATCGACCGCCGGATGGCGACCTACGTCGACGCCGAGGAGATCGCGTCACGGCGCGACCGGGGACGGGACGCACTGCTGGACGGGCTGGAGGAAGAGCGTCTGCTGGATCACCTCGACGACGAGCGGATGCGGGCGTACCTCGACGAGCACTGACCTGGGCGGGTGTTCGCTGCATCCGGACGGCCGCAGCGCCGGCTCGATGTCGACACTACGCGCCCGTTTACACTTCGACAACGGGGGGTGAGTCGGACGACGAGTGGACTCGAGTCGCGAGCGATGGTCGCCCCCCGGATTTACACATCGACAACGGGGGGTGCGTCCCGTCGACACCGCGGCTCACTCACTCACCCACTCGCTCGAGCAGTGGTGTCGCGTCGGCCCAGAGACGGCGAAACTGGCGCTCGAACGTCGCGACTACGTCGGACGCGTGGACGGCCAGCACCGCGACCCTGTCGTCGGGTGCAGTCGGTCGCGGCACGTCGACCGTCGTCACGCGGCCGTCGATCACGTCGAACGAGACGGGGACCGTGGGGTGTGCTCGGAGTCGGACTGTCCCGGCACGGGACGCGAGTCTGTCCGGGAGATCGGACGGCAGCCTCTCCAGTGTCGCGTCGCTGACAACGATCGACACCGCGACGCCGTCGTCGACACCGTCGAAGAACGCGTCCAGTTCGGCCCGGAGCCGCTCCCACGAGGCGGCCTCGTAGGGTGGCCCCACGGCGGCGAGGACGGTGTCGGACGCGGTCCCGACGTGTCGTCTGAGTGCCGTCTGCATCTCCCCGCCACCGAGCGAGCCGAGCCAGACGCTCCCGTCGGCCGGCGGGGTCGGGAGCAACTCCGCCCGGACACTGGCCGCCGCGTCGACGTACCGGTCCCACTCCTCCCGGAGGTCGCGACCACGCGCCGCGAGCAGGCGATCGACGGCCGTCGAGGGGTCGACGGCAGTGTACTCTCTGGGGTCGGTCGCCCGGGTGGCGACGAGTCCACGCTCGCGGAGCCGGTCGAGCACGTCGTAGATCCGTCCGCGTGGAACGCCACTCGCGTCGGACACGGCCGACGCCGTCGCGGCGCCGGTCACGGAGAGCGACCGGTACACCGTCTCCTCGTACTCCGAGAGACCGAGTTCCTCGAGCGCCGTCACGGGCGGACCGTCGACCCCCGGTGACTTGGCTCTCCGGGTTCCCCGTCCAGTGGCACTCCGAGCGACGACCTGGCGACAGGGCCCCCGGCGGTGACGGTCGCTGCAACGCGGTGCAAGTGGCAGCAGATTTCGGAACCGGTAGGACCCCCGTCACCGACACCGCGAGTGTGAATCCGTACGTCCTCCTCGCCGCGGCCATCCTGTCGGAGCTCGTCGCCACGACCGCCCTGAAGCTGTCCGAGGGGTTCTCGCGACCGCTCCCGAGTCTCGGAGTCGTCGTCGGGTACGGAGCCGCCTTCTACCTGGTGTCGCTCACGCTCGAGGACCTCCCGGTCGGACTCGTCTACGCGACGTGGGCCGCCGTGGGTGTGGTCGGTGTGGCGACGATCGGTATCGTCGTGTTCGACGAGTCGATGGACCTCGCCGGTGGACTCGGGATCGCACTCGTCGTGTGTGGCGTGTACCTCCTCAACGTCGTCTCCGACGCGTCCGCGCACTGACGGTGCCGGAGGTGATCCGCGACCCGTCACCGCCCTCGCGGGTCGAGTGCCGTCGCGAGGTGGTCGCCGAACACGTTCGCGGCGGCGACGGTGACCACGAGCACGACGGCGGGACAGCCGGCGACCCACCAGCCGACCGGGACGTAGCCGTCGACGAGCCCGAGGTAGATCAGTCGCCCCAACGAGATCACCGACGGGTCACCGAGTGTCGTCGCCCCCTCCGTCGACGTGAACGCGACCTGGAGGAACGACAGCGACGCCTCGACCAAGACGAAGTACGGCACGCGCAGCGCCACCGTCGAGACGACCAAGCCGGCGACGTTCGGCAGGAGGTGGCGCCGCAACCGTTGCCAGCGGTCGAGGCCGCCGGCCCGCGCGGCGTCGACGAACAACTCCCCGCGACGTTCTCGGATCTCGTCACGCACCAGCGTCGCCACACCACCCGCACTCACGAGACCCAGAGCGGCGATCAACACGACCAGTCGCTGTTCGCGCAGCGCCCAGAACAGCGCGAAGTAGACGAGGATCGCGGGGTACGTCTGGACCGCCTCCGCGAGCAGGCCGGCCGCACGCCCCAGGCGGTCCGACGCGACTGCCACGGACCCCGCGGCGACCCCGAACGGGATCGCCAGTGCCGCGCCGCCGAGAGCGACGCTCAGACTCGTCCGGAGGCCGAGCACGACCAACGCGAACACGTCCTGTCCGCGTCGACCGGTCGTTCCGAACGGGAACCGCAACGACCCCTGGCACCGCCCGTCGACCACCGGCCCGGCACACTCCGGGACCACGAACGCCTCTACGGAGCCCCAGATCGGTGGTTGTGAGCGGAAGAGGAGCCGCAACTCCGGCTCGGCGACGACCAGTGGACCGAACAGGCCGACGCCGCCGACGAGCGCGAGCCACGCCGTCGCGAGCAGCGCGACCGGACGACGCGCAGTGGTCCGCGCGAGGTCGCGCAGACGGTCGCGGTCCGGTGCCGCCGCGAGCCCGACCGTCGCGAGCGTCCCCACCGAGCCGACGAGCACCCAGTCGAGGACCGTCGGATCGTACACCGGGACCCCGACACGCCAGTCGACGAGGAACGCGACGGCCGCGAACAGCGACGGGAGGAGCGTGGGCGTCGACAGGTGGTCGACGGCCCGACGCAACCGCCGACGCTCCGGCGCCGCGACGCGGGACCAGTCGACGGCCGTGAACGGCGCCGGGTCGGATCGTCGCTCTGCCAGTGGCGGTGCGCCGTCGGACACCGCAGTGTCTGGCGAGCGAGCGGGTGACTCGGAACTGGAGGGCGAGTCGGACACGTCGGTGACCCTAGAGTCGTGACAACTTATATCACTCTCCGCGCCCGCCGGTTCGAGCGTCTCGGACGTGGTCTCCGTGCCCGAACACAGCCCCTCAGTGACCAGATACCGACGTGTGAGCCCACAGCCGACCGTCTGGACGCGACCGCCGTGTCACCGATCCGACACCGGTGGGTGTTCACGGGGAGCGCCCCCGGCGACTCCCGACCGTCGCACCGCCACCGGTCCGGAGCACTTCCACCACCGTCATCACTACCGCTACTGTCACCACCCCCACCGCCATCGTCACCACCCCCATCGCCATCGTCACCACCCCCACCGCCATCGACACCACCACCGCCGTCACCGTCACCACCACCGCCACCTCGGGGGTGAGGCCGGTGTCCGGTGAGGCGCTCCGGCGAGTGACTGCGAGGGCGACGCTCACGCTCGTGTTGGCGTTCGCCGGGGTGTTCGCGACGCTGGCGTTCGCGCCGAACCCGAGTGCGACCGACGGCGAGCGGTACCTCACCCGGTTCGAGGAGGTCGCCACCTCGACGGAGCCGGCCTTCGCACAAAGAGCCGAACCACTCTCGTCGACGTTGCTCACCTGGATCGAGCGGGTTCTCACGCTGGAGTTCGGCCGTGCCGGCCCGGGTGGTGCGCCGGTCGGGGAGTTGGTCGTCGAGTCGCTCGCGTTCTCGGCGGTGTACCTGCTCCCGGCGCTGGTCGTCGCCGTCGGCGTCGGGACGGGCGTCCAGCTGCTCGCGGTCGCGAACGGCGGCCGGGCGAGTCTCGTGACGCGTGCCCTCGCGGTGGTACTGGTCAGTGTTCCGGCGTTCCTCCTCGCGTTCGCGGCTACCCAGACCGTGCCGGTGGAGTTGGCGAAACGGATCGGTACCGACGTGACTGCGTTCGACTACCAACTCGAACTGTCGCCAGTGGCGGGACAGAACCTCCGTGCCGCGACGTTCCCGTTCGCCGCGGCGGTCGTCTACCTCACCGGCATCCAGATGCGGTACGCCGGGACGGAACTGTCGCCACTCGTCGACGAGCCGTTCGTCCGCGTGGCTCGGGCGAAGGGGGCCGGACGCGTCCGGCTGGCGATCCACCTGTTCCCACACGTCGCGGCACGGCTCGCGACGGCGCTGTTCACCGACACGCTCGGCACGTTCCTGTTGGGTGTGTACGTCTTCGAGTGGGTGACGGGAGTGCCGGGGTTCGGGGCGTTGACCATCGACGCCGTCGGCGCACGCGACCCCGGGCTGACGTTCGCCGTGCTGTTGCTCCCGGTGCTCGTCGGCGTGCTCGCGAGCACCGGCCGGGAGTTGTACTACGCGTTCCTCGACCCACGGGTCGACGCCGGGTGAGAAGACAGACGTGTGGTCGGGGCGACGCCCGCCCGAACTCGGATCGGGGTCGCCTCGTCCGTCGAATCGACTCGGACAGCCCCGTTCAGGCGGGTGTCGTCTGCGTGCCGTTCCGCCGGATCACCGTCGGGACCCACACCGGTCGCTCGACGGTCGTCCCGGTCCGCTCGGTGAGCCGGAACGACTGTGTCGTCTCGACCGGGACGCCGGCCACCCGGTCGTCGAACGTCGCCTCTGCAGACACGACGAGTCCGTCGGCCCGAATCTCGGCGACGACGGAGACGTTCCGCCGCGTCGCCCCAGCCACACCGGGTGCCGTGTCTGCACTGCCGCGAACCGTGAGGATCGTGCCGTGGTCGGTCTCCGTCCGGTCGGTCACGCGGAGGTCGACGCCCGACAGGAGTCGGTAGACGTACGTGGCACCGTCGGGCGCACCGGTCGCAGTGCCGCGCCGTCGCTGAACACGCCCGTCGTACTCACCACCGGCGGTGCGTGTCGTCGAGACGACCACGCTCTCGTTGGCGTACCGTCGGTGACGGTCGACGACCGGTGGACGGAGCGGAACGGCACCGCCGACGGTGGACTCACCGAGCCACTCCGTCCCCTCGACGGCGACGCGGAGGGTCGTCGTCCGCATCGCCGTCCCGTTCGCCGCTCGGGAGACGCTCCGGTAGGTGAACGAACGGTTCGCCGCGCGGAACGCCTCGGCGTGGGCTGTCTGGAGTTCACCGAGGACCGTCTCTTCACCGACGCCGGGTGGCGTCGGAGCGGCCGTCTCCGTCGCCGTGGGACTGACCGACGGCGTCCCTTCGAGCGACGGGTCGACGGTGTTCGCGTCGCCGGTGGTGCCGGCACCACACCCGGCGAGGATCAGGCACAGCGCGATCGCGATGGAGGGTATCTTTCTGCGGGGCACGTGTCGTGAGTCACGTAGGTTTCCACTTGATTCTTATGCAATATCTCGACACGAGCCGTTCGAGACCACGACGAGACAGACACGAGCCGTTCGAGACTACGACGAGACTGTGTACTCACACGTGGCGGCGGGCGCTCGCCGTGGTACCGTCGTCTGTGCACGCGACGACTGGTTCCTGGTCGTCCGCGAGACGACCGAGTCACTCCGAGAGGGCCACGAGAGGGTCACCGCGACGGTCGAGGACGCCACCCCGTCCCGACAACTCTATCAGAACGTCCCTCCGACCACACACTCGTGAGTCCACGACTAGCAAGCCTCGCCGTCTCACCACCGAGGAGACCGCCGACTGCCGTGGAGCCGACCGATGAGTGACCCGTCGACTCGCGTGGCGTTCGTCTGCGTCCAGAACGCCGGGCGGTCGCAGATGTCGACTGCGTTCGCCGAACGGGAACGGGAACGGCGCGGGCTGGAGGCTACCGTCGAGATCCTCACCGGCGGGACCCACCCTGCCGAGCACGTTCACGACGTCGTCGTCGACGTGATGGACGAGGAGGGGTTCGACCTGTCGAGTCGCACGCCACGACAGATCTCGACGGCGGAACTCGAGTCGTGTGACTACGTCGCGACGATGGGGTGTTCGACGCTCGATCTCGACACCGACGACTCCGGTGTCGACGTGCGCGATTGGGCACTCGACGACCCCGACGGGAGTGACACGGACCGCGTCCGGGAGATCCGCGACGAGATCCGCGCCCGTGTACGTGCCCTCTTCGACGAGATCGAACGGGAGACGGCCTGACGGGGACGACTGGGCGGGAGGAGACGACCGCACGAGCGGAGAGGACCGGACGCGAGGAGACGACTGGTAGCCGAGTCGGGCGACCTCCGGACGCCATCGGGAGCGAACGTCGACTGCTCGAACTGCACGACCCAACCGTGTGCGCCGTTCTCGTTCCGGGCCGACCCAGAACGGCGGACACGGTGGGGTGGGTTCCGAGAACGACTCGTGTTCGTCGACGCGGGGAACCGGATTTCACCGGGTCGGCGCCCGTCTGGAACGTCGGAGTGAACCGCGGTCACTCACCCGTCGACGGAGGTACCGGCGAGGTCCAGCGGCAGCCGCCCGAGATTCGACACCCGGCTCGACACGCCGATTCGCAGTCTGGTGCACGTCACGGGACCGAGGCGCGGTGTTCGTGTGCTCGTCCGGGAGGACGTGCGCGACTGCTACGGTAACCGGTGCCGCCTCGCCGACCCCGACGGCGGGGACCAACTGATACCGGCCCCCGACGTTCCGGTGAGAGAACTCCGCAGTGTGGCCAGCGGCGAACTGCGTGAAGCGTCTCTCGACGAATTGCAAGACACTGCACTAGAGGTGGTGTCAACTCGTGACAGGTGATCGACGGCCCTGTGCAACCAGTGGTCGGTGACGACCTCACACCAGTGACTCACTGTCGATTCAACATACCGAACCTCGTCTACCGCGACGTGATCGACACTGGAACAGGGGGTAGGTCACACGGTACCGGAGAAGATCACGAACCTCCGATCCTCCTCGTCGACCCAGACGACTGTTATCCTATCTCCCTCGTTGATCACATCGTAGACGTTCGGGTGACTGTAATTTCGGTCTTTGATGATCAGTGTGTCTCCCGTCTGGACTGTCTCTCCCCACTCGTTGACGGGGCTCGTCAGATCGTTCCAAGCGTTGTCGTCGATCTCAAGGATAACACCGTCAGTTTTCTTGTTCAGGCTCCCGCCAGAGAGCGTGTCACTGTTGACTGATCGATTGAAGACCATGTCTGGCCCGATGTGTACAGTTAGTTCGCCTCGTCTCAGCGAATCTCCCCCTTCGTGTGTCAAGATCACAGTATCGTCTCTCGGATACCCGTTAGAAACGTTCTTTGTTTCGGGTGTGATTACAACTTGGGGCGCAGGGTCTAGATCCGTGCTCCCGAATTGGCCGAGCGTCACAGCGCCAACTGCCCCAGCCAGGACCACGACGACAGCGACGAGCAAGACGACCCCGATCACTGGAGTCACCCCCTTCTGCTCCCCTGACCCCAGTTTATATCTCATACGAACAGTAGCTTCATGTCGGGATGTGAAGTGTCTTGCGCAACAGCCACCTTCGGGTGAATCGGCGCGTGAGACTCGCAGTCAGAGAGCTTCGGTCCACTCGTGGTCGCTCTGCGAGACGCCGCCCCTCCACAGCCTCGTCACTCGCCGTGCTCGCTCTCCCCTCGCGCGTCTCTCGCCACCCTTCCGCAACCGTCGGCTCGTCTGTACACCGCCGTCCGGTACCTTCCGAGGGGTTCGCCCTCTCACCGCCGTTCCTCGTCGACGGCCGACCCGACTACCGCGCCGACGGGGGCAACGCCCCGTACTACACTTCCGACGAGCGTGACGACCGAGAGACACGAGAGGAGGACTCCGACACCTACGAGCGACCACACGGGCTCGGGAGACAGACCGACGCCGAGCGTCAGTGCGAGACCGAACAACCCGAGATAGCTGCCGAAGACGAACGCTCCGACCGCTCCGTACACACCGCCGTAGTACGAGTACACACCCCCGATCACTCCGAAGGTGGGGATCACCAGGAAGTACAGTGTACTCGGGACGCTCGCGGTCGCCGCTGCGAGGCCGACCGTCGGCCGACGGAAGAGAACCACGAAGACGAGCAGGTACCCGACCACGAGGCTACCGCCACTCGTCCGCTCGCTACGTGTCACTGTGGCCGTGTGCGCGTCCTCGGGGCCCGGCCGGCGTTCTCGTGTCGTCACGTGTCTTGACTCACTCCTGTGCGCGCTCCATCTCGTAGCCCAACCGGTGAGGCATGATGCTCAGCGCCCGGACGATGGCGGCGAGTGCGACGAAGATCCCGACGAGGACGTGAGCGACGCCACCGAGTTTGAGCCACAACAGTGTCGAGGGCCACTTGTGGATCTCCGCGAGTGCCCCGTTGACCGCGGCACCACGTGTCCCGCCGCTCCCACCGGCGAGACTCGTGTCCGGGAACGAGGTGAAGAAGTCGTCCAACAGCGGGTGGAACTCCGTCAACTCGAAGAACAGTGCTGCGCCGACGAGCAGGTAGCCGGTCGCGGCGAATACCGCGCCGACGACGAGCATCTTCTTGATCGAACTGACTGTCGCGTCGATCTCCGTGATCGGTTTTCGAGCTGGGTAGTCTGACATACGCTCGTAATCGAGGAGACGTGCAAATAATCCTACAGCGGATATGTGGTGGCACTACATCGCCAACCAGTCTCTCCGACGCGTCCAGTGGGCCAGCGAGCCGCGACGGTGGGTCTCGACCGGACCGAAGCCGTCGCGAGGTCACCACGAGTCGAACGGACTCGCCTCGGCCCGGCTCACGCGAAGCCGAGACCGCCCAGGAGGAGACGGACACCGACGACGGAGAGCAGCCCCAGAACGACGCCGCGCCTGAGACGCTCCGAGATCGACGTCCGGAGTCGTTTCCCGAGTGCGACTCCGGCGACGGCTGGGACGGCGGCGGCCAGCGAGAGGGCGGCGACCGCGAGGTCGGGGTACAACCCGAGTGTGGCGGCGGCGCCGATCCGGAGGGTGTTCAACCCGAGGAAGACCATCGCAACGACGCCGACGAACAGTCCGTGTGAGAGATCACAGCTCCTGATGTACGCGATCAGCTGGACCCCGACGTTCGTCCCGCCGAACACGAGCCCCGAGACGGCACCGACACCGACCATCGCGGGCGTGCTCTCGACGAAACAGCCCTCCTTCGCGCGGTCGAGTCCGGGCACACGGACGAGGTTCTGGGTCGTCGCGACGAACCCCAGTGAGAGGAGTCCGAGCCCGACGCGGAGTGGCCCCGCGGGGAGCCGGTCGAGCGTCACCATCCCGACCAGCGTTCCGACGAGTGCGGCGGCGAGTAACGGGCCGAACCGACTGCCGCAACTCCGCAACTGCGGCACCGACAGGTCGCGCACGAGCGAGAGGTTGACCGCGAGGATCGGGACGATCATGAACACGACCGCGACGGCGGGCTCGACGCTCGTCGCCAGTGCCATCGTCCCCACGAGTGCGAAGCCGAAGCCGGCGACCCCGTTGATCGTTCCCGCGAGGAACACGACGGCACCGAGTGCGACCATCGAGACGACAGATAGCGACAGTGTCACGATCCGTATCTCGCCGCCGGCACAGTATACCTTTGTGCGGTCGGGCTCCTCGAGGACAGGTCCGCGGTCGTGTCGATCACGGGATCAGTCCTCGAAGTACGACAGGACTCGAGCTTTGGTGTCGGCGAACGACTCGCCGGCCCGGTCGCGTGGCCGTTCTGGCGGCCCCTCGACGACGTCCAAGACCGTCCCCGGGCCGTCGGAGAAGACGACGATACGATCGGAGAGGTAGACGGCCTCCTCGATGTCGTGTGTGACGAACAGGATCGTCTTCTCCGTCTGTCGCCAGATGTCGAGGAGTTCCCCGTGCAGTGTCGCCTTCGTCCGTGCGTCGACCGACGCGAACGGCTCGTCCATCAGGAGGATCGGTGGGTCGACGGCCAGCGCGCGGGCGATCCCGACACGTTGTCGCATCCCTCCGGACAGTTCCTTCGGGTACTGGTCGGCGGCGTCCGACAGGCCGACGAGGTCGAGACAGTGGTCGACACGCTCCGAGATCGTGAACCCGTCCGGCGGTCCGACCTCTTCGAGTCCGTACCGAACGTTCCCAGCCACCGTCCGCCAGGGGAACAGCGCGTCGTCTTGGAAGACCATCCCCCTGTCCGGTCCCGGTCCGGCCACCGGTGCGCCGTCGACCTCGACGACGCCGTCGGTCGCGGACTCGAGGCCGGCGATGATCCGGAAGACGGTCGACTTCCCACTCCCCGAGGGCCCGACGAGCGAGAGGAACTCGCCCGCACGCACGTCGAACGACACGTCGGTCACGGCTCTGACCGGGCCACTCTCGCTCTGGTAGGTCTTCCCGACGCCGGTCAGAGTGATCTCTGTCTCGGTCATCGCCACGCCAACACCCGGGTCTGCCCGATCTTGATCACCCTGTCGGTCACCAGGAACAACACACCGATCACGAGCATGTACGCCATCACGACGTCCATCTGGAGGAAACTCGCCGCGTCCCAGAGGTGTTTCCCGATTCCGGCGACACCCAGCAACTCCGCCGCGACCATGACCATCCACGCCTGCCCCGCCGCGGTTCGGAACCCGGTGAACAGTTGTGGGACCGCGGACGGGATCACGATCTTCCGAACCAGCCGGAGGTCGGTCGTCGTCCCCAGCGACTGTGCGACTTCGATCAACGACTGGTCGACGCCCTCGACACCGCTCTCGGCGTTGTAGTAGTTGATCCAGAACGCGACGATGGCGATGATGAACGCGGCACCGGCGTCGGTCAACCCGAACCAGATCACCGCGAACGGGATCCACGCGAGTGGTGGAACGGGGCGGAGGAACTGTGCGACGGTCCCGACGGTCTGGTCGGCCGTGTCACTCCACCCGACGAGGATCCCGATACTCATCCCGAGGAGACTGCCGACCACCAACCCGGGCACGTAGTGACGGAGACTCTGGAACACGAGTTCGAACACGAGACCGCTGGTCACGTCCGACACCAGCACCTCGGCGACGGCCGGTGGCCGCGGGAGGATGTTGCGTGGTGTGAACAGCGCGCCGACCCACCACGCGACGACGAACGCGACCAACGCTCCACCCTGAAGGATCGCGTCACGTGCGTCTCGGAGGTCGAGGCCACCGGCGTCGGTCAGGTAATCGGCGGTGTCGGCACCGCTAGCCACCACTACTCACCTCCTCGTAGAAGCTCCGGTCGAACACGTCGTCCTCGGAGAGGTCGGTGTCGACGTTCCCGAGCTGCTGGTGGAAGTCGTTGTACACGAGACTCTTGTCGACGATCTTCGCTGGATCACTGATGAACGTCGACGCCTTCGAATTGATCGCCGCCCGTGCGATCTCCGTCGGTAGAACGTCGGTCCCGACGACTTCACTCGCCATGTCGGCGGCCGTCTCCCGGTCGTTCTGGATGAACTCGGTCGCGCGGACGTGGAGGTCGACGAGCGAGCGGACGAGGTCTGGCTGGTCGTCGATCAGCGACTGACTCGGCTGGAGGACAGCCCCGGGTTGTCCCGGCATGATCGGCTTCGCGTACCGGAACGGCTCGACAGTCCCGTCGTCGCGTGCGAGTCGCGTCGCGATCGGTTCGATCACACTCCCGGCGTCCGCGTTGTCGGACAGCAGCGTCGACTGGAGTGCACTCGGGCTCTGCCCGACGATCTTGACCACGTCCGTCGAGAGTCCGAGTTTCTCCTGTAACCAGAAGCGGAGGAACACGTCTGGTGTGCTGCCGGCCGGGAGTGTCGCGAACGTCGGCTTCCGACCCTCCTCCTCGCGGAACCGCTCGAAGGCCTGCTTCCCGTGTTCGTTCCAGTACGACCGGAACGTCTCGCTCCCGACCATCACGTTCGGTTCGAGCACGTTCGCGGCGACGACCTTCGACGCGACACCGTTGGCGATCCCGACGAGTCCGGGGCTGATCCCGACGTACGCGAGGTCGAGTGACCCACTCTGGTAGGCCTGGACGAGCGGCGGCCCACCACCGAACGTCTTCACTTCGATCTCGGCGTCGAGTTCGTCCTCGTACCACCCCTGCTGGTCGATCACGAAGTACTGCATCATCGGGAAGACGTTGATCGTCCCGAGCGTGAGTGTCGTCGAACTCCCGCCACCACCGAGACACCCCGAGAGTCCGGCCGTCGTCCCCGCGACGCCCGCAGCCCCGGTTCGGAGGAGGTCTCGTCGCGATACTGTCGTACTAGTCGTGTCGTCAGTCACGATCTCTCCGTCGTCGCTCCGTACGGTTACGTCTCACAGTGTCGTCGTTCGTTGCCGCCGTCTCTGACGGCCAGTTCGCCGCCGTCATCCTCGGCCGACTACGTCGACCTACACACGACGAGCGTCTCGTCGGCCGTGTCGATGCTAGAGCCTGTCGCCGGTCGATCGGCAGTGGGTGGACCGACTGTCGTCGACCGACAGCACCCCCATCGTCGGCGAGTACGACGAGACCCGCGTCCCGTACGCCGTTCGTCCGTGTGATCCAGTCTGTCGTCACACTGCACACTCGGGGTGGAGTACAAAAACCGTAGCGCGGGTGTGAGCGTCGCCTGCAACTGTCGCCGGGTCTACGTGGCCCCCGTTCGGGTCGACTGCCGGCGGCGTGCGCTACCGGTATATAAACTCTTCCCACCGAGGCGTCGCCGCGGGACGACCGCGGTGTCGTTTTTCGGGTATCTCGCATCGGTCGAGTCACACATGACATCTCTCGTTGCAGGCGTGGTCGGTGGCCTCGTCGCCACCGTGGTGATGAC
The DNA here is from genome assembly GCF_041361345.1 of Halobaculum sp. MBLA0147. Classification (NCBI taxonomy): domain Archaea; kingdom Methanobacteriati; phylum Methanobacteriota; class Halobacteria; order Halobacteriales; family Haloferacaceae; genus Halonovum; species Halonovum rutilum. The sequence continues at coordinate 10,358 of NZ_JBGKAD010000002.1, read as the reverse complement.
GATCCTGATGAACGTGATGGGCGACGGTGGCCCGCCGCCGACGGCGATGTTCGTCGCGAAGTTCGCTGGCGGTGACCCCGAGGAGTACGCGATGCCGGGGATGCTGTTACACTTCGTCTACGGCATCGGTGCGGGTGCGGTGTTGGCCGTCGCCGCCCCGCTCGTGGGACTCGGGCTCGGATCGATCGCGATCGCCGCGGCTGTCGGACTCGTGTACGGACTCGTCCTGATGATCGTCGGGATGGGCTTCTGGATGCGCGTGGTCCTCGGGATGGAGCCTGACAAGGACATGATGATGATGTTCGGAACGGTCCACGCCGTCTACGGCGTCGTCCTCGGCGGGTTCCTCGGGACGGGCGTCCTCGCCTGATCGGGGCCGCTCGCGGGACCGACCCGACCCGTCGCCGAATCGGCGCCGGAGTGTGGCGCCGCTCGACAGTTCTCTCGACTGGCGGTGTGAACGGAGTCTCGACGCAGTCAGTCGTCGCCGAGATCCGCCCCGTTCCCGGCGTCTGCCCTGTCGAGTTCGACGACGAACACGCTCCCGGGGTGATCGCTCGACGCTCCCTCGGCCGATTTCCCGTCGTCTCCGGGGAGCGGGAACGCCTCGGGGTCTCTGTCTCCGACGGAGACTCGGCCGCCGAACTGCGTCACGAGCCGGTCGACGAGGTACAGACCGATCCCGGAGCCGTCGCTGTCCATCCCCATCTCCCCCTGGCCGAACAGCTCCGTCTTCCGGTCGTCTGGAATCCCCGGGCCGTCGTCGACGATCCGCACCTTGACCGTGTCGTCGGCGACGGCGACGGCGAGTCGGACACAGGGTGTCCCGGCGTCGTTGTGTTGGACGGCGTTGACGACGAGGTTCCGAAAGACCGACTCCAGCAGTGGGGACGCGGCGACCGACACGTCCGTCGTCGCGTCGGGATACACCGCTACGTCGGCCTCGGGGTAGGTCTGCCGGGCCGAGGCCGCCTCGTCCCGCAGGAGTGGTTCCAGCGGGACGGGCTCGAGGTCTGGGTCGGTCTCGCCGGTGATCACGTCGACGTACTCGCGTGCGAGGTCGGTGAGCGAGACGACGTGGTCGCCGTGGGTCCGGATGCGGTCGACGATCTCCGCACGTTCGTTCGGGTCGTCTGCCTCCGGGAGTCGGTCGGCCCACCCGAGGATCACGGCCATGTCGTTGCGGATGTCGTGTCGGATCAGGCGGTTGAGCACCGCCAACTCCTCGCGCTGGCGTTCGAGTCGATCGTGCGCGGCGACGTGGCTGCTCTGATCGCGTACGATCGAGAACATGTGTGGAACTCCGTCCAGTGTGACGCGCCGCGCGTGGACGGACGCCGGAACGGTCTCTCCCGACTCTGTCACGAGTTTCGCACGCGTTCCGTCGGGCAACTCCTCGAAGCGGAACGTCTCCTCGCCGGTCGAGGCTTCGAACAGCGCTCGGTACTGCTCCGTGTCCTCACTCGGGTGGACTTCGGTGACGGGGGAGCCGACGAGGTCGGACCGGTCGTACCCCAGTAGATCCGTCGTCCGATCGTTCACGTCCGTGATCAGCCCGGTCTCGAGGTTCACGAAGAACGTCGGGTCCGGCGACGCGTCCGCCAGCGCACGGTACGTGTCGCCAACCTCCTCGGTCATCGGTCTGGAACAGGGGGTCTCGGACAAAAAAGTGTGGCCGTCCCCCGAGCCGTGACACCGTCGCGTCACGCCGATCTCTCCGGACGGACGCCGTCTGGCGCACAGGCTCGTGCACCGTCGAGTGGGGTCTCGTGCTGGTCGGCGGCGACGTACCGTTCCGCGACGCCGCCGGTCCCTCGTGACATCTGTTGGAACTGGAGCCGCGTGGTCGCGTCCGACACGTCCGTCACGGACGGTCGTCGCCCACGTCCGCATCCCGTCGATCTCGATGAACCCGGTAGAGCGCTCCGATCCGTTCGCCAGACGAGATCTGCGGGAGGCCGCCCTCGAGCAAGTGACCGGCCCCACCGAACGAATTATGTAGTGTCGAGCACCCACGTGGTGTCAAGGACACTTTACGTAAAGCGTCCTTGACAACGACGATCGGAACACACCACTCGGACCAGTTCGGGCGAATCGGACAGCCGACCAGCGACCCCAGACGGAGGAGACGGTGACACAGACAGGCGACGACACGACACAGACCGAGACCGAGAACACGACAGCACAGTCAGCGACTACCGGACTCTGGGCAGCAGACACCGAGTCCTGGGGAGCGACCACAAGCCCTCGGACGGAGGACACAGTCGGCGCCGACGGATCAGTTTCGACGGCGCGTACCGCGTGGACACGGCAGGCAGCGGCGTTCGGAGTGCGGACACTCCGGGAGTTGTTCCGCAACCGCGCGGCGCTGGTCTGGGGACTCCTCGCGCCGGTTTTCTTCTTCCTCGTCTTCGGCGTGGCGCTCGGAGAGCCGGGCGTCGCACGCGGCGCGAACGCGGTCGTCTTCGGTGTCTTCGGCTCCTTCAGCGTCTCGTTGGTGATCTTCGCCACGGCACTCAGTGCAGACCTGAAAGCCAAACGCTACCGCAAACTCCGCTCGTTGCCGGTCGCACCCTCTGCAGACGTGCTCGGTCGGTTCGTCGGCGGGCTCGCGCTCTCCGTCGTCTCGTTCGGTCTCGTGCTGGCAGTCGGTGTCGTGACCGACGGCACGCTCAGGCTCCGGTCTGTCGTCTCCGTCCCCGTCGTGTTGGCGAGTCTGGTGTTGTTCTGTCTGCTGGCGATGGGGCTGGCGGTCCTCGTCGCGTCCGTGCTCGACGACGGCGAGTACGTGGTGGGTGTGACGAACATGGTCACGCTGGCGCTGTTCTTCCTGACCGGGTTCAACGGACTCGTGCCGGGGATGGCTCCCGGGCCACTCGGCGGACTCGTCAACTGGCTGCCGAACTCGCTCGCAACGCGGCTCGCCGTCTACTACCTCGTCCCAGTCGGGTCGGGTGCCGGTACCCCACTCGTCCCGCCCTCGCTTCCGCTCGGCTGGACGTGGGCAGGACTTCTGGTCGCCTACGCGGCGGTGAGTGTCACGGCCGGCGTGATCACGATGCGCCGCGCGATCTACGACGGGGAAGGGGGTGAGTGATATGTCCGAGAACCCTGCGGCAGTCGACGGCAGTTCGGGAGGCACTGGCGCGAACAGTGGGGGCGCTGGTGACACCGGTGGTCCGGGCGAGGGGTCTGGTGACACCGGTGGGCCAGGCGAGAGGTCTGGTGACGCCGGTGGGCCGGGCGAGGTGATCGTCGAAGCCACGGGTCTGACGAAGCAGTTCGACGGTAGTGATCCCGTGGTCGAGAACGTCGACCTGACGATTCACGAGGGAGAGACGACGATGCTCGTGGGACCCAACGGAGCCGGGAAGACGGTGTTACTCTGCTGTCTCGCGGGAGGCCTCGAACCGTCGGCCGGCACGGTCGAGGTGTTCGGGCGCCCCCCGAGGGAGGCACAGTCACAGTTCGTCTTCACGCTCCAGGACGGACTGGCGGTCGACGAGCTCTCGGGGCGAGAGAACGCCGCGTTCTACACGCGCCTCCACCCGGCCGCGACGGACCGCTGGACCGAGGTCGCCGACAGGCTGGCTCTCGACGAGGCGGCTCTCGACCGGCGTGTCGGCGACTACTCCGGGGGCATGACGCGAAAACTCGAACTAGCCGTGACACTGTCCGTCGACGTGCCGCTGTACGTGCTCGACGAGCCGACCGCGGCGCTCGATCCCGGTGCCGTCGAGCGCTTCCACGCGATACTCGACGAACTCGCCGCCGCGGGGAGGACCGTGGTGGCGACCAGCCACGCTCCGCGTGACCTGCGTGTGGCCGACCGCCTCGTCTTCGTCGGTGAGAACGGCCTGCTGGCCGACGGGTCGCCAGAGACGCTGCGTGCGTCCGTTCCGCCGGTCGTCGTCGCCGACGACACACGACGTGTCGAGACCCCCGAGGAGGTCGTCACCGACGGCCGACTGTTCGACACCGACAGCGGCCGACGTGGGTTCCTCGCGTCCGACGCCGACAGAGCGTCTGTGGCAGCCCGCGAAGACGTGGTCGAAGTGACCGACCCGACTGCCGCGGACACGTTCAACTACTTCGTCCACCTGCAGACAGAGCGCGACTACTGATCGGACGGGTGTGAAACCCTGAGAAGTCGACGCACGACCGGGCGGGAGTACGCGATTGCCAACTGGCCGGCTCCACCGAACAGCAGGAGAGAGACCGAGCAGGTACTGCCACGGTTCGGGAACGAAGACGGTGCCGACGGTCAGAGTCACGATCGGAAGTGCAACGATCCGACAGGATCTATCTCCTCGACGGTATCGAACGCGTTGCTAGTCGGCAGGTCCGTTGCCGTCACAGTTTCAAGCGTGCGTGACCGACGGTACAAACGACTACGTAGGACTCTCCACCGGGACAGCACCACGCGGCACGGGAGAGTCCGACACCCACCGAGACACAACATGGCAACAGACACGCACGGCCGCGACACGGAGTCACTGTACAGGCAGCTGTTCGTCGGACTCTGGGTCTGTTCCGGCGTCACGCTCGCGGTCGGCACCACCCTCGGCCACCCGCTGGCGGGAGTCGCGGGGTTCGTCGTCTGCGGCGTGGCGTCGCTCGCACTGTTCCGCAGGTACGAGGGCCCGCTGTTCGACGAGCGTGACGAGGCGAGACAGGCTGCCGCGAGCAAGCGCACTCTCGGAGTCGTCGGCATCTCTTCGGCGGTCGTCTTCCCGACGCTGACAGCCCTGTGGGCGCTCGACGTGATCGCGTGGCCGCGGTGGCTGACGCCCGTGGCGCTGTTCGTCGCCGCGCTCGCCTTCCTCCAAGTCGGGTCACTGATGTACGAGTCGACGACTGACGTGTGAGTAGCCTGCTGTGATCCACCTGTGACTGACGCTCGACCGTTCACTCCGCTCGGATCTGGTGTGGTGTACAGCGATCGACAGTGTGCGGTAGCCCGGAAAGTATGAACAACGACCTCCGCGAACGCCGCGAGCAGCGCGAGTTGACACAGAGTGACCTCGCCTCGGCGGTCGGTGTCACACGACAGACGATCAACAGTATCGAGCGTGGCCGGTACGACCCGTCACTGGAACTGGCGTTCGAACTCGCCGCCTTCTTCGACTGTCGAATCGAAGATCTGTTCCACCCCGACAGTGACGACGAGAGCGAAACGGATTCGTGAAAGTCATGTCCTACCCGTACTCTGTCTGTGTGTTGTCGTACATCGTCTGTGCCTCCCGTCGTGGTGTGTGGTCTCGCTCTGTGTGATCGTGTAGGGTCTGCCGTGTCGTCGCCCTCCGGCAATCTCGACTGTCCCTCTCTGGTCGGCCGCTCACACGTCTGGGTCGTCACCCCCACCCGAGACGGAGTCGATCTCGCGGAGGGCCTCGACTGCCTCGTCCAGTTCGTCGAACTGCGACGGCTCGTCGGACAGTGGAGTAGCGGGCACGGATCGACCGATACTTCGGTCTCCCGTGCGGTGGATTCACGGCGGTGTTCAGATAAGCCGGTTCCATGCAAAAGCGAAGCAACGTAACCACGCGTCGGCTGTCTCTCTAACGGCGTTGCTAAAGCAATAGGGGGAGCTGATAGGTTCTGCGTTTGACTTCTCGAAGGAAAGATTCGACGCTGTTGTGATTACCGGTGCGGACATACCGGAGACCGAGGCCGTGGCGATTGCACGCTTCGTGAAGTTGTGGTGCGCCGTCGACGAGAAACACCGTGTCGTCGACATCGTGTTTCTCACGGTGTTCTGCGAAGAACTTCACGGCGAACGCGTTGGTTCTCGTCGGCTCGAGCTTCGTGTGGAGCAATCCGTTCGAGTCGGGGTCGACAGCAGCGTACAGCCAGTAGTGCTCGTCGTCGAGTTGGATCACGGTCTCGTCGACCGCGACGTGATCCGGGGCCTGTCCCGATCTGGGCTGTAGATCGGCCTTGTGAACCCAGTTGTGAACGGTGGATCGAACACGGTCGACACCAAACACATCGAGAAACTGAACAGTATTCGGGAGTTAGTTACCAGTAAGATACAGCTGAATACCGAGTTTCATCAGCAGCCGTGGTGTCGCTTCTCGCTCCACAAACGCTACGGCGATCTGGTCGAGACATCCACTGAGGCGTGTGTTTTCGAGCATAGACCACTCGGAAAACGCCACGCCTCGTCCTCCAATCCTAATCTGAACAGTGCCCCCCGAGCCGTGACACCGTCGCGTCAGTCCGGTGGTTCGACGCCGTCTTCGATCCAGCGACGAGCGACGTGGACCGGATCGTCGTGTTCGCCGGCTTGGACGACGACGGAGTGATCACCGCCGCGAGACTGTTCGACGAGTCTGTCGATCTGCAGTTGCGATGTCACACTCCCGACGAGCGCGACACTCCGTGTCAGTCCCGACTGTTTCGCGTGTTTCATCAGCTGACCGAGTTCGTCGGTGGCGTCGCGCGGGAACACCTCGAGTTCCCGTTGGTCGGAGAGCACGCCGAAGGCGCCAGGTTGGTCGTCGACGGCCCGTCGCGCGTCGGTACAGAACGTTTCGAGATCAGCGGCGGTCGGTCGGCCGTCGTGTGTGAACCGGAGCCCGTACTCCGTCTCGGTGATCTCGTGAGTCACGCCGACCCCTCCGGACGGACACCGTCTCGCACCCAGGCTCGTGCGACGCCGAGTGGGGTCTCGTGCTGGTCGGCGGCGACGTACCGTTCCGCGACGGCCCCAGTCCCGCGTGACATCTGTTGGAACTGGAGTCGTGTGGTCGTGTCCGACACGACCGTCGCGACGCGGTCGAGTCCCTCACGGTGGCACTCGGTCTTCACTTCGGTCATCACGTCTTTCGCTTTCGGCGACATCGCGTCGAGGTCGCGCATGTCGACAAGACAGTGCCACTCGTCGCTCTCGTGTCCGTCCAGTGCGTCGCGGACGGTCGTCGCCCACGTCCGCATCTCGTCGATCTCGATGAACCCGGTGAAGGTCATCTCGTAGCCGTACTCCGTCGGTGTGTTGTCGTACATCGTCTGTGTCTCCCGTCGTGGTGTGTGGTTTCGCTCTGTGTAATCGTGCAGTGTCCGCCGTATCGTCGCCCTCCGGCAATCTCGACTGTGCCTCCCTGGTCGGCCGCTCACACGTCCGGGTCGCCACCCCCACCCGAGACGGAGTCGATCTCGCGGAGGGCCTCGACTGCCTCGTTCAGTTCGTCGATTTTCGTCGCCTGTTCCCCGTTCGCGGCGGCGATCTGTTCGATCAACTCGTTCACCGACTCCGCTCGTTCGGCGATCTCGTCGACGGTCGCCGTGACCGACTCCGTCGCCTCCGCTTGGTCGTCGGTGGCCGCCGCGATCTCGGACATTCCACTGTCGACCTCTTCGATAGCGGCGGCGATGTCGTCGAACTGCTCGACCACGTGGTCGACGGCGGTGACTCCCTCTCGGAGTCGGTCGGTCGTCTCGGCGAGGTTCTCGACGACACGGTCGGTGACACGTTGGACCGCCTGTACCTGTGACTCGATCTCGCCCGCTCGCTGCTGTGACTCCTCGGCGAGTGATTTGACTTCCTCTGCGACGACGGCAAAGCCATCACCTCCCGTATCTGCCCGGGCCGCCTCGATGTTGGCGTTCAGCGCGAGGAGGTTCGTCTGGTTGGCGATGTCGTCGATGACGGTGACGACCTCGCCGATGTCGTCCACGAGGTCACTCAGCTCTTCGATGTCTTCGGAGACGGTCGTCGCGGCGCTCTCGACGGTCTGGATCCGGTCGGCCGCCTCTCGTGCCGACGACTGGCCACTCTCGGTCTGCTCGCGGGCGGTCGTCGTCACGGACTCGACCTGGTCGGCTTCGGCGGCGATCTCTTCGATCGTCGCGCTCACCGAGGAGAGCTCCTCCGACATCGCCACCGTCCGGTCGGTCTGCTCGGCGACGGTGTCACACGCCCGCGTGGAACTCTCCTCGACGACCTCCGTGGTCGCCCCGATTGGACGGAGGTGTCGTTGCTCGATCTCGTCGAGTTCTGCCTCGAGGTCCTCGCGCGCCACCAACTCGCCATCGACTCTCGTCGTCGGGTCGTCACCCGTCTCGTCTGCGGGTATCTCGTCGTCGACTGCCGTGGCTTCCGTCACGTCTCGACTGTCGTTCCCGTTCTCGCGTGCAGTCGAGTCGACGACACCTGGTGCGTCGCTCGACCGCTCGACACCGCCGTCGGTGATCAGGCGTCGCTCCGTGTCGTCGACCCCGTCCACGTCTGACCACCTCCGGGAGACGAGTCGCGGAACGTGTGTGATCCGTGCCCAGCGTGGGAGAGACAGCTGTCGGAAACGGCTCGAGAGTGGCTGATGGACGAAGACGAACGGCGGTCGATCGGACGGCGACCGTCCCGAAGTCGTCTCGTGGTGCGACTCGCGTGGAACGCGCGACAGGTCGTCGATCTGCGACGGCTCGTCGGACAGTAGGGTACCGGGCACGGATCGACCGATACTACCGTCTCCCGTGGTGTGGGTTCACAGCCCAAACTGTTCGGCTGCCGGCACCTAGAGAAACCCGAGTCGTACCACCAGGTGAACGAAAGTCGCTGGGCGCGGTCACTCGACGAACGAGGCGACGATCTTCCGGTGTGCCGTCCGGAGGTGTTCGCTCAGTGTCGAGACCGAGATACCGAGTGACTCGGCGACCTGTTCGGCGGTTCGTTCGCGTGGCCAGGCGTAGTACCCCGCCGCGTGGGCGGCGGTCACGACTTCGCGTTGTCGGTCGGTCAGTCCGACCTCGTCGGTGTCGACTTCGCCGGTGATCGTCGCCTGTGGTGTGACGGTCTCTTTCGAGACGAGCGTCGCGTCGGTTCGCTCCGTGTAGCGGTCGATCAACGAACTCAGGCTGGCACTGAGCGGTGCGTCGATCACCAGCGTCCCGACACCGTCGGTCGCCGTCGCGGTGCGTGCGGTCCCGCCGGCCGCGATCAACTCGTTCGCAGCCGACGACTCGCGACGAACTTCGAGGTACGTCTGCGTCTCGTCGCTCTCGACGACGGACGCGGATCGCGTCGTGTCGAGCGCCTCGGCGGCCCGAACGGCGGCCGCCTCGTCACCGGTCTCCACCGTCGCGTAACAGAGTACTGTCCCGTCGTCCTCGGGGACGACCCGGTCGACCGAACAGTGACTCTCGACGGTGTCCGAGATCCCGACGGCGAGACAGGCTCTGTCGGTGACTTCGAACTCGAGACGGACGATCCGGTCGGACGTAACCAACTCCTCGATCCGTTTGGCGGCGACGACGTGTCCGAGCGTCTCGGCGAACGAGTCGAGTGCCGCCTCGGCGTCGGCGACGAGTTCGGCACCGTCGGCGAGCGTACACACGACCGCACCGTCGGCGGTGTCCAACCCGCCGAGTGAACAGCCGATGGTCTTTCCGTCTGGGTCTGCACGCTCTCGGAGGGCGTAGATCGCCGGGTCCGGCGAGTCACAGCGGAGTGGTGCCTCGGTGGCGACCGTGGTGACGAAGTCGTCGTCCAACGACAGGTCGTCGGTGCCGACGTGTTCGACGGCGATCTCTCCGTCTCGATCGGCGACAGCGACCGTCTCGACGCCACTGGCCGCCGGCTCGACGACGCGTGCAGAGACGAACTGGTCGGCCCGTGCCAGCGTCCGGACGGCAGCCGCCGTCGCGCCACGTGCCGTGTCCGCGTCGAGTGCCGCTTCGGTCGCGTCGTGGAGTGTCGCGCGGACGTGACGAGCGATCTCGAGGTGATCACGCTCGCGGACGGACGCGTCGAGTTCGTCGTCGCGTGCGATCTGCGTCTCGACCCGCTCGAACTCGGTCGCCACGACGCGTGCCAGTCGACAGAGACACGACTCCACCTCTCGGCCGGGCGCACCACCCGACTCCAGCACGACCGTCAGGACACCGGCGTCACCGACGGGCGTGTGGACGCCCGTGCCGGCGAGTGACTCACTCGACAGGCAGGTGTCCGTCGCGGCGTCGTGGGTGATCTCACCGGCTCTGAACGCACGCCCCGCGAGCGTCTGGCCGAAGTCGAACCCCGGCACGTCCGTGGTCAGTCTGTCACCGGCTTGCGTGACCGCACCGCGGCGCAACCGGTTCGTCTCCGGCTCGTAGAGGTGACAGCACGCTACCTCTGCCTCGAAGGCGTCGGCCACCGCCGTCACGGCGACACGTGCGACGCCGTCGCGTGTATCGGCGCGTCGGAAGGCTGCCGTCGCGTCGGTGACCGCGGTCAGTGTCCTGTCCGTGAGTGAGTCGTCCGTTGGGATGTCCTCCGGCGACGACACCTCCGTCGTCGCGCGCACCGATCCGCCGTCTGTACGGATTCGCGAGGCTGCGGCCGCCCCATCATCGTGGCGGATGTCATCGTCTCTCAT